>NZ_JANIFO010000013.1:0-120237 GCF_040259625.1 Bacillus sp. B1(2022)
CCCAACAGGTGTAACGGGATTAACAGGCGCAACCGGCGCAACAGGCTCAACAGGAGTAACTGGAGCAACTGGAGAAACAGGCTCAACCGGAGTAACCGGTTCAACGGGAGTGACTGGAGCAACAGGCTCAACCGGCTCGACTGGTGTAACCGGGGCAACAGGAGTAACAGGAGTAACGGGCCCAACTGGAGCAACAGGACCAACCGGCGCCACAGGCAGTACACCAACCTTGCTCTTCACAAGAACCAACGGGCCGCTCACTGTTTATCCGCCGTTAAATACAGAAGTTCCCATTGCTACGCTGGCAATCCCGGTTAACGCTTTGCAGAATGTAAAGCTTGATTATGCACTCAGTGTCGCGCTAACAACTGCAGCCAATTCAAACTTTGTTTTTGAGGTGAGATTATATAGGGGAACAGTACAAATTCATACAAGAACTCTGTCGCGAACTAGTACTACCGCAGCTACGGATAGTTTTTCGATTGCTGATACAACAGTGGATACAGCACCGACCGCAGGAACAAATACGTACCAGCTGAGAGTTATTTTCACAACTGCGAATAATATAACAACAGCGACAGCTCTCAATATCGATTTTAACAGCATTCGTTTCCCGACAACCTAATACAACAGCAGACTGATATTTTAAAGATGAAAGACCTGACTTATGCACAGTTAGGTCTTTTTTCTGTAAATGCTGCATGATGCAGCCTTAAAGAACATTTAAAAATTTGCCCAATAGAAGTGGGGTTTTGCCACACCTTTTTTTATCATGGAAATATTATGAAAATAGAGGTGGTGTAATGAGAAAAGGAGATACTTGGTATAACAGATACGACTCTTGGGATTACGACTGCCGGAATAGTAATGAGTGTTGCTGTCATTTTCAACATAAAAGAAGAAATCAAAGGCGCAGTTATCAAAATCGGGCACATTGCTGTGAAGGATTCTGTTGCGAAAACTCTTGCTGTCATGAAAGATGGTGTCCATGCTGTCATCCAAATCATTTTCATGTAAGAGGATTCACCGGAGCAACGGGGTGCACCGGAGCAACGGGGCTGACTGGAGCAACGGGATTCACTGGAGCAACGGGGTTTACCGGAGCAACGGGGTTTACCGGAGCAACGGGCTCGACTGGGAATACCGGAGCGACTGGGGTAACCGGCGTCACTGGAGATCCCGGCGCGACTGGAGCCACCGGCGCCACGGGAGCAACGGGAGTAACGGGCTCGACCGGCGCCACCGGCGCGACTGGAATAACCGGTGCCACCGGGGTAACGGGAGCAATGGGATTCACCGGAGCAACGGGAGTAACAGGCTCGACTGGAATAACCGGCGCCACCGGGGTAACGGGAGTAACGGGAGTAACCGGAGCAACCGGTGTAACGGGAGCTACCGGAGCAACCGGAGCAACCGGCGCAACTGGGGTAACGGGAACAACCGGAGTAACCGGAGCGACCGGGGTAACGGGAGCCACGGGAGTAACCGGTGCAACTGGGATAACGGGAGCCACTGGGGTAACGGGAGCAACGGGAGTAACAGGCTCGACTGGAATAACCGGAGCAACCGGGGTAACCGGAGTAACCGGAGTAACGGGAGCAACCGGAGCAACCGGCGCAACTGGGGTAACGGGAACAACCGGAGTAACCGGAGCGACCGGGGTAACGGGTGCCACCGGAGTAACCGGAGCAACTGGGATAACGGGTGCCACCGGGGTAACGGGAGCAATGGGATTAACCGGCGCAACGGGAGTAACAGGCTCGACTGGAATAACCGGCGCCACCGGGGTAACGGGAGCTACCGGAGCAACCGGCGCAACTGGGGTAACGGGAACAACCGGAGTAACCGGAGCGACCGGGGTAACCGGAGCCACCGGAGTAACCGGGGCAACAGGAGCAACCGGGGTAACGGGAGTAACCGGAGCGACCGGAATAACTGGAGCAACCGGAGTAACGGGGGTAACAGGGGATACTGGAGCAACCGGAGTAACGGGAGTAACCGGAGCGACCGGAGTAACCGGCGCAACTGGGATAACGGGAGCCACGGGAGTAACCGGAGCAACCGGGATAACCGGAGATACTGGAGCAACCGGAGTAACCGGAGTAACCGGGGCAACAGGAGCAACCGGGGTAACGGGAGTAACCGGAGCGACCGGGGTAACGGGAGCCACCGGGGTAACGGGAGTAACCGGAGCGACCGGAGTAACAGGAGTAACCGGAGTAACAGGAGTAACCGGAGTAACAGGAGTAACCGGAGATACTGGAGCCACCGGAGTAACGGGAGCCACGGGAATAACCGGTGCAACAGGAGTAACCGGAGCAACTGGGGTAACCGGAGCAACTGGGGTAACCGGCGCCACCGGAGCAACAGGAGTAACCGGGGTAACCGGAGCAGGCGCGATCATTCCTTATGCTTCAGGTCTTCCCACTGCCGTGACGACCATTGCCGGCGGATTAATCGGAACGGTGAGCCTTGTCGGGTTCGGCAATTCTGTAACGGGCGTCAATGTCGGAGGGGGAGGTGCAATTGATCTCACCGGGGCCGGAGGAACTCTGCTGAACTTTGCTTTTTCTGCTCCGAGAAGCGGAACCATTACATCAATTGCCGCTTATTTCAGTACAACCGCAGCATTGTCGCTTGTCGGCTCGACTGTTACGATAACCGCACAATTATACAGTTCCACAGTGCCGAACAATACGTTCACGCCGATCCCCGGAGCATCCGTCACTTTAGCTCCTCCCCTCACCGGCATATTGTCAATCGGCAGCATCAGCAACGGAATCACGACAGGGCTGAACATTGCGGTAACTCCTCAAACCCGGCTGTTAATGGTATTCTCCGCCACTGCGACAGGCCTTTCGCTTATTAATACAGTGGCGGGATATGCAAGCGCGGGAGTTACGATTTCTTAAGTGAAAACGGCCAGACTGGTGCGGATCATCTAAGCTTGGAGAAGATATCACTTTTTCTTCAAGCTTTTTTGTTTTTACGTCTTTTTGGGTAAATAAAGGCTGACGGGAATTCCCCGACAGCCGGCAGAAGTATTTACAAGCCTTCTGAAGTTAATCAGTATCTTAATGAAGACGTCTTTAGTGAGTTCGAATCATCCGTTGTGCCGGGAGTGTGAATCATCATCGAAACAGCGGTGCCCTCATCCGGGGTGCTGGTGATCGTCAATTCACTTCCGCAAAAATGCTTCAGCCGCCGATTGATATTTTTCAGGCCGACACTGCGATTAACGTCAGAAGACAAAATATCTTTCTGTATGTCCGGCATGATGCCGGTTCCATTATCCTCCACTTTGATAAAATACGTGTTTTCGCCTTGTTTTTTCGCTGTCAGCTTTATCCGTCCGCCGCCTCTTTTCTTACTGATCCCGTGATGAACGGCGTTTTCCACCAATGGCTGTATCATTAAAGGCGGAAGGGGGAAGTCAATGTCCTGTTCAATATCAAAAAGGATATCAATCCGTTTGCCGAAGCGTGTTTTTTCTATAGAAAGATATGACGTAATGATAGAAAGTTCGTTTCTGAATGAGCTGATGTCCGAAGTGTTTTGAAAATCAAAACTCATCCTTAAATAGTTTGTAAATGCAGCAGTCGTTTCCCGTGCTTTTTCAATATCCAAATGGCTGAGCGCGATGATCGTATTTAATACATTGTAAAGAAAATGAGGCTTAATCTGCGACTGAAGAAATGCCATTTCTAAATTTGTGGCTTGGTGAGCCGTATGCTTCATCAAAATTAAATTTTTAATACGCGCGGTGAATTCAGAGTAATGATAAGGCTTTTGTAAGATGTCGTTTGCTCCGGCATGAAATGCCTTGTATTTGTCATGGCTGATAATGGCTGCCGTAACGATAAGAACCGGCAGATCGACCATGCTGAATCTTTCGCGGATGTTTGTGCAGACTTCAAAACCCGTCATGTCGGGCATCATCAGGTCTAATATGACCAAGTCAAGCCTCGAGGAAGAGACAGCTTGAAGCGCCTCTTTTCCGCTTTTTACTGCGATTACGTTATAAGGAACACCTTCCAGCATATCAGTTAAAATTTTCAAACTCTCGATGTTATCGTCGACGATCAGAATCGTCGGAGCATCGATTTTTTCTGAGTGATAAGGCGTGACCAGCGAAATATCCGACATTCTCTGTCCGGGCTGTGATTCAGGAAGTTCGGTCTTTGCTTCCGGTAAAGAATCAATTTGAGCGGCGGGTAACGTAAAATGAAAGGCTGATCCGTGCGCCGCCGCTGACTCCGCCCAGATGTCCCCGTTTTGGAGCTTGACGAGCTGTTTCACAATACTTAAACCTAAACCCGTTCCATCTTCTTCTGTCCCTCCCGCTTGCTGAAAAGAATCAAAAATGGTTTCAAGATCAGCCTCAGGAATGCCGCTGCCGGTATCGGCCACCGTGATTTGAATCATTTTGTCATTCAGGCTTTCAGCAGAAAGAATAATGTTCCCCTCGGATGTGTACTTGATTGCGTTTTCAACAAGATTGGTTAAGATTTGCCGGAATCGGTTTTCATCTGCAAGCACCAAAGGGAGGCCGTCCGGCACATGATTAAGAATGGCAAGTTTTTTATGTTTGGATAAAAGCCGGTAGAAGTTCATTTCACTGCATATGACGGCATGCACATCGACGGGAACCGGACGAATCTGCAGCATACCCTGCTTCATTTTTTCCAAGTCAAGAATATCATTTACGAGATCAGAAAGTCTGTAGCCCATACGGATGATCAGCTGCATATTTTCTTTCTCTTCCTCTATCGTCTTCTTTTTTCTGCCGGCTACAAGGGTTTGGCATATATTAATAATGCTGTTCAGCGGCGTCTTGAATTCGTGTGAAGTTTTGGCGATAAATTCATCTTTCAGTTGGTCGATTTTGACTAATTTCCGTGAGAGGACTTCATTGTCCCGGAAAGCTCCGGCGAATTGCTGCGCCATCAGAAGAACCACCGCCAATAAAGCGATGACTGTCGGCAATGAATAGAGCGAATTAAAAGAAAAAGCCGTTTTGCCGCTGTAAGCTGAAATGGTAGTAAGAATCACAAAAGCGCTCATCGAGACGGATGCGAGTGTAAGGTACGTGCTTCCTTTTATTTTTCTTATGGCGGCAATCGTAAAAATATATGTAATATAAAACAGAGTCGTAACGGCAAGCACAGAATGTAAAATGTATGAGAGATGGTCAATGAAACTTCCGGACATAAAATCAGTGATCAAGATAATCCCGGATAAAGCGGTTAAAAAGGTGATCGTCGTTTTTGAAACAATTTCTCTGTATGCATAAAAGAGATAAAGAAAAACCGCCATGCTGACAAGCACGGTTGAGATGATACGCAAGGAATTCAGCAATGAAAATGAAATAGACGGAAAGAGGAGAAAGATAATTCTTTCTTTCCCGATCATAAGAATAATGGCAGAAAAAAGCAGACACATCACGGAAAAGAACAATAAATGTTTATCCTTTGTCCGTTGCAGAAAAAAGCCGAGAAAATATAAACCGGTAATGAAAAAAGCCGTAATCATAATGGAATCATTGAAAAAGGAAATTTGATTCTCGCGTATAATTTGTTCTTGAGTCCCAAACGTTATCGGTTTTGCGATCCCCCAGCCGGGAACTTTTCCGAAATTCGAAAAATGCAGGACAAGTTCATTGTCACCCTTGTGAAGCCTGAAAAAGCTGCTGTACGGTTTGTTCTGCGCCTTAAAATCAGCTTTTTCTGAAGGATTGCCGCTCTGTCCGATTACTTTTCCATTAAGGTAAAGGCGGTTTGAACTGTAGATAAAAGATGTGCTGATCCCCAAAACCTGATTGTCTTCATTTGATCGGATTGTCAGTTTGTACGTCCCGTAATCCACATCGGCCGTTTTGCCGAACAGCTTCACATTGACAGGGACATCAACAAGTACGGGATTTTTTCCTTTTGCTGAATGAAGCGCCTGCGGTGACAGCATCTGATTTGGATATAGAATCCATTTCCCGTTCAGCTGGACATTTCCATCCTTTTGAAAATCCCACTTTTCCAGATTGATCACGCCCTGTTCCGCTTGGGGGAGGGATGATCCTGAAAAATGATTCAGGACCATAAAAATCATAAAGAAAGCAGCGTAGCCGCAAATAATCGAAATCGAAATGAATTTTTCTTTCACATCATTACTCCTTTATCCCATTCAGGGGCATTCTATTATCCTATGTAATGTATAAATATTGTAATCACAAACGTTGTAATACAACAAGAGAAAGAAAAAGAATCCAACTATATAGGGCATTGGACATGGTATAATTGAAATTATTTTCAGATATATCTATATTGACGGGTGGGATGCGGTTTGAAAGCGTTAATTGTGGATGATGAGGAACTGGCATTGCTTCATTTTAATCGTATGCTTGAGCGGACAAACGCCTTTCAATCTATTATAACGTTTCAAGATCCGGCGGAAGTTCTGGAGCATTCGGAGCTTTCATCAGCTGATGCGGTGTTTCTTGACATTGAAATGCCCGGGATAAACGGTATTGAGCTTGCTGAATCGATTCAGGAGGTCAATGAAAATATCCAAGTTATTTTTATCACCGCTTATAATGAATTCGCGATCAAAGCGTTTGAATTAAATGCTGTCGATTATCTTTTGAAACCGGTTGACAATGCCCGGCTGCTGACAACTGTTGAGCGAATCCGAATGAATAAAAAACTCAGGACGGCAGAAGAGAATACCGGGACGGATTATGTTATACAATGTTTTGGGAACCTGGACTTTTATCAATCGGTAAATGGTGTCAAAACATACATAACAGTCAAGTGGAGAACATCCAAAGCCCGTGAACTGTATGCATTTTTACTTCTTAATCAAGGGCGCACGGTCAGTAAAGACATGCTGATGGAAATGTTTTGGCCTGCTTATGATATATCAAAAGCAAGCACCCAGCTCTACTCGACAATATATCAGATACGGAAATTAATCGGTCAGCTGCCCTTCAGCCAATCAATAGAAAATACCGATATAGGATACATTCTCCGGCTTTCCGGGGTAAAGGTTGATACAGTTGAATGGGAAAAAACATTAAAAGAGGCTCCTCCGCTCAGCGCAGCTGCACTAACCCGGCATATGGACATTGTCATGTCATATGAAAACCATTATCTCATGGAGAATGGCTATCTGTGGGCGGAGCCGGAAAAAGCGCGTCTGGCCCATTTGTGGCTCAGCAAAGCGTACGAACTGATTGGTTTTCTCATCCAAGAGAAGAATGATCATCAAGCGATGGACATTTGCCTGCAGGTTGAGAAAATAGAGCCCGGTGACGATAAAATTATACAATACAAACTGCAGTTATTTAATAAACTGGGAAAGGTAGAAGAGGCGATAAAGGAATACGAACGCTATAAACAATTAAAAGATAAAATCAATTGACGATTGAATGACCGGACCGGCTGATGCCGGTCTTTTTTTGTGCGCTATTTCTGAAATGATCCCATGTACAGAATTTGTATAGGCCGATTTCATACAATGTAGTTTGGTTCGGATAAGGAGAATCCCATGCTTACCGGCTTGTTCGAACGTAAGTCTATATAAAAGGGGAGGAATAAGACTTGGGAGTGAGGAACTTTTCGTTCAGCCCGAAAAAAAGCAAAAGGCTGAGGCCGGCATTGATTTCATGCTTCACGCTGTTTTTCATCTTCAGCCAGGTTGTCAGCTTTACTCCGATCGCAGCCGCTTCCGGATCACAACAAAGCGAGAGCGGGTTCTTTGATTCAGTTGCAGTCAAAGACGGCAGACAGCAGACTGTTGACGGGTCAAAAGCCAGTGAACCGGCTTTAGCACCGGGAGATAAAGTGACACTGACATACGAATGGTCACTAAAAAACAAGGAAGATGCAAGCGACCGGAATATCACCATAAAGATTCCGGAAAGTTTTACATTAGATAACGATGCCGAAGGTGAGCTGACATCAGCTGATCGGGTGATCGGTATATATAAAGCTGAAGCAGACAGCAGCACGCTGGAAGTGAAAGTGAACGATGCTGAAGCAGATGCCGGGGATGCCAAAGGCTCCATTACACTGTCGGCGAAGTTTACTCCCGACATAACAGATGAGACGAAAATGGCAAAAGCTCTTTTTCAACTGGATGCCGGCAAGACCCAGCAGGTGTTAATACCTGTGAAGAAAGACGGAACAACGGATTCCGAAACAGAAAAAAACACCTCTTCAACACCTGCTGAACCTCAGGAAAAGACAGAGAAAAAATCAGCATCTGCGGACGGCGGTGATAAAGCAGAACAGAAAACGAAATCAAAACCTTCTGCTAAACGCAGTCAATCAAAAATGGCGGTTTCAAGCAAATCTGCCGCTAAAAGCCTTCAATCAGGCGGAAGCCGGATTACGCAAAATATTTTAACTGATGTGAAATTGACGGATGAAAAAGGAAAACCATATGACAAAAACAACCCTGCGAATACGAACTCTCCGGCAAATATCACCATTCAATGGGCGATTCCGAATGAGCTGGGGAAAACAATAAACGACGGTGATCGATATGAATTTGATCTGCCTAAAGAATTTATCATGCATAATGACATTACGAACCAGCCATTGACCGACGGCGATAGTACGTACGGAACTTTTTCCATTAATACGAGCGGCCATGTCATCATGACGTTTAACGGCGAGGTAAAAGAAGATACTAACGTCAAGGGGTCATTGTATGTAAACACCCAATTCAATCAGAAAGAAATAAAAGGATCAACCACACAAAAGATTAAGTTTCCGGTTAACTCTGATACGCCGGACGTAACGGTTTATTTTAAACCGAATGTCAATAAAACCATTGAGAAATCAGGGTCATTGGATAAAGGTATTAATCCCGGAAAGGTAACGTGGACGGTTGATCTTAATAAAAAGGAAGAAGAAGTTAAACATGCGAAATTGACTGAAAGCCTTCCGGACGAATTGACTTTCCGCTCTGTGAAAGTGTATGAACTTGATGTGAATATTGACGGCTCGGTGAGTCAGGGAAATGAGATAACTTCAGGTTATACCGTTGGCGAAAACGGTAATGTCACCTTCGCCGGGACGATCGATTCAGCCTACCGGCTCATATATGACACGGAAATTAAAGATGAGGCAAAGCCGGGTAAAGGCGGAAACATCACGCTGACAAACAAGGCGGCATTCAGCGGAGACAATGCGGAGCCAATTTCTGCGGAAGCTTCCGTAACAGCGGGTTACGGAAAAATGATAGAAAAATCTTCGACAGGTTATAAAGGAGAATCCCAAACGTTCAGCTGGGCTGTTATGTACAACTACGGTGAGAAAAAGATTGATCAATCCAAAGCCGGCATCAAGGATACGTTCGGATCAGACGATCTGCATCTTGTTCCCGGTTCATTGAAAGTCCTTCCGATTACATTCAGCCAGAACGGCAGTGAACAAGAGGGCGCCCCATTAAAAGAGGGTGAGGATTATACGCTGACTGATAACGGGAACGGCTTTGAAATAAAATTCAAGCAAACTGTCACAGGAGCATATAAGATCATTTATCAATCTCAAGTCAACGATGGGGTCATTATTGACAGTCCTGTCAAATACACCAATACAGCAATGACAGATACAGGGGAATCAAAGGAAACTCCGGGAACCGCCATTCAGCAGAATCTGATCAAAAATTATTCAAATGCAGACTATGAGAAGAAGACGGTTGATTGGACAATCACAGTTAATAAAAACGGTTACACAATGAAAGACTGGACGCTGGATGATCAATTCACCAGCGGAGGCCTGGCGCTCATTGACGATTCATTTCACATGCAAGACACGACTGATAACAAAACGCTGAAAGAAGGAACAGACTATATATTAACAAAAAAACCCGGAAATCAAGGCTTTACAATAGCATTGATCGGGGATTATGCAGAAACAAACAGTCAGTTTAAGATCACGTATAAGACAAAATTCAACGCTGACTTTTCAAACGAACCCATTAAGAATACGGCGGAGTCGACATGGACGGATAAAAACGGCGGCAAACGCACAAATAAGGAATCGAGCGGCTTCACACCGAACAATCAGACGTCCCATAACGGATTCAAAAACGGCTCATACAACGCCGTTTCAAAAGAAATCACATGGAAAGTCGGCATTAATTACAATGGCGAACCTTCAAAAAATCCTTATATAAAAGATACGATCACAGATGGTCAGCAATTTTTGCATGGGTCGGTTGCTGTTAAAACGTATACCATCAGCAAAAACGGCTCCATCACTGAAGGAGAGGCGCTGGATTCTTCAAAATATGAAATAGAGGAGCCGTCAGACGGCAACAAAAATACGTTAACCGTACGTCTCAAAACAGATGACGCTGTACCATACCTGATTGAATTTAAAACGTCATTAAAAGGCCAGGTCATTAAACAGAGTCAATACACAAACAAAGCAGAGTACTTTAATAATGACCACGCAGACCGAACGCTGACGGGTTCAGTTTCCATCGCAAACGGAGGAAACCTGATTTCTAAAGGCGGCAAACAGAACGGAAACGATATCGATTGGAGCATCAATGTCAATGCCAGCCAATCGACACTGGATGACGTAAAAGTCAAAGACACCCCGGATGAGAATCAAATAATAGATGAAGATTCTTTTAAAGTATATCAAGCAAAATATAATGAGAACGGCGTTATGAAAGACAGCAGCGGAAACTTTATTCCGGGTGATGTGAAGCTTGAAAAAGATAAGGACTATAAACTAGATATAAAAACTGACAATGCCACCGGCGAACAATCATTTGTCCTTACCTTTACAGGCAGCTATAAACAAATCGACCGCGCGTATGTCATACAATATCGTTCTCTCATTAATATTTCCGGCAGCAGCGGTCAGGTCAGCAACAAAGTGTCGATATCAGGGACAAATGTTGAGGAGCAGACCCAAGAGAACAACAGCTCAGTGTTTGTCGCCATTTCAAGCGGCGGCGGCTCAGGATCAGGAGAGAAGGGAAGCCTGACGATATCTAAAACAGGATCAGACGGAACATCTCTTTCAGGAGCCGGCTTTCAATTATGGTCTAAAGACGGCAAGCAGCTGCTGCGTACGGGCACAACAGACGATGCCGGTAAACTTACGTTTGGGAATATCCGTTACGGAACCTATGTACTGAAAGAAATAAAAGCTCCGGACGGCTACACCATCAGCGATGCTTATGTAAACGGGGTCTCCGTTACGATTGACGGCAAATCCTCCGCTGCAGGAGCACTCTATAAAGTCATAAATCAAAAAAATAAGGTGACGCTTATCAAAAAAGACGAAAACAACAAGCCTTTGGCCGGTGCTGTATTTAAGCTTGAGAAAAAATCAAGCGACGGCACCTATACTCTGATAAAAAATAATATTGAAAGCGATAAAAATGGGAAAGTTGAGATCAACGGTTTGCCCGCCGGATACTATCGGCTGATGGAGACGAAAGCCCCATCAGGGTTTATCGTAAACACAAAAGCCATTCACTTCTCAATCGCAAAGAACGAAAAGAATCAAGTACCTGATGTTGAATTGGGATCAATGGTGAATTATCAAGGAAAAGCCGCATTAACGAAGAAAGATGCAGACGGCGGGAATCTTGAAGGCGCAGTTTTCAAAATCATCGACAGTGATGGAAAAACGGTTCAGAAAGATCTGGTTTCAGATAAGGATGGAAAAATAGAAACATCCGGCCTTGCACCCGGTCATTACGCCTTCATCGAAACGAAAGCGCCCAACGGATATGTGTTAAATACGGAGAAAGTGGAGTTTACCATCTCAGAAACAGCGGAAGGAAAGCCGGAGTCAACTGACGCAGGAACGGCCGTCAACTATAAAGGCTCTGTCCGGCTGACGAAGGAAGATGCGGAAGGCCGAAACCTTGAAGGCGCAGTCTTCAAAATCGTCGACAGTGATGGAAAAACGGTTAAAGAAGATCTGGTTTCAGATAAGGACGGAAAAGTAGAAACATCCGGCCTTGCACCCGGTCATTACGCCTTCATCGAAACGAAAGCGCCCAACGGTTATGTGTTAAATACGGAGAAAGTGGAGTTTACCATCTCAGAATCGGCGGAAGGAAAGCCGGAGTCAACTGACGCAGGAACGGCCGTCAACTATAAAGGCTCTGTCCGGCTGACGAAGGTAGATGCGGAAGGCAAGAAGCTTGAAGGTGCAGTCTTCAAAATCGTCGACAGTGATGGAAAAACGGTTAAAGAAGATCTGGTTTCAGATAAGGACGGAAAAGTAGAAACATCCGGTCTTGCACCGGGTCATTACGCCTTCATCGAAACGAAAGCACCCGACGGTTATGTGTTAAATACGGAGAAAAAAGAGTTTACCATCTCAGAAACAGCGGAAGGAAAGCCGGAGTCAACTGACGCAGGAACGGCCGTCAACTATAAAGGCTCTGTCCAGCTGATCAAGAAGGATCAAGACGGAAACGTTTTAGACGGTGCAGTATTTAAAATCATTGACAGTGATGGAAAAACCGTAAGAGACGATCTGATGACAAAAGAAGGCGGCAAAATTGACGCCGGCGGTTTGGCGCCCGGAAACTATCAATTTGTTGAAACAAAAGCGCCGGATGGTTATCTGCTGTCAACAACCCCTGTGCCGTTTACGATTAAGGCTGAGAACAGCGGAAAACCGAATCAGGCTGCCCTGACTGCAGTTAACATCAAGAACAGCGTTGTTCTCACAAAATTGGATCAAGGTGACAAACGGAAAGTCCTGCAAGGTGCGAAGTTTAATCTGACAGATGCAAACGGCAAAGTACTGACAGAGGGTCTGACGACAGATGAGCACGGACAAATTATTGTACGGGGACTGAAAGCGGGCGAATATCAATTTATCGAAACAAAAGCGCCTGAACTTTACAGTTTGGATCAAACGCCAATATCATTCAAGATCACAAATACCGACATAAAACCAGTCGAAATCAGTGCGGAGAATACACTGACGCCTGGTGATGTCACACTGACAAAAGTGGATCATGACGATAAAAATAAGGTGCTGGAAGGTGCTGAATTCAAGATCACGGATTCTGCCGGACATCCGGTAAACACCGGCGGCAGCAAAGAACGGCCGGCGGTATGGAAGACGGATCAAAAGGGCCGGTTTACGGTGAAAGGATTAGCGCCCGGGCAGTATCGATTTATCGAAACAAAAGCGCCTGACGGCTATCAGCTGAACGAAAAACCAATTGAATTCACAATTGAAAAAGGACAGTTAAAAGCCGTTGAGGTCGTCGTTTCTAATAAGAAATTAAAAAATCCCGCACCTGGGAAAGACACACCGAATCATCAAACGAATCAAGGCGGGCATCATCCTGATACCAATGGTAAAACCAATCACTCGGATACAGGCAAAAACCTGCCGAAAACCGGTGATACGGACGGTATGATGCCGGTCACGGCCGGTATTCTGCTGCTATTAGCCGGCGGAGCCGCGGCTGTTGTATCAAGAAAGAAGAAAGCAAGGAATAGATAGACGTTATCGCACCTGATCATGTAAGAATCGATCAGGTGCTTTTTTAAAAAGAGAATCATTTCTCACCAAATATTCACCGCATGACGTACAAGAAAGGAATTTTCTTCATGGTTAAAAAAATGATCATTGCCGTTCTTATTTTGTCCGGGCTGCTTCTCATTTCCTCTCCTCTCATGAAAGGCTGTTTGATCGCGTACCTCAGTAAAAGCCAAATTGAATCGGAATTGACCGCAGAACAAGCGCGGAAAAATAACATGAAAAAAGCGGACTATGATTTTGAATCCATTCATCCGCCCGGTTTCAGGGAAACAGTTCAGTCAAGTTTTAATCGCAAACCAAAACCGATAATCGGACGGATAACCATCAGCAGCATCGATTTAGACCTTCCGATTTTAAAAGGCACAACCAATGAAAACCTGCTGATCGGCGCGGCAACTATGCGTCCGGATCAGAAAATGGGCGAGGGAAACTACCCGTTGGCAGGCCACCATCTGAAGCAGGAGAACCTATTGTTCGGCCCTCTTTTACACATAAAAAAAGGCGCGCAAATCGTGATGACCGACTTTAGAAAAGACTATATTTATTCTGTAACATCAAAAACCATGATTTCAGAAATAGAAGCAAACGCAATTCAGGAGACAAAAGATAAAGAGATTACATTAATCACATGCGACAAAGCGGTAAGAACCGAAGGACGCCTGGCCGTCAAAGGGAAATTGATTGATATTTCCGGTCATTCAAATGTATCTCGGCCATCATAGAGAAACACTTTTTCAACTGAATATACGTCCGCTGTTAAACATCCCGAGACTGGCTTCTGTCAGTCTTTTTTTGCGCAGCGATTATAAAAAGTTCATCCTTCTTATCTCTCTTGAGGGAAATTATACCAGACTGCACTTTTTGAAAGAAATGACAAGAGAAAAAGATCACGAAAATTCTAAAAAGTGAGAAACAAAGATTTAAAAAGTGGTATGATTTTAGGAGGAAAGGACGGCTGGTGCTGTGTTGGAAGCGAAGCGGTTTTATGTCTCTCTGCAAATGAAAATCGCCGGATTAATTGCGGCTTTATTAATACTTGTCATCGGAACGCTCACAGTTATATTTGCCTTTCAGCAATTAAAGGAAGGCCAGAAGCAGGCTGAACAGCTGGCGGTGCAAACGGCAAAAACCATTTCATACATGCCTCCTGTAAAAGAGGCGTTCCGGCTTGCGGATCAAGAGGCTTTTACAAAGTTAGATGTCATTGAACAAATGAAAGAACAGGCAGGCGCGCACGCCGTCTACATCACTGATCAAAAAGGGCATGTTGCATTTCATTCGGCCCGAAGCAGTATTCCGAAAGAAAATCAAAATCTGCAAAATAAAACCGTCATGTTCGGCGGGTCACCGGTTTCCGACGGAATGAAGGCTGTCCGGGGGAGCGCCCCGGTTATTTTGGAGGAAAAAAATCATAACGAAGTCGTCGGAACGGTGACAGTCGAGTTTTTACAAGATGAGATAGAAAAAGATATGAAAGCGCATCTGCGGCATTTAGGCTATTTTGCATGTTTGGTGTTTCTTATCGGCATCGGGGGAGCGGCGGCGCTCGCAAAAAGCATCCGTAAAGATACACTCGGCCTTGAACCGCATGAAATTGCAGCGCTGTACAGGGAGCGCAATGCGATGCTCCTTGCGATTAAAGAAGGGATTATCGCCGTAAACAAAGAAGGCGCGGTAACCATGATGAATTTATCTGCGGCTGATATGCTGAATCTTCCGGAACCGATGATCGGAAGGCATATAAAAGAAATCATGCCGGGCGCAAATCTCATGCCGGTGTTGGCAGGGGGAGAATTACCGCCGAACGTGGAGGTGCGTGCCGGAGATAAAGTATTTATCTTAAACGTGAAAGAAATGAAGCAGACCGGACAAGTATACGGAGCGGTGATCAGCTTCCGCGAAAAAACGGAGCTCAAGAAACTCATTAACAAGCTGACTGAAATGAAAAAATACTCAGAGGATCTTCGGGCGCAAACGCATGAATTCTCGAATAAGCTTTACGCGATCCTCGGTCTGTTAGAGCTGGGAGAATATAATGAAGCCATTGAACTGATAAAAGAAGAGTACGCCATCCAGAATGAACAGCACGAAATCCTCTTTCAAAACATTCATTCACAGCGGGTTCAGGCCATACTATTAGGAAAAATGGGAAAGGCGTCTGAGAAGAAAGTGAAGCTTTCAATAGATGAAAACAGCTTTTTAGAATCGCTGCCGGAGCATGTGGGTTCATCTCAGCTCATTACGATCATCGGAAATCTTATTGATAACGCTTTCGAAGCCGTCGCCGAAAAAGAGAAAAAAGAGGTCGCCTTTTTTATGACCGATATCGGCAGGGATATCGTCATCGAAGTGGCGGACTCAGGAGACGGCGTGCCTCAGGAAAAAACAGAAACGATATTTGAAAAGGGCTACTCTTCAAAGGGGACGAGGAGAGGATACGGCTTAGCCAATCTGAAAGAAGCCGTCAGTGAATTGCAGGGATCGATAGAGATTTCGCAGCAAAAGAGCGGCGGTGCCGTATTTACGGTGTTTATACCGAAAGAAACGCCAAAGGGGGAATCTTTGTGATTAACATCGCGATTGCAGAGGACGACTTTCGAATAGCGCAAATTCACGAAAAATTTATCGAACATCTTGATGGATTCAATGTCATCGGTAAAGCAATCAATGCCAAAGACACCATATCGCTGCTTGAGAAACGGCAGCCTGATCTGCTGCTTTTGGATATTTATATGCCTGATGAGCTGGGGACAGATCTGCTTCCCCTTATCCGCGGCCGTTTTCCTTCCGTTGATATCATCATTATTACGGCTTCTGCCGAAACAAGACTGCTGCAGGAAGCGCTCAGGTCAGGCGTTTCCCACTATGTCATAAAGCCGGTGTCGGCACATAAATTTACAGAAGTGCTTTTGCAGTACCGGGAAAAAAGAGAATGGCTGCACTCACAGCCGGAGCTGAGCCAGTCCGTTATCGACATGTTTTTCGGAAGCGGTCAGAAAGAACAAAAACAGCTCAATGATCTGCCGACCGGGATTAATTCGATTACACTTCAAAAAATCAAAAACGCGCTCAGGGAAGCCCAAAAAGGGATGACGGCCGAAGAACTGGGCGAAAAAATGGGCGCCTCCAGAACAACGGCGCGGCGCTACGCCGAGTTTCTCGTTTCTCAGGAAGAAGCGCTCGCTGAATTAGAGTACGGCATTATCGGCAGGCCGGAACGGAAATATTATTTAGCACATGAATAAGGGATGGGAGAAATGAAGCGGTTGGGAGTGCTTCTTGTCATGCTGGCGGCGCTGGTTTCTTTTGACGGACGGCAGATGGCGGGCATCCGTTCAGCCGAAGGGCCGGTTGAAATTGTCGTCCCGGCGGCGCCTCAAGGGGGCTGGGACGTAACGGCAAAAGCTTTGCAATCGGTTATAGAGCGGAAGCAAATATTAGGCCGTCCCGTAAAGATCGTCTATAAACCCGGCGGAGGCGGAGACAGCGGCTGGAAATATGTAAACGAACGAAAAACGGATGTCATCAGTATGAATTCAAGCCTGCTGTTAAGCAATGAAATTTTGGGACAAAGCCGGCTGAAGGCAGCTGATTTTACGCCTTTGGCCATTATCGCAAAAGAGTGGCAGACCGTCGCTCTTCCGAAGGATTCAAAGATAAAAAGCGGAAAGCGGCTGCTCGGCGATATTAAAGCACATCCGGGCGGCATAAAAATCGGATTTGCGCCCGGCCTCGGAAATGATGACCAGCTCTCCTTTGCGAGAGCGGCGGAAATGGCCGGAATTTCTCCGTTTGATATCCGCTTTTTTCAATACGGGAGCAGCAATGAAGTCATTGAAGCTCTTATCAGCCACGAGATAGACGCCGCCTCAATGACCATTTCAGAAGCGAGAGACGCCTATCGGAAAGGGAAAATCACATTGGCGGCCGTTACGTCGGACAAAAGGCTCTCCGGCTTCAGCGATGTGCCGACATGGAAAGAGCAGGGGGTGCCGTTTGTCTTTGCGCACTGGAGAGGCATCATGGGGCCGAAAGACATGACCGAAGGCGAGATCGCCTATTGGGATCAGGCTTTGAAACAGATTACCTCATCCGCGGAGTGGAAGCAAATGTTGAAAAAACGGGATTGGGAGAGCTTTTATAAAAACAGCAGCGGCGCAAAACGCTTTTTAGAAGAGCAGACCGAGTTTTATAAAGAGATGATGAGCAGCGAAAAATAAGCCTTCCGCATATTTGCGGGAGGCTTTTTATTTATAAATGAACAAAATGAACGAAAAGGTTATAAAAAATTAAAAATCTTTAAAATCCAAAATATTTACTTCAATATCCAATTCTCATAAGATAGCAAAAAGGCGGATAAAGGGGATCGGGCCTTTAAAATGTAAGCGTATTCATGATAAGGGGGACATACTGTGTTAGCAATCTTAGGCTTTCTTATGATGCTTGTTTTTATGGTGCTGATTATGACAAAACGGCTTTCAGTGTTAACGGCGCTCGTATTAACGCCGATCGTGTTTGCGCTGTTTGCCGGGTTTTCTTTTAACCGGGTCGGCGAGATGATGATTTCCGGGATTGAACAGGTGGCGCCGATTGCAGTCATGATTATGTTTGCGATTCTTTATTTCGGCATTATGATTGATACCGGTTTATTTGATCCGATGGTGTCGCGTATTTTAAAGCTGGTTAAAGGCGACCCGCTCAAAATTGTAGTCGGAACAGCCGTTTTAACCATGCTTGTCGCACTGGACGGAGACGGCTCGACGACGTATATGATTACGACAAGCGCAATGCTGCCTTTGTATATCATGCTCGGAATCCGTCCGATTATTTTAGCGGGAATCGCCGGTGTCGGCATGGGTATCATGAACACGATACCATGGGGCGGCGCGACGCCGCGTGCGGCGAGTGCGCTCGGCGTTGACCCGGCAGAGCTGACGGGGCCGATGCTGCCTGTCATTGCCAGCGGAATGGTGTGTATGATTGTGGTCGCTTATGTACTCGGAAGGATGGAAAGGAAACGGCTCGGGGTGATCGAATTAAAGCAGCCGTCCCATACAAATGAAACGGCTGCGGCTGAGGAAGATGAATGGAGGCGGCCGAAACTGTGGTGGTTCAATTTACTGTTAACGCTTTCTTTAGTGGGATTTTTAGTGTCAGGAAAAGTGAATTTAACCGTGCTGTTCATCATTGCGTTTTGTATCGCGCTGATTGTCAACTATCCGAAGCTTAACGATCAAAGGGAGCGTATTTCAGCCCATTCGAGCAATGTGCTTGCGATCGGTTCGATGATTTTTGCCGCAGGCGTGTTTACCGGAATTTTAACGGGGACGAAGATGGTTGATGAGATGGCCATTTCCCTCGTATCGCTTATTCCGGAACAGATGGGGGGATTTATTCCGGCAATTGTTGCCTTAACGAGCGGTATTTTTACATTTCTGATGCCTAATGACGCCTATTTTTACGGCGTGCTGCCCATTTTATCCGAGACCGCCGTGGCGTACGGTGTAGATAAGGTGGAAATCGCCCGCGCTTCGATCATCGGCCAGCCGATTCATATGTTAAGCCCGCTCGTGCCGTCGACGCATTTATTAGTCGGGCTTGCCGGGGTCACCATTGATGAACACCAGAAATTTGCCATGAAATGGGCGGTTCTTGCCGTTATCGTCATGACGGCCTTTGCGCTCATCATCGGCGCAATCACGATTTTTTAACATAAAACACCCGGTTCGTCGCACACTAAAGGCATCAGAGGAGGTGCCATGATGAGTGATCCGTTTATGCCGCTTTTTTCAGTGAGAAGCGGGGCCGGTTTTAAAGCGGCGGACGGCGTTTACGGACTGACCGTGCAGATTGCGAATGTTTACTTTATCGAAAATCCCTCAGCTCCGCGGGAAATCATTCTGGTTGACGCTGGAATGCCTCAATCGGCGGAGATGATAACAGAAGAAATGAAACGCCGGTTCAAAGAGGGGTATCAGCTGAAGGCGGTCATTTTGACACACGGTCATTTTGATCATGTCGGTGCGATTGAAGAGCTGCTTGAGCTTTGGGATGTGCCGGTTTACATTCATGAAAAGGAGCTCCCGTACGTCACGGGGAAAGCGGATTATCCGCCTGCCAGGCCCGATGTGAAAAAGGGGCTTGTCGCAAAGCTGTCACCGCTGTTTCCGCGCCATACGATCCGCATTCCGTCCGTTCAGGCACTGCCTTCAGACGGTACCGTTCCGTTTCTTGAAGAATGGAAATGGGTGCATACGCCCGGCCACACACCCGGCCATATTTCATTATTCCGGGATAAAGACCGCGTTCTGCTTGCCGGTGATGCCGTGATCACTGTTGAACAGGAATCGCTTGCGGACGTTGTCATTCAAAAGCAAGAGCTTCACGGGCCGCCCGCTTATTTTACAGCGGATACGCAGACGGCGGCCGCATCCGTTCAGAAACTGGCCGAACTGGAGCCGGAAGCGCTTTTGACGGGTCACGGAATTCCGATGACGGGAAAAAACTACCGTGAGGATTTGCTTACACTGGCTGAAAAACTGCATTCCGTTTTGTAAAACACCTGCGAACATCACAGGTGTTTTTTCTTTGCAGTTTCCAGTATGATACAAAAAAACCATTGTGTTCACTCCTAAAAACGATACAATGGGAAACAGATGTAAATTGAAGGAGAGAGTTTTTTGAAACATACGGAAATACTTTGGGATGAGGCGAAGGATTTTATTGATGTCTGCTATCAGGAACTCGGAATGGAATCGCAAATCAACGCGCGTCTGCACGCGATAAAAGATGAGATAGATCGGACGGGAAGTTACGTCCATACGGCGGAAGAGCTTGAACACGGGGCGAAAATGGCGTGGCGCAACAGCAACCGCTGTATCGGGCGTCTGTTCTGGCAATCGCTGAACGTCATTGACCGGCGCGGTGTGAACACGAAAGAAGAGGTGCGCGACGCATTATTTGAACATATCAAAATCGCCACGAACGGCGGAAAAATTAAACCGACGATTACGATTTTCCCTCCTGAGAAGAATGGGGAAAAACAAGTGGAGATCTGGAATCACCAGCTCATCCGCTATGCGGGATATGAGACTGAAAAAGGAAGAGTCGGTGATCCGGCATCATATGAGCTGACGGCTGTCTGCGAAAAACTCGGCTGGCGCGGGAAGCGGACCGATTTTGATATTCTGCCGCTGCTTTTCCGGATGAAAGGGGACGGGCAGCCGGTCTGGTATGACCTGCCTCAGACGCTCGTGAAAGAAGTGCCGATCACCCATCCGGATATTGAAGAGTTTGCCGATTTAAATCTCAGATGGTACGGGGTTCCGATTATCGCCGATATGAGGCTTGAAATCGGCGGGCTGTCGTACAACGCGGCGCCTTTTAACGGATGGTATATGGGAACCGAAATCGGCGCAAGGAACCTTGCTGACGAAAAACGGTATGATATGCTCAAAAAAGCCGCTGCGGTCATGGGGATTTCCGCCAGCCTGAATACCGACCTGTGGAAGGATCAGGTGCTGGTGGAACTGAATAAGGCAGTGCTCTATTCATACAAAAAACACGGTGTCAGCATTGTCGATCACCATACGGCGGCGAATCAATTTAAACGCTTTGAAGAACAGGAACAAGACGCGGGAAGAAAGCTGACGGGCGACTGGACCTGGCTGATTCCGCCGATCTCGCCGGCTTCCACCCACATTTTCCATAAATCATATGACAATACGATTGTGAAGCCGAATTATTATTATCAGGACAAGCCTTATCAGTAACTGATGGTAAAAGTGCGGTACCCTTTCAGACGGTGTGATTCTTCGATGGTTATGCCGGTGACATTTGAGAAGGGGCTGCCTTTTCTGACTGCTTCGGCAAATTGTTTTAACGACTCTTCAGGACCTTCGGCAAGGATTTCCACCCGGCCGTCATCACGGTTTTTTACCCAGCCGGCTACCTTATGTCTGTCGGCTTCCATCTGGACGAAGTAGCGAAAACCTACGCCCTGAACCCGGCCGTCTGCAATCATATGATATTGAAGCATGGAAAAACCACCTTTTTCTTACTATGATAAAGGAAAGATATGAGATTTCGCAAAGGATGTGAACGAGGTGACGCAAGACTATTCTGTCTTATCTATCAATCTCGGAAAGCCCGCAATTCATGAATTTGCCGGCAGACAAATCAATTCCGGCATCATAAAGCGGCCCGCAGATTCTCCCGTCATGCTGTATAAAACCCATTTTGACGGGGACGGGCAAGCCGACTTGAAGCATCACGGAGGCCCCGATAAAGCGGTGTGCGTGTATCCCGCCGAGCATTATTCATATTGGGAAACAACGCTCGCGAGAAAACTTCCCGCCGCCGCGTTCGGGGAGAATGTAACGGTCAAAGGACTGGCCGAACAAGACGTGTGGATCGGAGACGTCTTTCAGCTGGGGGAAGCCGTCGTTCAAGTAAGCCAGCCGCGCCAGCCCTGCGTCAAACTCGCGCTCAAATATGGCATCAAAGATATGGTGCTCCGTGTACAGCAGACGGGATTTACCGGCTTTTATTTCAGGGTGCTTGAAGAAGGATATGTCGATCCGCGTCCCGTCCTCAAGCGTCTGTCGAGAGGAAAAGAAAGCATTTCCGTCTGGTATGCGAATGAAGTGAAATATCGTGATTCCGGCAATCTGTCAGCGATTGAAGAAATACTGCGGGAAGAAGCGCTGTCAGAAAGCTGGAGGGAGTCCTTCCTTAAAAAAAGAGACAGGCTCACTAATGTATAGAAAAAAGCCGTGCTGCACTGACAGCACGGCTGATTTACGTTATGCTTGTTTTTTTGTTTCCAGCAGATTGGCAAGGAAGTACTTTTTGAAGCTTTGAAGCTTTCTTCCTTCATAGTGGGTAATTCCTTTTTTCTTTAACTCTTCTACATACCAGCCTTTACTGCCATAATGCATGTCAGAAAACTCCTTTCTCCGTTCTCCCGTTGAGGAGAGTTTCTTCAGTTTTTGCCAAACTTTTGGCATTGTAACATCTATAAAAAGACGCTGAAAAGGGATAACGCAAAAACTGAGACTTTCGATTCAGAGATGTAAAGCTTTCTTACATATATATGTAAAGGGCGGTCTTTTCATGCTTAATGGCCGGTTAATTTTAACAGCACCGTTCCGAGTGTCATGATTCCGAAAACGACGCCGAAATAAACCAGCATCCCCTTCTTTTTCTTCACTCCGTAAACGGTAAGAATGATGCTTTCAATAAAGAAAATAAACCCGAAGATAATAAACCACATGTTGAAAAATGGCTCCTTTCACAGACATATGTCCAGTGTAGCACAACTCTTATAACGGAGCATAAAAAAGCCGGGCACTGTATCAGTGTCCGGCAAGTTTGACGAGAAGCTGGGCCAAATGCTGTTTTTCATTGTCATCCGCAATGTCCCACAGTTCTTGTAAGAGTTTTTCTTCCGCATTGCGGGGCTCCTCGTGTTTGGCGAGATAGTCCCCGAGGATGGCGGCGCTTTTGATGATTTTGCTGTCATCCAGACCCAGTTTTTTTCCGGCGGAAATTTTCTGATGAAGGTACGCCTTAAATTCCTCGAAATCCTCTAAAATCTGCTGTTTCGTTACGCCGTGCATGGCGTGTATTTCGTTTTCGATTTTGATTTTTTCTTTATCTTTTTTCATGCGTCTCCCTCCTTCGGGTTAGTTGTTGTATACCTGTTTGGAAGGGAGATGAAACATTACAATGCAGTTAAAATAATCGGTTTGTCTTTTGTGATCACGATGGTGTGTTCCACTTGGGCGACAAGGCTTTTATCCGGCGTTTTAAACGTCCAGCCGTCTCCCGCTTCAACAATCGTTTCCGCTTTCGTGGAAATAAACGGCTCAAGCGCGATCACGGTTCCGTTTTTAAACAGCGCGTTATCAAACGGATCATAGTAATTCATGATGTGGTTCGGCGCTTCATGGAGGTTTCTGCCGATTCCGTGGCCCGTCAGCGTTTTAATAACGGTAAATCCATTGGAGCGGGCTTCATGATAGACGGCTCTGCCGATCTGGTTTTGGCGTTTGCCGGCTTTTGCCTGATCCAATCCTTTCTGAAATGCGGATGCTGCGCAATTACAAAGCTTTTGCAGACGTTCATCGCCTTCTCCGAGTACAAATGAAATTCCCGTATCGGAATAAAAACCGCCGAACTCCGCCGAAATATCGATATTTACAAGATCTCCGGCTTTTAAGATTTTAGAGGCGCTCGGAATGCCGTGAGCGACTTCGTCATTTACGCTGATGCATGTCACGCCCGGGAAATCGTATTCCTTCTCCGGAGCGGAAGCGGCTCCGTGCTCGTCAAGCACCGCCTTTCCGATCAGGTCAAGATCTTTCGTGCTCATGCCGGGCTCGGCTTTTTTCTTCATTTCTTCACGCGCCAGCGCGACGATTCTGCCGATTTTTTTAAGGCCTTCTAATTCTTGATCGTTCGTTACAATCATTGTCATTCCCGCTTTCTATTTTTAATCATCTGATTCAAGCTTACCACAACTGGTTTATAAATAGAAAACCAACAAGCCTTATGTGAATAAATGAAGGAAAATTGGTATAGATCACTAGATAACTTATGTGGTATATTTAAGAAAAAAGAAGGGGGATGGGTAAAATGCTTCAATTTTTGCAAAAACTCGGAAAATCATTTATGCTTCCGATTGCCGTTCTGCCCGCCGTTGGTATTATTTTGGCCATCGGCAGAGAGGACTTATTAAATATTCCGTTCATTTACGCGGCGGGGACCGCGGTATTTGATCATCTGCCGCTGATTTTCGCGATCGGAATCGCGATCGGGATTTCGAAAGACAGCAACGGGGCCGCCGCTCTGTCGGGAGCAATTTCTTATATCATGCTGGACGCGGCTGTAAAATCAATCAATTCGACAAATAATATGGCCGTTTTCGGAGGGATTATCGCGGGGTTAATTGCGGGATACACGTATAATCGCTTTAAAGATACGAAGCTGCCCGAATATCTCGGGTTTTTCAGCGGGCGCAGGCTCGTTCCGATTGTAACGGCGCTGATTACCATTATTTTGGCGGGGATCTTCGGATTTGTGTGGCCGCCGATTCAGTCGGTGATTACGTCTTTCGGGGAATGGATGATCGGGCTTGGCGGAATCGGCGCCGGGATTTACGGGATTTTTAACCGGCTTTTGATTCCATTCGGCCTTCATCATGTGCTGAATAATATTTTTTGGTTCCAGTTTGGCGATTTTCACGGAAAAACGGGAGATCTGGCCCGCTTCTTTGCGAAGGATCCGACGGCGGGAACTTATATGACGGGATTCTTCCCGATTATGATGTTCGGGCTTCCTGCCGCATGTCTGGCAATGATTGCCGCGGCTAAGCCAAGCAAGCGCAAAGCGACGGCCGGGATGATGATCGGTCTCGCGCTGACGGCATTTATTACCGGAATTACAGAGCCGATTGAATTTGCATTTATGTTTTTATCACCGCTTTTATACGGGGTTCATGCTATATTAACCGGGTTCTCTTTATTTATCGTGAATGTTCTCGGAATCAGGTCAGGTTTTTCATTCTCGGCGGGGGCGATCGATTATCTCCTCAGCTACGGCATTGCCGAAAAACCGCTTTTGCTGCTCGTTGTCGGGCTTTGTTATGCAGTGATCTATTTTGTCGTCTTCTATATGCTCATCAAAACGTTAAACTTGAAAACGCCGGGACGGGAAGATGATGAGGAAGAGGAAGAAGTGCTTAGTGAAGATACGGCCGGTTCCGTCGAAGAACATGCCATGCTCAAGGGGCTCGGCGGCAGGCAAAACCTCGAAACGATTGATCACTGTGCGACCCGCCTCAGGCTGACCGTGCAGGATACGTCTCTCATTAATGAGGCGGCGCTTAAAAAAGCGGGAGCAAAAGGAGTTATCAAAACGGGGAATAAAACGGCACAGGTCATTATCGGGCCGAACGTCGAATTTGTCGCGGAAGAGCTGAGAGAAGCCGTCCGCCTTGACGATCAGAAGCAGACTTGATAAATCCGGATCACCTATGTGATCCGGATTTTTTTTGAACATATATCAAGTTTCACATAATGTACAAAAAACAACGTTTTCTTCTATGTTAAGATTCATGTAGAACAAGTATGGAGATGATGTAAGGTGACATGGATTGCAGTTGTTTCAATTGTTGTCATAAGCCTGATTAAGATTGTGCTGACATGCCTTCCTACCGGAGCGGTGGAATGGATCCTCCGCAAGTTTGAAACCCATTCAAAGCTTAGTGACGCGTCCGCTGCCGTTTCCCTCGGCGGAAAACGTCTGGAAGGCGAAGACAAACGCCGGGTGATTGATGATTTTAACGAAGCCGTGTTTATCGAACGGCATTATATATACCCAGGGGATGAAGAGCGTTATCTTCATCCGCAAAACGGAGCCGATCCGCTTGTCATTAAGACGAGAAAAGGAAAAAAAGATGTGACGGTGTTTGTATACAGCTACGAAGATCATGTAGATGTCGTCAAACAGCAGAAAAAGAAAGTCGTCGCTTATTCAGTTCTTTCCGACAGCCTGCAAAAGCGCTCTATGGCCGCCGCCGGGAGCTGAACATAAAAAAGCCAGATCATTGATATGATCTGGCTTTTGTTTATTCTTTTTGATCATCTGCTGAGGAATCTTCACGCTTCGTATAATCGAATTGTGAAGGATCCACTTTCTTAAAGCCTTTCGGCTGATAGAAACGAAGCAGATCGCCGTTGATGATCTTATCAGACATTTCAAGCTCAGTCTTGACGAGAGAGTCTTCTTTTTTGTCGACTTCTGAATCATCTAAAAGTCTTCCGGTTTTCGTATCGTAATACTTGCCGGACACTTTCGTATAGTTCGGTGAGATGAAGTCTCCGTTACGGAACGGAATGACTTCTCTGTGCTCTTTCGATAAGATATCTGAACCTGACATGAGATAATCTTTCGTATCGACGCCGAGCAGATGAAGAACGGTCGGCGCGACATCGACTTCACCGGCAAATTTGTGATTACGGCCGCCTTTCACGCCGGGAGCGTGGATAAAGAGCGGCACCCGCTGAAGCTGGGCATTGTCGTATTCAGTGATCTCATCTTTGCCGAGCACTTTCGCCATCGCTTTATTATGGTTTTCGGAGATACCGTAGTGGTCTCCGTACATCACGATAATCGACTTATCGTACAGGCCGTCTTTTTTCAGGTCATGAAAGAACTGTTCAATTGATTCATCCAGATAGTTCGCGGACTGGAAGTAATTATTAACGACTGAATCGCCAAAGTCTCCCGCCGGGAAGTCCGTGTCTTCTTTATCCATTCCGAACGGGAAGTGGTTGGACAGCGTAATGAACTTCGTATAGAACGGCTGCGGCAGGCTCTTTAAGAGCGGCATGGATTCTTTGAAATACGGTTTGTCTTTCATGCCGTAGTTTTTCGTGTTTTCTTCGCTCATGTCATAATAAGCGGAATCGAAAAACTTATCGATGCCTTCCGCTTTGTACATTTCGTTACGGTTCCAGAAAGTCTGCGTATTTCCGTGGAAAGCGGCAGACGTGTACTTTTTGCCTTTTAAGATCGCAGGAACGGACTGCAGCGTGTTTTGCGCTTTATTGACGAAAACCGAACCTTGCGAAAGCGGGTACAGAGAGTTCTCCATCATAAATTCCGCATCAGATGTTTTACCTTGTCCCGTTTGGTGGAAAAAGTTATCAAAGTAGAATGTTTGATTATCGTGCGCCAGCTTATTTAAAAACGGCGTCACTTCCTTGCCGTTAATTTTATAGTCAATGATAAAGGATTGCAGAGACTCTAATGAGACGTAGATGACGTTTTTTCCTTCGGCTTTTCCGAAGTAGACGTTATTCGGCACGTCATAGTTGGCCTTCATATAGTTTTCCACATCCGTTACATCGCTTGAATCGGCAAGCGCGCGCTGGCTGTTTGATTTCACATTCTGCACGGCATCGTAAATCGTAAAGTTGTACGTGCCCAAGTATTTCACCAGATAGTTTCGGTCAAATGAGCGTGTCAAAAGCTCAGGACGGTCGGATTCCGCGACGGCGAGGTTGATCAGGAACATAAGCACGGCGGAAGCCAAAACGATTCTGAATGATTTCTTCGCCGGTTTTTCAGCCGGTTTTCTCATCTTAAGGGCCAAAATAATCAAAATGACGGTATCCAGGAAGTAGAAGGCGTCTGTCCATCTCATTAACGAGAACGCGCTGTCTCCGAGCTGGCCGCCGTTTGTCTTTGCCTGCATCATGACCGGGATGGTAATGAAATCATTAAAGAATCTATAATAGACGATGTTTGCAAAAAGCAAAAAAGACAATAAAAAATGAATCACAATAATGGCTGTCTGCTGTAATTTTTTCTTGAAAAGAAGCCCAAATCCAAGAAAGAACAAGCTGGAGCTCAGCGGATTCACAAAAAGCAATATTTTCTGGATCGTGTTGTCTATGCCGAGGTTAAAGTTTAAAATATAAGCGACATATGTTTTCACCCACAATAACACGACCGCTATCAAGAAGAAGGCAAGTCCTCTTTCTTTTATAAATGTTTTCATTGTTACACTCCTTTTTTCCGATCACGGTTTAAACGGAACGATAGAAAAAACGAACGTAATCAATATACCATGAAACCAGCAAATAGAAAAGGTGGAAAAGGCTCATCGGAAAAAGGGCGAAAAACGCTGTCGCAACGGCGGTTAATCTGTTGAATGACAGCTTTAAAACATATAAATGGAACAAACTGGGATTTGTGTTTCCGTATGATCATACCCGGTTCTATTGAAAAAAGAGGTGAACAGTGATGGATATTGCCCATATCGTGGCTGAAGATAAAATCAAGCGCGCCATTAAGGACGGAGAGTTCGCCGGCATCAAAGGAATGGGAAAGCCCCTGCCGAAAGACGATGCCGCACATCTTCCGGAGTCGCTCAGAATGGGCTACAGCATATTAAAAAACGCCGGGATCGCCGAGGATGAGGGCGCGCTGAAGAAAGAGCTGATGACGCTCGATTATTTGATCGCCAAGTGCCGCAATGAACAGGAGCGGGATCACTTGCGGAACAAACGGACGGAAAAACAAGTCAGACTCGACAAACTGACGGAGGAGAAAGCCATGTTCTCAAAACCCGCATCTTCTCATTATAAGGAGAAAGTGTACAGACGGCTGGGCCGCCCGTAAGCCGGCTCTTTAGATTTTTTTCTGAAAAGGAATGTGCTCCATAAGGCGCGGGTAGGAAATGTGGAGCAGGCCGTTTACGCACTGCGCCTGTAACAGGTGGGGCTCAGCCGGTTCAGGAAGCTCAATCGTCTCATCGATTTCCCCGTAATACCGGTTTTGGCAGACGCCCATGTTCTTTGGAAAAAGGGGTGTGATGTTTCCTCTGATATGCAGCCGTGTTCTTGACAGCAGCCTCAATGTCAATTCTTCTTCGTAAACGCCGGGCATTTCCACAATGACGAATGTGTGCTGTTCATCCTGATAAATATCATAAGTCAGGGTGTTTTTTTGTAAGGAGAAAAAATCTTCGGGAGATTTCCGTTTCAGGACATTGGTCCAAAAGTCGCTGGGCTTGTGCTCGTTCGTAATCTCAAGCCACTTTCTCATTTTTTCGATATCCACTTCGGCAGAACCTCCCTATATTTGATTTGCGATCGGCATTGACGGGTTGGCGATCTGATCCTGATCGCTCACGTCAGGGTCAAGATGGCCCGAATTCAAACATCCGGCGGCCGGCGAAAAATCCCCTAAAGAAAAGTTCGCGCCGACAAATTTGCTGTTGGCGGTGTGGCTGTTTTGTACGGTCTGACCGATATCGACGTTTCCGTTTTGCGTTGCTCCGTTTACTTTTATATTGACGACGTTAATTTGGTAAGGCATTCATAAAAACCCCTTTAATCTATAATGGGCGGCACCGGCGTAATATTTGCGGTATCTGCGGTTCCGATGGCTGTCTGGTCGTTGACATCAGGATCATTTAACAAGTTCTCCATCATCGATTCTATAGGTGACGTATCGCCGAATGAAGAGTTCAGTCCTTGTGATTTGTTATTTGTGGTGGGACTGTTGTATGCCGCTTCCCCAATCGTAATAGATCCGTTGCCAGAAATACTGTTAATCTTCAAATAGTACAGGTTGATAACAGTGGATGGCATCTCTTCACACCTCTTTAACTTAGTTGTACAGTACTGTATGCTTTTTGTGCTCCTGTTGTGAATTCCGCCCGGACATGTTCCCGATAAACAAGAAGTCAAGGCCCGGTTCCGGCGGGGCTTTTTTTGTTTCAGGGTCTTTCGCAGTATATTTGTGATGAAAGCGCTATAAAAATAGATTGACGACATGTATATACATCATTACAATAGAGTCATAAACATGTATATACAAGTTTGTAAGACAAAATGAAAACGGTTACGGAGGGGTTGGCATGGGTGAGTTTAACCGGGCTGCGCGGCAGATCGCTGAAGCTGTCGGCGGAATCGAAAATATTGAGGCGGCGACTCATTGTGTGACGCGTTTGCGGTTTGCATTAATAGATGAAACCAAAGTAAACCAAAAAATGCTTGATGCAATAGACATTGTCAAAGGATCTTTTGCGGTAAACGGGCAGTTTCAAGTCGTGATCGGGCAGGGGACGGTCAACAAAGTATATGCGGAATTAGTGAAGGAAACGGGGATGGGCGAAGCGTCCAAGGATGACGTGAAGAAGGCTGCGGCGCAAAAAATGAATCCTTTACAGCGTGCTGTGAAAACGCTTGCGGACATCTTTATTCCGATCTTGCCGGCGATCGTCACGGCCGGGCTTTTAATGGGTCTGAACAACATCTTAACGGCGGAAGGCATTTTCTACAGCGCCAAATCGATTGTCCAAGTGTATCCGCAATGGGCGGATCTCGCCAATATGATTAATCTGATCGCGGGGACGGCCTTCGCTTTTCTGCCGGCTTTAATCGGCTGGTCGGCAGTGAAGCGGTTCGGAGGAAGCCCGCTCTTGGGTATCGTGCTAGGGCTGATGCTGGTGCATCCTGATCTGTTAAACGCATGGGGCTACGGGGCTGCCGAGCAGAGCGGCGATATTCCGGTGTGGAACCTGTTCGGCCTTGAGGTGCAGAAAGTCGGGTATCAAGGTCAGGTGCTCCCAATTCTGCTGGCGTCTTATTTACTTGCCAGGCTTGAGCTCTTTTTGACGAAACGGACGCCGGAGGGCATTCAGCTGTTAGTCGTCGCGCCGGTGACGCTTTTGGTCATCGGTTTTCTATCCTTTGTCATCATCGGTCCGATCACCTTTGCGATCGGTAACGCGCTGACGGCGGGATTGATTGCCGTTTTCGGCCAATTCTCCGCCATCGGAGGCCTGCTGTACGGAGGGCTGTATTCGGCGCTTGTGATCACGGGGATGCACCATACGTTTCTCGCGGTCGATCTTCAATTAATCGGATCAAAGCTCGGCGGCACATTTTTATGGCCGATGCTCGCATTGTCAAATATCGCTCAAGGGTCGGCAGCTTTGGCCATGATGTTGATTACAAAAGATAAAAAACAGCGGGGGCTTTCACTGACGGCCGGCATTTCCGCATATTTGGGCATTACCGAACCGGCGATTTTCGGCGTGAATCTGCGTTACAAATTTCCGTTTGTGATCGCCATGATCAGCTCGGGAATCGCGGGGATGTTCATCTCCGTCAAAGGCGTTCTCGCAAGCTCGGTCGGAGTCGGCGGCGTGCCGGGGATCTTCTCCATTATGAGCCGGTACTGGGGTCCGTTTGCGATCGGAATGCTGATCGTGCTGATTCTCCCGTTTGCGGGAACATACGGGTATGCGCGGCTGAAACGGCAAAAATAAAAAACCTGCGGGGCGCCTTCTATCAGGCTGTCCCTTTTCCCTTTCAATACAAAACATTACAGGCGGTGAAGAAAAATGAAAACAGACAGCACACCATGGTGGAAAAAGGCAGCGGTATATCAAATTTATCCGAAGAGCTTTAATGATACGACGGGAAACGGGATCGGTGATCTGAACGGTATTATCGAGAAGCTTGATTATTTGCAGAAGCTTTTGATTGATGTCATTTGGCTTACGCCGATTTACGATTCGCCGCAGAATGACAACGGTTATGACATTCGCGATTACTGCACCATTTATGAAGAATACGGAACGATGGAGGATTTTGAACGCCTCCTCGATGAAGCGCACAAAAGAGGAATCAAGGTCGTCATGGATCTTGTCGTAAACCATACATCAGTCGAGCATCAATGGTTCAAAAAAGCGGTCTCGTCACCCGACAGTCCGTATCGGGATTTTTACATTTGGAAAGACGGAAAGGAAGACGGCCGGGCGCCGAACAACTGGGATTCAAAATTCGGCGGTTCCGCTTGGGAGCTCGACCAGGCGTCAGGCCAGCACTATCTGCATTTATTTGATGTGTCGCAGGCCGATTTGAACTGGGAAAATGAAGAGATGAGAAAACAGGTTTACGACATGATGCATTTTTGGTTCCGGAAAGGGATCGACGGCTTCCGGCTGGATGTGATCAACCTCATTTCTAAAGACCAATCGTTTCCTGATGCCAAAGATGGGCGTGACGGGCGCCCTTATTATACGGACGGGCCGCGCGTGCACGAATTTCTCCATGAGATGAACAGGGAAGTGTTTTCGAAATATGACAGCATGACGGTCGGTGAAATGTCCTCGACAACGGCTGACCACTGCATCCGGTACACAAACCCTGAGAATAAAGAACTCGATATGACTTTTAACTTTCATCATTTAAAAGTGGATTATCCGAATGGTGAAAAATGGGCGCTCGCTCCGTTTGATTTTCTGAAGCTGAAACGGATTTTAGCGTTTTGGCAGACGGAGATGCAAAAAGGCGGAGGCTGGAACGCATTATTCTGGTGCAACCATGACCAGCCGCGGGCCGTATCCAGATACGGAGACGACGGCGTATACCGGACGAAATCAGCCAAAATGCTGGCGGCGGCCATTCATATGATGCAGGGCACGCCTTACATTTATCAAGGTGAAGAGATCGGCATGGGCAATCCGAAGTTAGATGACATCGGCTCATACCGCGATGTCGAATCATTGAACATTTACAAAAAGATGAAGGAAGAAGGCGTGCCCGAAAAAGACATTATCGCCATTTTAAAAGAGAAATCAAGAGACAATGCAAGAACCCCCATTCAGTGGAACAGCGGGCCGCACGGCGGTTTCACGACGGGAACGCCTTGGATTCCGGCGGCGGATGATTATCGGGACGTTAACGCGGAAGCGGCTTTGCGGGACCCGGATTCAATTTTCTATCATTATCAGAAGCTCATCAAGCTCAGAAAAGAATATGACATCGTGACGGAAGGAACGTTTGAGCTGCTTGCTGAAGACGATCCGGCGGTTCTGGCGTACGTCAGACACGGCAAGGATGAAAAACTGCTGTGCATCAACAACTTCTACGGGAAAGAAGCGGACTTTACGGTTCCGCTTAAAGACACGGACGGCTGGCGGTTTACGGTGCTGCTGACGAATGATGAACCGAGGGAAGGGCGGCCGGAACGATTGACGCTCCGTCCGTATGAATCGATCGTTTATCATCTGACAAAAGCGTGATACACTAATCTGGGTGGTCAAATGAAAGTGAATAAATACATCACAATCTATAAAGATATGGTGCGGCAGATCGAAAGCGGCCAGCGGAAGGCTGAAGACGTTCTTCCGTCTGAAAATGATTTGTGCGATCAATACGGCACATCACGAGAAACCGTCCGCAAAGCGCTCAATATGCTGGCGCAAAACGGCTACATCCAGAAAATCAAAGGCAAAGGCTCCGTCATATTAGACAGAGAAAAAATGCGTTTTCCCGTCTCAGGCCTGATCAGCTTCAAAGAGCTTTCGGAAACGCTCGGAAAAGAGACGAGAACGACGGTTCACCGTCTCGGGCTGATCCTGCCTCCTTCAGAAGCCGCAAAAGAGCTTGGTACAGAAGCGGATGAAAAGGTGTGGGAAGTCGTCAGATCAAGACGGATTGACGGAGAACATATTATTTTGGACAAGGATTACTTTGTGAAAAAACATGTGCCTCTATTGACGAAGGCGATTTGCGAAGATTCGATCTATGAGTATCTCGAAGGAGAGCTCGGCTTGTCCATCAGCTACGCGCAAAAGGAAATTGTCGTGGAGCCGGCGGGGGAAGAGGACCGGAAGTATTTGGATCTCGGCGGATTCAGCCATATGGCGGTCGTGAAAAACCGCGTCTTTTTGGAGGATACCAGCCTCTTTCAGTACACGGAAAGCCGGCACAGGCTCGATAAATTCCGTTTCGTCGACTTTGCGAGAAGAGAAAAATAAAAACGGACTGCCGCGGCAGGCCGTTTTCTTGTCAGTATCAAAATGAATACTATCCAACAAAAATGTGCGTACTGGTACTTTCAAAAATAATGGCTACAATAGTACATAACGATTGAAAAGGAGAGATCATGAATGTCAGATAAAAAACAGCAGATCATCGAAGCGTATCAATTCAGACACGCCACAAAGGAATTTGATCCTGAGAAAAAAATTTCAGAAAGCGATTTTGAATTCATTTTAGAAACGGGAAGATTATCCCCAAGCTCACTCGGTTTGGAGCCTTGGAAATTTGTCGTCGTTCAAAATCCGGAGCTTCGTGAAAAACTCCGCGAGTTCACCTGGGGCGCGCAAAAGCAGCTGCCGACCGCAAGCCATTTCGTACTTCTGCTTGCCCGGACGGCAAAGGATATCCGTTTTGACGCCGACTATGTCAAAAACCACTTGCGGGAAGTCAAAAAAATGCCGGAAGATATGTATGAAGGCTATATCAGCAAAACGGAAGACTTCCAGAAAAATGATTTCAATCTGCTAGAATCAGATCGCGCGCTGTTTGACTGGGCATCCAAACAGACTTACATCGCCCTCGGCAATATGATGACAGCCGCTGCGCAGATCGGAATCGACTCCTGCCCTGTAGAAGGCTTCAACTACAAAGAAATTCACCGGATTCTTGAAGAAGAAGGGCTTCTGGAAAACGGAAGTTTCGACATCTCTGTTATGGCCGCATTCGGCTACCGTGTCAGAGAACCGCGCCCGAAAACAAGATCTGCCTCAAAAGACGTTGTAAAGTGGGTATAAGATAAAAAAGGCTGCCGGGCGTGTCCCGGCAGCTTTTAACGTTTATTTGGTTTTGCTAAAAAACAGGCGGTGATCCAGGACGTAACGGGAATGATGATGCCGATCCCGATTCCGGCACAAAGAATGGTAACGGCTTCCGCACTGAATACTTTTGAGTTCACTATTTTTTCAGCTGAGTATGATAAGTCTTTAAACCAGATAATTAAAGCCAAATAGCTGCCGAAAAAAGCAAAGAATAACGTATTCGTATTCGTTCCTAAAATATCTCTCCCGATGCTTAATCCGAATGTGTACAGATCTTTTCTGCTCATGGACGGATTATGACTGTAAATTTCCCGCATGGGTGAAGTAATGGAAATCGCGACATCGGTAATCGCCCCTATCGTGCCCATGATGATCATGGCTGCGGTAACCTTCACAAAATCCACCCCGACAAACAGTGTGAATATGCCGATATCACCCAATTCTTCTTCACCGAATCCCTGAATCGAAGTATGTTTTGTTACAGACATAATAAAAAACAGCAGCAATACAATCGTCAGCATTGCAGAAATAAAGGCGGTTACGGTTTTGACGTTTCCTCCATTAATATAAAAAAGAGTAATGCTGCAAATCACGGCGGAAGAGAGCAATGTTAAAACAATCGGATTGATATGCGGGTCTGTCATGAAAATGATGGTGAGAAAGAGAACACCGAAATTTAAGAATAACGCAATAAAAGACCTCGCTCCTTTTTTTCCGCCGATGATGACCATCAATAGAAATAAAATCGCCGCGAGAATTACGATGACATTCATGAGCTTGCCTTCTTTCGTTTAATAAAAAAGATAGAAGCATACAGACTGGCGGGTATGGCTAATACGATTCCGATCCCTCCGGCCAATGCTCTGGCTATTTCCAAGGAAATGTTCATAGAAAGAGTGAATCCTATCGGGGAATCATTTTTCAAATACAAAAGCATCATCGGAATAGAGCCGCTTATATAAGCAAAAAACAGAATATTGGTCATCGCCCCCATGATGTCTTTTCCGATCTCCATCCCTGAACGTCTGAGAGCTTGTAATGAGATACCCTTGTTTTCTTCATATAATCCGAAGACAGATGATGTCATGGTAATGGCTACATCCATGACCGCTCCCAGTGATCCGATAAATACCCCGGCCATAAACACCGTGTGATAAGGGCGGGTTAAATACTGCATTTCCTCATATCTGAGACCTTTCTCTCCGGTTGCCAGCATCACCAGATACGTAATCAGCAGGGAAACGAAAGTGCCTGCGAGCGTCGCGGCAATGGCGGCGTATGTTTTCGCGTGAAAACCGCTGACAAGCAGCAATGAGATGACAGTAAAGATGAGAATACAGATACCGCAGATGAAAATTAACCCTATATTAGGATGCTTCCTGTACAAATCTAATGCAAACGACAGTAAAACGGCGTTAAACATCAGGCTGACGATCGAAAAGAAGCCTTGTTTTTTGCCGACGATAAGCAAGGTGAAAATGAAAACCCACGCGATCAGCAAAAGCTGTTTATCCCGTTTTTTATCTATAATGCTTCCCGATATATCCTTGTTTGATGGTTTCCCTTTATCAATAGAAACGAATACTTCATCGCCAATCGAATATTTCTGATCGTTCGCTCCGGATGATGAATACTGATTGGGCAAATGAATGAGCTGTCCTTTCTGACTGCCGTTTTCAAGTCTGGCAGTGATCGTCTGATTGAAAATCTTATCTTTGTTTTTATGCATGTCCTGTACGTCAGACTGATGTTCCAATGTTGTTTTCGTCACTTTGGCAATCGGCCGCTCATAAAAAGAAGCGTTGTGAGTGACGAAAATGAGCGAGCTGATAAAACAGAGCGCTGTTATCACGTAAAACAGCTTTTTCTTGTAAGACATGCGGTTTCGTTTGTGTCCTGTTATCTTCAAAAAAAGTCCTCCAAACAGGCGGCGCCGTATGAAAGAGAGGCCCTGCCGTGAAGTGTTAAACGATGCGGATGTATGTCTCTCGCGAATAACGTTCATATTTTATCACTCGGCCTTACGGCTGTCGACTAAGAGGGGGACCGAGAGAAAAAGCTCCCCTGAAATCAGATCAGGAGAGCTTTTGGATGAACCGCCCGATAAAAGCGGTCTTTTTATGCTTCGTTCACTTTTTTTGCTTTTCTTCTTTGATGCAGATACAGTGCCGTTCCGAGCGCGCTGATGAGTAACCCGGCAAGAAGGATGGAATACATCGTTGTGGCCGTATCAGGAAGCAGGCCGCCCGGCGATACTCCGTCCTGCGCAGGGCCGGATGACGGTTTTTGTCCGCTTGGCTGCTTTCCGGAGCCTTGGTCTCCGCTTGGCGGCGGCGCGCTCTTCGTGTTTGCGTTTAATATGGTGTATTCACTGAAATGATTTGTATAGCCCGTGACGAGATCGTGTGAAACCGAACCGTTGTCTGTTTTTGTATAGACGTTCTTTTTCCGGTCTACATGGTAAATGCCCGGCTGTTTCGCCTTTTTCGTATTCTCAATGCGCAGGGTGAGCTTTACCGGCGCTTTGAATGTTTTGATGTCTTTGTTTTTCTGCTTCATTGTAAAGTCGTATACATTTGAAAGCGCCCCGCTTACTTTTCCTTTCGGCGTCACGCCGAATTGTGTATCAGCTGAAGCAGCGTTTGCCATCGGCATTTTCATGCTGAACTTGTCATGCAGGATCGTAAGGGAAGAATCCGATGTTCTGTCCTTTAACAGGCCGATTTGTTTTTTGGTCACGCTGAGATCAATCGGCTTTTTGGCGCCGTCATTCTTATCGTAATACACGATCGGCGTGTTTGCGTTTTTGGCATAGGCGGCAAATGCGCTGTCACCTTCAAGCGTCCACGAACCGTTTTTTTGTTTCGTCGGCAGGTACACTTCCTGCGCGCGGCCGTCAACTTTCGGTTCCACCGCTTTTCCCGCTTTTTCAAGCTGCTCGGTGAAGACCTCATAGTCGACAAAGCCAAGGTCTTCTTTATGGGACGCTTCGTTAAAGACGGAATATCCGTCTCCGCCTTCACCGACAAAGTTACTGGTGGCGACTCTGTATGTCTTCTTATCAGAAATCGGCTTTACGCTGCCGTCATCCTGTACGGCCGCAGCTTGAAGAACGCGGTGTCCCGGCTTTTTATTCAGTGTAAACGTGTATGTTAAACCGGCAACTTGAGGGAAGGCGCCGCCTTGAGCCTCAATTCCGCTTAACCCTTGTTCCAAGGCTTGTTTGATCTGTTTTCCGGTTAAATCCGCGACGTAAAGCGTGTTGCCGAACGGCATCACATTCAGCACATCGCCGAGTGTGATGTCTCCTTTATCAATGCCCGCGCGGATGCCGCCCCCGTTTGTGATCGCGATTTGGGCGCCGGCCGCTTCCTTCGCTTTTTGCAGCATGCCGTCCGCGATGAAGTTTCCGAGATTGGTTTCTTTGGAGCGGACATGCTCGCGCTGGCCGTCAAGTGCGACCTTCGTTGAGCCGACTTTTTCATTTTTGACTGAGACGAGCTCTTTTTTAAACGGATCAAGCTCTTTTTTCAGATCCGGGTCTTCTTTCGTCTGCTCGTTCACTGGAATCGCCTGAAGAGAGGATTGTTCCGGCAGGACGATGCCGTTTTTGTCAAATGCGACATCTGCCCGGCCTAAATATTCGCCGTATTCTTTTGCTTGGGCGACGATGGTCGGCTCTTCGTTTTTGACAACTTCCATTTTATCTACAAGCGTATGCGTATGTCCGCCGACGATCAAGTCGATGCCTTTTACCTTTTTGGCAAGATCGAGATCACGCTGATGCCCGATATGTGTCAGGGCGATAATTTTATTGACATGTTCCTTATTCTGTATTTCTTTTACTGTATCTTGTGCGGATTGGAAGGCATCATGAAAGACAATGCTTTTTCCCGGGCTTGATGTGACGGACGTATCTTCTGTCGTTAAGCCGAATACGGCGACTTTTTCTCCGTTTACATCAAGCAGAATGTATGGATAGATGCCTGCTTTTTTCTTTTTCCCTGCCGTAAATGTGTCTGCTTTTTTCATGAATGGTCTGAGTTTTGACTCTTTGGACACATCGACATTTGAGCTGACGAGCGGAAAGTCAGGCGCTTGAAAATTGTATTTTCCGGACGGGTCAGCCGCGCTCCCGTTACCGCTCAGGAAGCTGGCGAGAGCACCCGGACCTTTATCAAACTCATGATTTCCGAAGGTCATTGCGTCGTAGCCCATGCGGTTCATCAATTTTAAATCAGCCAGCCCCTGCCACTTTGTGAAATAGAGATCGCCTGAGAAAACGTCTCCCGCATCCAGCAAAATGCTGCGGTCGGTTTCGCTTCTGATTTCTTTGATTTTCGTCATCCGCCTCGCCGCGTTATCAAGGTGGGCGTGCGTGTCGTTTGTATGCATAACGGTGAGTTTCCATGCATCATCTTTCGGCGGATCTGTGCCCGGTTCATCATCTTTGAATTGGAGCTTGTACTGTCCGTAGCCCGCGTTTTGTGATTCACCGATATAGGCGACGTCATCTGCGCGGTCGGCAAACGGCTTTGCGGCCAAGGAAGATTCAAATGTCAGGTTTGTCCCTTTGACCGGAAGGATGGACCAGTTATGATCAGCCTGCGGATTAATCGTTTTCTGCTGGATGATGTAATCCATTAAGACCTGCCTGTTCTCATCGGCAGAAGAGTATACGATTTTATCATTGCTTAAGTGAGGGAATCCTCCGCCGCCTGAAGCGCGGTAATTATTTGTGACGATCAGAAATTCCTGCTTGGCGCTGACGGGCTTTCCTTGATAAGAAAGGTTGACGATCCGGCTTGCATCGGGATGAATGACTGTTCCGTTTTCGTTGTATTTCGCCGGTTTTGTGACATCGACCTGATAGGTGACACCGTCAATGACATCAAAATTGTATGAGCGGTAGGCGTCATTTAAAAGCGCTTGGCTGCCGCCTTTTGCCTGATCGATCTGATTAAATTGCCCTGCGGACATTTCGAGCCAGTCCTTCACTTCGCTTCCGTTCAGCTTGACGATCTGAACCGTGTTGTCATACAGGTACAAATCGCCGATATTTTTGATGGCGAGGTCGCCAGCGGAAATGTTTGTATAGTAGTTTGAGCCGTTCCGCCCGCCGGCTTTAAACGGGGCGCCCGCCGAGAGGATAGGCAGATCTTTGTATTCCGTATCCTTCATCTTATTTTCGGCGTACCATCTTTGCGCATCCGTTACGATTTGAATGGACGGATCATCTTTGACTTGGGCGAAGAAACTGTTGATATCGGCTTTTGTCTGGCCGACGGGTTCTCTGATGTATTTCAAAGTGCCTTCGTGCGCTTTTTTGACGGTATTGACGACGGTTTCGTTTTCCGACGTCACATTGCCGGCAATCGGCTCGATGCTGCCTTTTGCATCTTCCACATGCCACGCGCTGTCTGTTTTTTCAAGCCGGAGGTCGATGACGCCCGCATATTTGCCCCAGCTGCTTGACATGACAACGGGGATGCCGTTAATCGTGCCTTTATCGATGTCAAATTGATCAGCGCCTTTGTATTCGGCATCAGGGAAAAGCCCGTGCTGATGGCCGGATACGATCGCATCAATTCCGCTGACTTTCGTTGCCAGGTCAAAAACGGCGTTTTCCGCTCCGGAAGACTGCGCTTTTTTTTCGATGCCGCTGTGGGCGAGGGCGATGACGATATCGGCTCCTTCAGCTTTCATTTTCGGAACGGTTTTCTTTGCGGATTCCACAATGTCTTCGACCTGAACGCGGCCTTCGAGATTTTTCTTATCCCACGTCATGATCTGGGGAGGAACAAAGCCGATGTAGCCGACTTTTATCTGATGCTTGCCGCCGTTTTCATCCGTGACGGTTTTGTCTTTTATGACATAAGGCGTATAACGGTTTTCGCCGCTTAATGTTTTCACATTGGCGTTAACGATCGGATAATCAGCGCCTTTGATTGTCCCGTCCAGAAATTCAAGCCCGTAATTAAATTCATGATTGCCGAGTGTTCCTGCGTCATAATGCAGACTGTTCATCACTTCAATGATCGGATGGGTCTTTGCGCCTGAAATAATATCATTTTTCTCATATTTTACGGCGTATTCTCCGAGGGGATTCCCCTGAATCAGGTCTCCGTTATCGACAAGCAGCGTATTCGGGTTTTCGCGCCTGTGCTTCTCAATAAGCTGAGCCGTTCGGGCCAGCCCGAATTCCGTTGTCGGTTTGTCGCTGTAGTAATCGTAGTCCATCATGTTAGCGTGAACGTCAGTTGTGGCTAAAATGCTGAGATTCACACTGGAGGATTTGTTTTCTTCTGCTTTAATGGGTGATGTTGGGAGGATTAGACTAAGTATCATAACTAGTGGCAGCAGAATACGGAGTGTCATATTGACGCTGCATCGTCTTTTCTGTATTCTCACCTGTTCTCCACCTTTCAACAAATTTTGTCATGCAGTACCATTGTAAGAATATTTTGTGAAAGTTCATATAGATTTCATGATGATTCTTGTAAAAAGATGAAAAATGAGGATAATGACCTATGTGAAACGGATGAGCGGCAAACGCGTTACCTATGTTTGATGTTAGTGTGGCTGGGGTACATGGATTTATGTAGACTTCATCAAGCAGGAGGTAGTAACTATGGGTAAAAAAATTGCAGTTGTATTAACCGATTATTTTGAGGATGTCGAGTATACTGAACCTGCGAAAGCTTTTAAAGATGCGGGTCATGAATTAACCGTAATTGAACAGGAAAAAGGAAAAACAGTCAAAGGCAAACAAGGGGAAGCGGAAGTGAAAGTGGATGCGTCCATCGATGATGTAAATCCGAAAGACTTTGACGCATTGCTGATCCCGGGCGGATTCTCTCCTGACATGCTGCGTGCGGATGACCGTTTCGTCCAATTTGCCAAAGCGTTTATGGATGATAAAAAACCGGTGTTCGCCATCTGTCACGGACCTCAGCTTCTCATCAACGCGAAAGCATTGGACGGGCGCAAAGCGACAGGGTTTACATCAATCCGAATCGACATGGAAAACGCGGGCGCGAATGTGGTGGATGAAGAAGTCGTCGTCTGCCAGAACCAGCTGGTCACAAGCCGCACACCGGATGACATACCGGCATTCAACCGCGAATCATTAAAACTGCTTGCGTAATATAAAAGCGGAGCGCCGTATCAGGCGTTCCGCTTTTTTTGTGAAGATTCCCGGATAACCAGCTCAGGCGCCAGAATAATGCGTTGTTTTTTGTGCTGGGAATTGGTGATTTTATGATGCAGCAATTGAGCCGCTTCTTTTCCCGACTGCCGCGGAAAGGAAGAAACGGTTGTAAGCGGGGGATAAGAAATTTCAGCTTCCGGCACGTTATCAAAGCCGACAATGTCAATATCTTCGCCCGGAATGAGCCCGGCTTTTCTGATCCCTTGCATGACGCCGAACGCGACCAAATCACTGAAGCAGAAAATCGCGGTCGGGCGCTCAGACCGGCGGAGGAGCTCCGTCACGGCTTCACAGCCTGCTTCGCGGGTCGGCGCGCTGTCAATGACATAGTCATTTTTTACTTCCAGATCCGCTTCACGGAGCGCTTTTTTAAACCCTTTCATGCGCTTCGTCCATGTTGACGAGTGCTTCACGCCGCCCAGAAACGCAATCTCCTGATGGCCTTTCTCAATGAAATGACGCACTGCCTTATAGGTGCCTTCCTCATAATCGGCTCCGACAAAATCACAGTCGGCATCGGCAATCTCCCTGACGGCGAGCACGACCGGAATGTCAAGCTGCTCAAGGCGGGAAAGGGTTTCCTCAGCCGTACCTGAAACCGGACACAAAATCAATCCGCCGACCCTGTGCTCCAGCATGGTCGAGATCAGCTGCTCCTGCTTGGCGACGGAATCAAATGTCGTGCCTAACAGCACCGTTAATCCGACTTCCTCAAGCGTATTCTGAACGCCGATCAGAAACTCTGAGAAAAACGTATTGGAAATGTCAGTAATAATCAATCCTACCGTTGTGGACGTCTGTGATCGTAAATTCGCGGCGACCCGATCATATACGTACCCCAGCTCCCGCATGGATTGCAGCACTTTCTCACGGGTCGCTTCGGAAATTCGCGGATTATTGCGGACGATTAATGAAGCGGTGGATGTTGAGACGCCGGCATGTTCAGCGACCTGCTGCAATGTCACCCGGCGTTTTTTTTGCTGTTTCATACGTCGCATTCCTCACTTGGTTTTTATTCGTTACATCCATTATAAGCGTTTTGGCGCATGAGAAGAAAGAGAGAGGGGGAGAAAATGATAAAGCGCCGGAAGACGGATTGTCCTTCGGCGCTTCTGTCACAATAGGTTATTCAAACATTTGCTCTTTAATATACTGAACCGGCATTTCACGGCCTGTCCAATATTCAAACGCCATGGCGCCCTGCCAAAGCATCATGCCGAGGCCGTTAATCGTGTTACAGCCGGCCGCTTGAGCTTGTTCAAGCAATTTCGACGTAACGGGGTTGTAAACGACGTCTGTCACAATCAAATCAGGACGGAGCATGGATGTATCTTCAATGACGCTCAAGCCTTCAAGCGGTTTCATGCCGACACCCGTTCCGTTTGTGAAAATATCGCTTGAAGCGATTTCAGCACGCAGCGCATCTTGATCTTCGAGCGGGAAGACTTTCGCTTTGCAAGAAGATCCCTTCATTTCTTCATTGATGATGCGGACGTTTTCTTCCGCTTTTTCGAAAAACGCGTCATTGCGGGCGAAAATAGAGATTTCTCCGAGGCCTTCCAATGCGGATTGAATCGCTATCGGAGTGGCGGCCCCGCCGGAACCGACCAGCGTCATTTTTTTGCCTGTGATATCGATGCCGTGTTCTTTTAAGTTGCGGACGTATCCCATACCGTCAGTGGAGTGTCCGATCAGTCTTCCGTTTTCATTAACGACTGTATTCACCGCGCCGGTGAATTTCGCTGAATCCGCGAGTTCATCGAGGTAAGGGAGAATGTTCATCTTGTTCGGCATCGAGACATTGAAGCCTCTGACGTTTAAGGCGCGCATTCCCGTTACCACATCTTCCAGCTGTTCATTGCCGACTTCAAACGCTAGGTAAGCGTAGTTCAATCCTAATTTTTTAAACGCCAGGTTGTGCATCGCCGGAGATAAAGAGTGTCCGATCGGTGTTGCGAATAATCCGATAAGCTGAGTTTTTCCGTTAATCCGTCCTAAATCTTTCTTCATGATGTATTCCTCCGTTAGTCCATTCATTTGTTTTTCACCCCGCTTGAGGGCAAAAAACGCTGATTACATATGTTTATTTAAAATGCTGAGGACGCTGCGCAATTCTTCAACGGGAATCTGTCCGGGCGCTGATGCTTCTTTGCCCGCTCCGAACGTGCACGCTGAGCCGAAGACTTCGCCGGCCAGGCGGCTGATCAGACCCGTGCCCGCCATTGACATCGTGATGATCGGCCGGTCTGCGTATTGTGTTTTCATCGTGTGAGTGGCATCCAATAAGACGAAAACATCTTCAGTGCTTTGCGGCATCACCGCGATTTTCGGAATGTGCGCGCCGTACGCCTGCATGTTCCGCAGCCGGGAAATGATTTCTTCTTTTTTCGGTGTCTGATGAAAATCATGATTGGACATGACGACATATACGCCGTTGTCTTCAGCAGTTTTCACAATTGATTTGACTTCCGCTTCTCCCGTAAACAACTCAACGTCTGCAAGGTCAATGTGTTTTGTTTCGATGGCGGTTTTAAGCAATTCAATGTAAAAGCGGTCATCAATAACTTTATTTCCGCCTTCTTTATGAGTTCTGAATGTGAAAAGCAGCGGTGTTGCGCCTGCGGCTTTCCGCAGCATTTCAAGCATGTCTTTTACGGCGTCCAGGCTGTCAACATGCTCGTACACATCCGCCCGCCACTCAATGATATCCGGGCGAAGCCTGTTGACGGCTTCAATTTCTTCGAGCAGTTCTTTCTCTCCGGCCGCCATCAGCGGCACAATGATCTTCGGAAGCCCTTCGCCGATGACCGTGTTTCTGATCGTGATAGATTGCATGATAAATCCTCTCCCTTAAAAAATAGTCAGGCTTTCATCACTTGCTTAAAGCGGATTCCGATAAACAATGCGAGAAGGGCGCTGACGGCCGCAATTCCGATATCAAGCAGAAAAACAGGCGTCAGGCCGGCCGCTTTGGATATCGCTCCCGTTACAAGCGGAATGACAATAAAAGATAAGCTTGATGCTATATTAACAAAAGATGTGATCGTACCTTTATTTTTAGGGAATAAAACAGCCATAACCGTCATCGCCAATTGCAGAATGCCCGCAGTTGAAAGTCCGATGACAAAGGAGCTGATGACTGATACGGCCGGCTGATGAATGAAAATCAGAGCAAGCAGCGCGATTGCCGCGATCACAGGGTACAGCACCATTACCGTAATCGGCTGAATCACTCTGTTTAACAGCACGGCCAGCAATAATACGGACACAAGCGCACCGATGCTGTAATAGCTCAGCAATTTGACAGCCTGCACCTCAGGCATGCCCAAAACGGATTGCCCGAACTTAGGAAGCCATACTTGAACGAGCATAAACAGCGCCGTAGATGAAAAGCCTAACAGAATGATCGCAAGGCCTTCACGCCATATCGACGGCTGTGATGTGAACGCGTCATCAGACGGAGAGGCTTCCGTCCGGCCGCCGTCTTCTTTTTGCTTATGATTCGGAAACGGAACTTTTAACAGGAAAAAGCCGTTCAGGAAGAAAATAATGCCCGGTACGATAAACGTCCAGCCGTAAAACAAATGCCTGTCCGCAATAAACGCGATGAAAAACGGAAGCACCGTCGCGCCGATGGATACAAACGCTTTGATTAACACGGTTGCAGAGCTTGCGTTTTTCGGAAATCCTTCAATAAGCGCCGGATATGTCCCGGAATCCAAAAAGGAATTGGCGATCCCGGCGAAAATGGCGAAGATAAACGCGGCCGTATAGTTTGTCGAAAGCGGAATTCCGATTAGGAAAATCAGATACAGAAAGGCGCCCGACACGATAAACGGCCGTCTCCCGAATGTATCCGAAAGCTTCCCGGCAAACAGAAGCGAAATCAGCTTCCCGATCCCGATGGCGGAGACCAAATAGCTGACCCCGGCTGCGGATGTATGAAGCTGTTTTGATAATGCCTCCATATTGGATGCGATAATAATATTGATCATGCCCAGCAGGAAATAATTAATATAAAGACCCGCTGCCATTTTGGTGTATATGTTTTTCATGATGACATCCCCTAATGCGGTTAATAAAGAATTAAATTAATTTTTAAATTAACAAAAGAACAGAACCATTCCCCTTTATTGAACCACTGCCTTTCTTTGAAAACTGGTTTGATAAAACGGTTGCAGATACAAACTTGAATAATGCTGATATCACAACGAGTATATCGTTCTACTAAATAAAAAAAGATAAGCGGCCCGCTCATTTAGTGTATCGTTCTACCAAGTTCACAGTTACTATACTCCTTCTTTTTATATGTGTCAAACCGATGAACTTTTATTTTTCACTTTTTTAAATCAAAAAAAGACCCGCCGTTTTTCGGCAGGTCTGACATGGGTTTATTTTCTGAGAGAGGCGAGCTCCTCGGCAATGGCCTGCATTTCACTCGGGCTGAATGATGCTTTTTTCATGACCATTTGATGAAGGTATGTAAGATCTTCTATTTTTTCATCACTGAAATCTTCCGCTCTGATGACGCCGACATTGAGCATGTTGAGCTTTTGCGAAATGTCTTCAATCATTTTGTTTAACGTTTCTGTTTGTTGGCTCGGCAAATTCATGCATCCTTTCATGACCGTTTTCGTACCCTTTATTCTAACAGAATTCATTTAGAATAAAAGCTTATTTCCACAGCCGCAGAAAAGTTGCTAAGATGATGATAAGGTTTTTGATCCTCAAAATGCGGGGAAAGAATAGGGAGGTTATCGATATGATACATGTGCTGTTTGTCTGTCTGGGAAATATTTGCCGGTCGCCTATGGCAGAGGCGGTATTTTCTGATATGGTGAAGAAAAACGGGCTGAACGGGCAGATTAACATTGATTCAGCGGGAATCGGCGCCTGGCATGCGGGAAATCCGCCGCATGAAGGGACAAAGGAGATCCTAAAGAAGAAAGGGATCAGCGCAAGCGGCATCACGGCGAGGCAGGTGCGTGAGTCTGATCTGACCGATTTTGATTACGTCATTGCGATGGATGCAGAAAATATCGGACATCTGCGCAGCATGGCCGGTTATAAAAAAGCGGCGCCGCGTATTGCAAGGCTGCTTGATTATGTACCGGAGTCGGACCTTGCGGACGTGCCCGATCCGTATTATACCGGGAATTTCAGCGAGGTGTACGCTTTGGTCGAGTCCGGGTGCCGTCATTTGCTGGAGACAATAAAGAAAGATCATCATTTATAAGGGGGATTGACCGATGAAGCAGACACGCATCATGGCAAAAGCGATTCTGATCGGCGCTGCCGCCGGCGGAGCACTGTCCTTATTACATAAGCCGACAAGAGAGGCATGTTTCCGGAACATGGACGCGTGCAGGCAGCGTGCGGCATTTTACCGAAAACATCCTGAAGTGCTGAAACAGCAGGCATCTGCAAAACTTGATCAAGTGAAGACCATCGCCAATACCGTATCGGATGATCTGAGTTTTTTAAACGGCCAGATCACTAAGCTGAAGCAGACGACACCGCAGGTCATTGACCTGTTAAAAGAAACGAAGGAGCATTTTTCGAAAAACGATCATTGAGGTGGGATGTCATGAGTTTTATAAAGGAGCTGTTTGCAAGGTTTTCTCTCCATGAAGGACAAAGTAAATCGGCGGAGCTGGCGTATTTTTTCCTGCTGTCATTGTTTCCGTTGATGATTTTCATGCTGACGCTCACCGCCTATCTTCCCATATCGGCAGAAGACGTGCTCGGGGCGGTCGATCAATACGCGCCCGACAGCGCCATGTCCATGGTGAAATCCATAACGGAGCAAACGCTGAACAAGCGCAGCGGCGGACTTTTGTCATTCGGGATTATCGCCGTCATCTGGTCGGCTTCGAATGGTATGAACGCGATTGTCAGAGCATTTAACCATGCCTACGAAGTCGAGGAAAACCGCTCATTTATCATCATTCGCCTGACCTCAATTTTTTTAACCATCGCGATGGTGGTTACGATTTTAATCGCACTGCTTCTGCCGGTGTTCGGCAGAGAAATCGGAATGCTTGCCGCAGATTTCATCGGCGCCTCCGGCCTGTTTTTGCAGGTGTGGTCGGTTGTCCGCTGGGGTATCAGTCCGCTTATCCTTTTAATCGTGTTTACCGCGCTTTACATTTTCGCGCCGAATAAAAGGCTTTCCCTCCGTTTTGTGCTGCCGGGAGCCGTATTTGCGGCAGCCGGCTGGATTATCGTCAGTATGCTGTTCTCATTTTACGTCGGCACCTTTGCCAACTACAGCGCCACATACGGGAGCATCGGGGGAATTATCGTCCTTATGATCTGGTTTTACCTTACGGGAACACTGCTGATTTTAGGAGGAGAAATCAACGCGCTTTTACATAAACGTAAAAAGCTTCCTGATGAAAATCCGTACCGCGGGAGCAAGCTATAGAGGAACGGATGACGTTCAAGCTGAAAAACGGAGGGGAATCGATTATGACCAAGCATACGAAAAAAGGCGGAAGCCATAATAAACAAAACTCCAAAAACGGCCCGAAGAATAAAACAAGCGGAAGCGCTAACGGGCAGAACGGATACCACTAGAAAGAAGCCGCCTGACTTAGATCAGGCGGCTTTTTTATGAGGCCGGAAAAGAATGGGATTCGGATGCGGGACTGTGCTTTGTTTTCCCGAAGACGAGCGCAAGCCAAATACAGACCAGAATCACCGTAATAAAGTAAAACAAATTGGCGCTTTCAAACCGTTGCATATACCAGCCGCCCGCCACCGGGCCGATCATGCTGCCGAGGCTGAAGGAAATGCCGCAGAGCAGATTGCCCGCCGGCAGCAGATGGGACGGCAGCAGGTCGCTCATATAGCTGATGCCGAGGGAAAACATACTGCCGACCGCCATTCCCGCCGTGAAAAAGCAGCCGCCGATGACAGAAGGCGACGGAAACAGTCCGGCCGTCAAAAAGCAAAGGGCACCCGTTAATAAGATGACGAGCAGGACACGTTTTCTCCCGAATCGATCGCTTAATAAACCGAGAGGGAACTGGAATACAATACTTCCGATGGCAAAAGCGGGCAATATCAGCGCGACGGCATCGACGGATATGCCTAAGCGCAGGGCGTACACGGGAAAGCTTCCGTTCAGCGCCGTTTCTAAAAAACCGTACCCGAAAGCCGGGAGAAAAGCGACCCAGCCGAAAAGAAGGGCGCGGTAAAAACGTTTTGCGCTGTTGTCCCCGGATGTTTCATCCGGACCTTGCGCCGGGTACTCGTTACGTAAGACAAATACAAACAGCCAGGCGGCAAGACTGATACAGCCGGATACGATAAACGGAAGGGACGGACTTGTTTTCACAAGAGGGACCATGAACGGGCCGACAGCGAATCCGAGCCCGAAGGACAGTCCGTACAGCGAAATGTTTCTTCCTCTGTTTCGGGGCGTTGACTTTGACGTCACCCACGTTTGGGTTGAAAAATGCAGCATATGATCCCCGATTCCGATAAGCAGCCGAAGAAAAAACCATAACCATATGGATTGAAGCCAAATAAAACTGAATAAGCTGATGATAACAAGAAATCCGCCCATGACCATCAGAGGTTTGAATCCGAGCTTGCGCAGCGGGGCCTCCATAAACGGCGACGCCAGAAGCACGCCGATATAAAGGCCGGTTGCGTGAAGTCCGTTTATAGCGGCTGATTCCCCGTTCGTTTCAAAAATGACGGAGATCACCGGCAGAAGCATGCCTTGGGAAAATCCGGAGATGGAAACAAGCAGAACCAAAATAAAGAAGTACAGTCGTGACATCGCGTATTTCTCCTTCTTCAGTATCTTTCTTGATCGTACACGGATTTGCTGCGTCCGGCAACCTGAAAATGCCAATTCGGGCTGCCGCGGAAGTGTAATTGAGGGAGTTTTTGAGAAGGATATAAGAAGACTCATTCGAAAAAAGGAGCCAGGCAGATATGAATCGGATTTTTTTCTTTACGGCTGCGGCGGGAGTGCCGCTTTCAGTCATCGGCGGCCTGATGCACTGGCCGTCAGCGGTTTTGTTTATTATTTATTGCTTGACGATTATTGCGCTTGCAAGTTATATGGGGAGAGCGACTGAATCTCTTGCCATTATCGCGGGACCGCGGATCGGCGGTCTGCTGAATGCCACGTTCGGCAATGCGGTAGAGCTGATTATATCGCTTTTCGCCTTAAAAGAAGGGCTGACGGGCATCGTGCTTGCTTCACTGACCGGTTCGGTGCTCGGCAATCTTCTGCTCGTCGCGGGACTGTCGTTTTTTATCGGCGGTTTGAAATACAAGCGGCAGGAATTCAATATTCATGATGCACGGCATAATTCTGGCCTGCTGATTTTTGCCATTATCGTTGCTTTTGTCATTCCCGAAGTGTTTTCCATGGATATGGGGGAAAAAAACAAGCTTGATTTGAGTGTCGGCATCAGCATCATCATGATCCTTTTGTACGTGGCAGCTCTTTATTTCAAGCTCGTCACCCACCGCGGTGTTTATCAGCCGAATCAGCCGGAGGCAAAGGAAGAAGAGGAGCAGCCTGAGTGGTCGGGGAAAAGAGCGACAGCCGTCTTATTTATTTCAACCATTATCGTCGCCTACATATCTGAAAACCTTGTCCATACGTTTCATGCGGTGGCTGAACAGTTCGGCTGGAGCGAGCTGTTTATCGGAGTGATTATCGTCGCAATCGTCGGAAATGCCGCAGAGCATGCGTCGGCGATTATTATGGCGTACAAAGACAAGATGGATGTCGCCGTTGAAATCGCGGTAGGCTCGACTTTGCAGATCGCCATGTTTGTGGCTCCGGTTCTTGTGATCTGTTCCATCTTTTTTCCGGTCAATATGCCGCTTGTATTCACATTGCCCGAGCTTGTCGCGATGATCTCATCCGTCCTTTTGATGACGATGATTTCAAATGACGGTGATTCGAACTGGTTTGAAGGGGCTACGCTCCTTGCCGCTTATGTCATTATGGCGATCGGTTTTTTCCTGCTTTAACCTGTAAAAAATGCGGATAACAACGATTGCGGAGGAAAAGACTAAAGGAAAATGCTATAGAAAGAGTGATATGATGAGAAAGCTGTTTCATGCCACACTGATTCTGCTGTTATCCTTTAGTTTTTTCGCAACGCCGTCTGCCGGTGCAAAAAAACCGTTTAAAGTTCCCAACTCTGTCGTAAGCATTTCAAAGGAAAATACGTATCCGAATGCTTCACAGGACCAGCCGATGCTTCAGCCGAGCAAACTGGCGAAGGAATTGTTAGATACATCAGAGATCAACATCGAAAATCCGCATCTGATAAAGATGCTGAATGAATCCTCGGTTTCCGGTTCCCCGCTTGCCATCGGATACCGGGCGACAATATTTCTCGGGAAATGGGCGCTTGGCTATCAATCGAACGAAACGGTCGCCAACTGGGAATATAAAAAAATCAACACAAACAGAGCGGATAACCGGGGCGGACAGCAAACCGCGGTTATCTCATACGCCCAAGAACAGCAATACAAAATCAAAGGCGGGCTCACAGCGAAGGTACCGAACGCAGAAGACGTAAAAAGCATGATGATGCAAAAAGCGATGAAGAAAACAAAACTGCCGCTCGCGTTTGAAACGGTTATCGGCGCAGGCACAAAACGCGATCAAACCTACAAAATTTCTCCGCAGCGGCTCGGCTACCTGCATGCCTACGCTCCGGCCGTTAATGAAAAAGGAAAAGTAACATACGGTGAAGTGTATTTGGTGCTGAAAGGCAGCAAGCGGAAACTTGTCGTCAAAAATGTGACTTCGCAAGGAATCGGAGCTTGGATTCCGGTGCAGGATCACGTCACATTCGGTTTTCAAATGACAGCGCAGCCGAGATAAATAAAAAAAGCTGATTCCGGTTCGGGAATCAGCTTTTTTGTGTGTGATACATTTCCTCGAGCAATTGCACATTGTTGTTGTACAGCTCCCGGGCAAGAACGCGTCTCACCGCAAGGCTCGCTGAGAAGTATTCTGTGTCTTGAACCATGCCTTTTACTGTAAATTCAATGCCTCTGGTTAATTTGTTCAGACTCATAATTCCATGCACTTGAAACGGCTCCGTCGCATTGAGAAATTCATCCCGCTTCAGTGAATCGCGAAGCTCATCATTGAGCATGTCGCAGGCTTTTTCTAAGACGGCATATACCCGCTCGGGATCTTCCTTGTAACTGATCACGACGGACTCGGTAATCCGCATAAAATCAATGTTATAGTTTTGAAGCTGTCTGACCTCACCGTTAGATATGGTAAGCAGCTTGCCGGTCCACTCACGGATCTGGAGGGAACGGAGTCCGATTTCTTCGACTGTGCCGTTGAACAGATTGTTAATCGTCACATAATCACCTTTATGAAGCTGGCGTTCGTATATTAAAAAGACACCGGCCAATATGTCCTTGATTAACGACTGGGCGCCGAAACCGATGACGATACCGGCAACACCCGCCCCGGCTAAAATTCGGCCGAAATCATGAACGAATAAAGAAATGACGTAAAAGATAAAACCGATCGTCGCCGTATACTGGGTGATGGATCGGACGAGGCTTTCAATCGTTTTCCCTTTCCGTTCCTCCAAGAAATCCGTGCGTTTAAATAACATCTGGACAAAGCGGTTGATCAGAAAAACACCGGCGTAAAGCACGAGAGCGACGATGATGATCTCAACCACTTTGCTTTTCAAAATGTCCGTAATTGTCGTTTCCATCTTTTGTTAACCTCTGGCTTTTCGTAATGAAAAATCTGTGTCCTGATAATAACTGTTTTTGACAAGGACGTTCGGGCCGAGGCACCGGACGTTTGTGCAGCGGCAGTTCAGCTCTTTGCTCAGCTTCGTCTGTCTCCACTTGTCATATGCTTCGGGAAGGCTGTCTGTTTTAATATTGCCGAGCGGCGGTGTATCGCCGAAATCCGTGACAATGATATTTCCGTCAAAAATGTTGACATTCAGGCGGGAGCGGCCGTCAGGGTCGTTTCGCACCGTAACGTTTTTCGCTTCCCGCAGGCGGCGGAGGAGCTTCTGGTCTTCTTCATCAGGGCTGCATGCGTAAAACGGGAGCGTACCGAACAGCATCCATGTCTCTTCATCGCGAATGTCGAGCAGATGATGAATGGCCTGTCTCATGTCCTTCAGACTGAGTGATTCAAGCGCGCTGGCGAAATCACTCGGATACATCGGATGGACTTCGTGCCGCTGGCATTTCATTTCTTCGGTAATTTGCCGATGAATATGTTCAATATGCGGCAGCGTCCGTTTGTTCAGCATCGTTTCCGCTGAAACCATTACGCCTGCTTCGACCAGCGTGCGGCTGTTTTCAATCATTTTGTCAAAATAGCGCGCCCGCTGTTCAAATGTCGGTTTCTTCTCCATCATCGCAAATCCGATGTCGGCAAAGTCCTCGACCGTTCCCCAGTTGTGAGAAATGTGAAGGACGTCCAAATAAGGAATAATCCGTTCGTAGCGCCCGATATCAAGCGTCAGGTTTGAATTGATCTGTGTGCGCACGCCGCGTTCATGGGCATATTTCAAAAGCGGGACGACGTATTCCTTTACCGATTTCAGCGAAAGCATCGGTTCGCCGCCCGTAATGCTGATAGAGCGTAACAGAGGAATTTCATCAAGCCGCTTTAATAAAAGGTCGATCGGCAGCGCATTCGGGTCTTTCGGCTGGAGCGTGTACCCGACGGCGCAGTGCTCGCATCTCATATTGCACAAAGTCGTCGTTGTGAATTCAACGTTCGTCAGTTTCATATCTCCATACTGGTCGACATCCATGTACGCTTCCCAAGGATCGTACTCCGGTGTGATCGGACGCAGTGTTGTGTTTTGTGTCATGACTATCTAACTCCTTTATAAATGGGGCATACTAACGTCTGCCAACTGTTAATTTTAGACCTGATCTGCCAAGATCGCAAGTAGCGGAACCATTGAAAAACGGCAAAAAATACGCTACCATTATAAAAAATGAATGGAGTGGAAGTATGGGGAATGCAGTAAACAGCAAAGATCAGCAGCTCGATTACCTGAAGAACAGACTCGATATGTTTATGAATGTCATTGATTCATTAGACCCTGAATCAACGGACGTTGAAGATATAGACCGGCTCATCGGCATGCTTGATGATCTGGAAGCAAAATACGAACGCTTTAAAAAGGATTGGGAATAAACCCCGGCGGATGCCGGGGTTTTTCTTTTTCCATAATGCGGCTGTATAAAAGGGCAGGGCCTACTGCAAAATAAGGAAAAATGCAGAAGGAGTGCTGGTCATGAAATGGTTTTGTTCAATTTGCTGCATGGCCGTTTTACTTGCGGGGGGCATCAACAGCGCAGAAGCCGTGCCGAATGAACGGATAAACTGGGGATTTAAACGCAGCGTCAATCATCAGCCGCCGGATGCCGGCAGACAGCTGGACAATCTGGTCAAAAAATATGATGCCTTTTATTTGGGCAATACGAAAGAAAAGACCATCTATTTAACGTTTGATAATGGATATGAAAATGGGTACACCCCGAAAGTGCTTGATGTGTTAAAAAAACATCACGTCACGGGCACTTTTTTTGTCACGGGTCATTTTGTGAAAGAGCAGCCTGATTTGATTAAACGGATGTCAAAGGAAGGCCATATCATCGGCAATCATTCTTTTCATCATCCTGATCTGACGACAAAAACGGGCGATCAGATTCAAGACGAACTCGATTCCGTCACGGAAGCTGTGTACAACATTACCGGAAAACGGGACAACCTGTATCTCCGTCCGCCGCGCGGCGTATTCAGCGAATATGTCCTCAAAGAAACGAAGCGCCTCGGCTACCAAACCGTTTTCTGGTCCGTCGCATTTGTCGACTGGAAGGTTAACGAGCAAAAAGGGAAACAATACGCCTATGATCACATGATAAAGCAGGCTCATCCCGGCGCGATCTACCTTCTCCACACCGTTTCAAAGGACAATTCAGAAGCTCTGGACGATGCCATTACCGATTTGAAAAAAGAAGGCTACACGTTTAAAAGCATTGATGACCTGATGTTTGAGAAAGAAATGAAGCTGCCGCGCCTGTAGAAAACACCTCTCCTGGTAATGGAGAGGTGTTTTGTTATTTCAGGCATTTAATCAAAGCGGCCCAATCCAGATCCCCGAAGCCTTGTGCGATCCCGCTTTCAAAATGGCTCTTGGCCAGTTCGGCAAGAGGGAGTTTTGCGGAAACCTGTTCTGCGGCGGCGAGCGCCAGATTGGTATCCTTCAGCCCTAAAGACATTTTGAAACCGGCCGGCTCAAATTTCTCCTCAGCCATGATCGTGCCGTAATTTTGATAGACGGGAGAGCCAAAGAGCGCGCCGGCGATTTCTAAAAATTGTTTTTGTTCTAACCCGTACTTCTCCATCATTAAGAACGATTCAGATAACGCCTCAAGCATGGACACGAGCAAGAAATTGACGCTGATTTTCGCGGCGTTGGCCGTTTTTGTTTCTTCACCAGTGTCAAATACTTGCTGACTCAGGATGTTAAGCAGCGGTTCGGCCTTTTTCTTCGCTTCCGCCGGTCCGGCTGTGATGATGCGAAGCTCGGCCTTCTCGGCGGCATCGGGGCGGCCGAGGACGGGAGCGGCAATAAAGGACTGCCCTCTGCCCGAATGTGCGGCGGAAAGCTGTTCTGACAGCGCCGTACTGATCGTGCTCATTGAAATATGAATGCCGTTTTCAGATAACCCGGCAATAATGCCGCAAGCTCCGAACGTTACGTCTGTTACGGCGTCATCGTCTGACAGCATGGACAGCACGATGTCCGCATGTTCAGCTGCCTGTCGGGGCGTTTCGGCATATTCTGCCCCTTTATCCAGCAGGTCAGCCGCTTTTTCTTTCGTCCGGTTATATACAGTCAGACTGTATCCGGCTTTCATGATATTTTCGGCGATGGGGCGGCCCATATTGCCGAGTCCGACGATGGCGATCTTCATTTGACAGTCCCTCCAATGAAAAGTTTTCCACCATTATACATGCAAAATGGTTAATCTGCTGTGTACAGGATTGCCACTTTCAGTTCAGGTTCTGAAGACCATCCGGAGTCTGAGGCGGCTTTCCCCTTATAAAATTCGGTAAATCGGGTTTTGATGATTGTTTTTGAACGGGGTTTTACAGTGAACGTTTTTGATTTGAATGTGACGTCCTTTATGTTTTCTGATAAATCCGGGGTGACAGAAATGGTTTGTTCCCCTTTTCCGTAATGATTGATATAAAGCGTGCAGCTCATGCCCGCTCTTTTTCGCTCAACCAGATGACTGCATTCGCTGCGGTGCTTCAAATACTCGACAGCCTCTTTTTCGGGCGCGAACTGTTTTAAGGAAAAAACGGCATATTCGGTGGCAGGACTGATACCGGAAGCGGCCCCCATACTGAGAAAGATCAGAAACAGCCCCGCCGCGGGAAGCGTCCGCCTGAACGCGGCGGCACACCAGATTAACGCCGCAAAGTAAAGCACGACCCCGGGAATGACGGAGATATGGGCTCCATCTTCCGGCCAAGAGGAAAAGCCGAGTAACTCAAAGATGTAATCAGACACCGTACGGCCGTTATACAGCGGGGCAATGGACATGACACTGAAAGCCAGGAGGACAGAAGAAATGATTTTGTGAGAAAGGATGGTAACGGCGCACACCTCTTTACGTTTTTTTCCAGACTATCATGTTTTCTCAAAAAAAAGAACAGCCGGCAGCCGTTCTTACTTGAAAATATTAAACCAGCCTTTGCGGGCGAACCAAAACAGCATGGCGGCCACAAGAACGGCCATTACGCCCAAAACGATAAAATACCCGTATTTCCAATGAAGCTCAGGCATGTTATCGAAATTCATGCCGTAAACCCCTGCGATGAACGTCAGCGGGATAAAAATGGTCGAGACGATGGTTAATGTCATCATAATGGCGTTCATCCGGTTTGAATTCAGCGTCACATAGCTGTCCCGCAAATCTGACGTCATATCACGGTTTGACTCGATCAGCTCAGCCAGTTTTAACAGGTGGTCATAAATATCGCTGAAATACGCTTTCGTTTCACGGCTTTCTTTTACATGGTCAAGGCTCAAAATCCGGTACATTAAATCGCGCATCGGAATGATCGTCCGCCTCAGGTTCAAAAGATCAGTCCGCAATTCAAACACTTCATTCATTAAAGTGCCGTAAGATTTATGTGTTCTGCTGTCTTCAATTTCATTCAGCCGGTCTTCAATTTTGTACAGCACGGGGAAATATTCATCGACAAGCTGATCCATAATCATATAAGTGATGTGCCCGGGCCCTTTTTTGGCTAATCCCGGAGAAGCGAAAAACCGTTCTCTCACCTTTGAGACGCCGGGTGATTCGTGCAAATGGAAGCTGACGATGAAACGGTCGGACTGAAAAATGTCCACCTCTTCCATTTCCAGTGTGTCCGGGTTCAAGGCGTGGAGCACATAAAAACGGTAGCCGTCATAATGGTCGATTTTCGGCCGCTGCATATGCTGAAAGCAATCCTCGATCGCAAGCGGATGAAAGTGAAAATAATCACGCAGCAGCTCGGTTTCATGCATCTCAGCGCCGAAAAAATCAATCCAGTACCATGCGATGTCCGGTTGTTCTGTACGTGATAGGGGGATATTATCTAATATCTCATTATGTGTTGTGATTGCGGTTATATGTATCATAAACAACCCTCCGCCTGCCATTATATCATGCGGCGTTATGAAGAAAAGTATACGAATTGCCGCCCGGCCGCTTCATGATATACTTGGACAAAAAGGGGTGGAGCATATGTGGAAGGAAACGGTTTCGGTCACACCGCCGTATCATTTTGATAAAGTCCTTGAAAGGATGTCGCTCGATCCGCTGAATGCGGTCGATCTTCATGCAAGATCAATCAAAGTGCCGCTCAGAACACGGGACGGCAAACTGTCCGTCATCACGGTTCAAGCGGAAGGCACCGCCGCAGACCCGGTCTTTCTCGTCAGCGGAGAAACGGACCGCGAGGAGATGATTGAACGGATCAAACACATTTTTCAGTGGGAGCAGCCGCTTCAGCCTGTGCTTGATCATTTCTCAAAAACAAATCTGTCGGCGCTTTTTGAGGAGCATGCGGGAACCCCGCTCGTCTTGGAATATGACGTCTACAACTGTCTCATGAAATGCATCATCCACCAGCAGCTCAACCTGTCCTTCGCTTTTACTTTAACGGAACGGTTCGTCCATTCCTTCGGTGAACAAAAAGACGGCGTCTGGTGCTATCCCGAGCCGAAAACGATCGCGGGGCTTGAGTATCAGGACTTGCGGGAGCTCCAGTTCAGCATGAGAAAAGCGGAATATGCGATTGACATTTCACGGATGATTGCAGAAGGAGCGCTCAATCTGGCGGAACTTACCCATTTGTCGGATGAAGACATTATGAAAAAGCTGATCACCATCAGAGGCATCGGCCCGTGGACCGTCCAAAACGTCCTCATGTTCGGCCTCGGCCGCCCGAATCTGTTTCCTTTGGCGGACATCGGCCTGCAAAACGCCGTCAAACGCCGCTTCGCCCTTGAGGATAAACCGTCAAAAGACGTGATGCTCCAGGTAAGCAGCGAATGGGCGCCGTATTTAAGCTATGCGTCCTTGTACTTGTGGAGAAGTATTGAATGATGAGGATTTTTGGAAACTTCCAGTGAAAAACATGAAGGAACCGCCGGCTGCATGTTATACTGAAAAGATGTGATATTTCAAATCAGCCGTTTTCCCAGGAGGAAGGCTTTATATAGAAACGGAGAGAAAAAAACGTGAATCAACATCAAAAAAAGGCGCCTGCCGAATTGAAAATCGGACAGACATTTCCGCTGACCATCAAACGTCTCGGCATTAACGGAGAGGGCGTCGGCTATTTTAAGAAAAAAGTTGTCTTCGTTCCCGGCGCTCTGCCCGGTGAAGAAGTCGTTGCCGAAGCGACAAATGTGCAGCCGAAATTTTCAGAAGCACGCGTCAAAAAAATCCGCAAGCCGTCTGAACACCGTGTCACGCCGCCATGCCCGGTCTACGACCAGTGCGGCGGCTGTCAGCTTCAGCATCTGGCATACACCCAGCAGCTTCGCGAAAAACGCGACATCGTCATTCAGTCTCTGGAACGTCATACGAGATTCAATGTCGAAGAAATGAACATTAAAGATACGATCGGAATGGACAACCCTTGGAATTACCGGAACAAAAGCCAGTTTCAAGTCGGACGCTCGCAAAGCGGCAGCATCATTGCCGGCTTATACGGACTTGATTCCCATAAAATCGTTCCGATTAAGGAATGCATTGTCCAGCATCCGGCGACAAACAAAACAACGGGTATCGTCCGCCGTATTTTGGAAAAACACAACGTATCCGTTTATAACGAACGGACCAAAAAAGGCGATGTCCGCACCATCGTGACGAGAGTCGGTTTTGAAACAGGCGAAGTGCAGGTCGTGCTTGTCACCGCGAAAGAGACACTGCCGAATAAAGACGAGATCGTCAAAGCCATTCAGAACCGTCTGCCGGAAGTGAAATCGATTATTCAAAACGTCAACGGCGCGCGCACATCCGTCATTTTCGGTGACAAAACAAAAGCGCTGGCCGGAAGCCATGCCATTCAAGAAGTGCTCGGCGACGTGTCATTTGAACTGAGCGCCCGCGCCTTCTTCCAGCTCAACCCTGAGCAGACGGTCAAGCTGTATGACGAAGTGAAACAAGCGGCTCAGCTGACAGGAAAAGAAAAAGTCGTAGACGCGTATTGCGGCGTCGGTACGATCGGCATGTGGGTTTCAAACGGCGCAAAAGAGATCCGCGGCATGGACGTCATTAAAGAATCAATTGACGATGCGAAGAAAAACGCCAAAAAACACGGCATCAAAAACGCGGCATATGTCACAGGAACAGCCGAACACTGGCTCCCGAAATGGACGAAAGAAGGCTTCCGCCCTGACGTGGTCATCGTCGACCCGCCGAGAACCGGCTGTGACAGAACATTTTTAGATACCATCAAAAAAGTAAAACCGAAACGCTTCGTCTACGTATCCTGCAATCCTTCCACACTGGCGAAAGACTTGCAGACGCTGTCGAAGGACTATCGCGTCGAATATATTCAGCCTGTTGATATGTTTCCGCAGACGGCTCATGTGGAAGCCGTGGCGAAGCTTGTATTAAAATCGTCTAACTAAAATAAACAATTCGTAATCAGACCTGGATTTCGGTAAATTAAACAATTCCGATTTCCGGGTTTTTTCATGTTTTGCCCTTGTCCTATCTGTCTTTTGTCTTTATTTAACTGATAAAAAGAGTTGAAAAAAACGTATGGAAAAGCAAGTGAAAAAAAGCCAAGTAGGCTGCTTTCTATTAACACTTTCTTTTTTCCGTTTGGAAAAGGCATGACAGACAAAATATGAAGATCTTGTTGTGAACCAGAAGCAATAACAAGTCGTTCAAGTTCCGTGAATACTTGTAATTTTAGTTAATATTTTGTAAACTTCTTTCTTAAAGAATAAAGTCCCCGACACTCATCGGCACATCTACTATTGGCGATAGTTGTAATAAATGATAAAAAGAAGGTGAAACCGAATGAGAGATATTGGAACCTCAACCACTGAACGAAGGTTCTGAAGCAGAAGCTGTAAAAGGCAAGGTTGCTTACTTACACTAATCACAACGGCAGTTGGCACATCTACTATTAGCAACAACTGTGGATAAAAGATCAAACACACTAAAAAAGCATGTTTGGTCGTTATACATGATATGAAAGCCTAGACAGGAAAAAAGGACCCCAATCATTTTCCTTATTCCCAAAGAAGGAATAAATCCGAGGCGGAAACGCAAGTGATAACAACTATTACAGTAATACCTGCGATGGTTATATCCTTAATAAGTAATTATCGCGACAATCATGCTTCATACTATAATGATGTTAGATTGTCACTTGGCTAAAAAGTATTGCAGAAAAGGAAATGGATAATGAAATGGATAAAGTAAACAAAAAAACGGCCGTTGTATAAAAAAAGTTGGTTTCTCACGGTTTTGGCATTTTTAGTTTCACAGCTTTATTTTAATTTTGTAGAATTAACGGGATGGGGTCCTAATTATAGAGAAATGAATGGATTCCCAGCAAACATAGCTGAACTGGATTTCTTTCAAACATATCTTTCATTCTATGATAATCCATGGTTTAATATTGTCACTGTTTTCTTGGGGGTTTTCACTGTTATACAAATCATCACAGGTATAACAAAGGATATTCGAAATGAAAGCAATAACTTCTGATGCCTTATTTAATGATGAAAGAAACTTTCTTATTAATCTTATGAATGAAGACTGCGGCACTTAGTCAGCAGTCTATTTTATTGGTTTTGGATCAGGATTACCGAATCGTAACCTTATCCAAACATTTATAGGTAATTGTATAAAGATATTAACATATGGGGTTTGAAAGCCAATCGACCCTTAGTACATATACTGTATAGAGCCAGAAAAAAAGCAATCTTTGTTAGCCACTTGCTGCGTTGGTTATTTCTAAACCATGAGCAAATCCCAAAAGATCCAGATTGAAGTACTTGAATTCTGTTAAGTTCGAGTTTATTTTCTCTTCCCATCCCATCCTCTTTACTCCATGTGATTCACAAGCGGTAAGTTAAGGCTTTTTCTATTTACATTCTCTTGAGTACCCAGATATACCACCCCCAGCCCCATTTGCTTAATCAAATTATTTTTTCGCAAATGATATTGAGATACGGATATGGTGCAGCGTTAAATATTTTATCTTCGATAACAGGACAATTATTTTGCATTGGTAATAGGGAGAACTCATATGATATTCTATTTAGGTTGGAATCCTTTTGTCCAAAAAGAGCAAAAGTAAGGCCGCTAAGAAAAATGAAGGTCAGCGCTACTATTAATAAACCACAATATAAATAAAAAATAGGTGTAGATAATCATCACACTTTTTTCTCTCTCAAACCCTTTTAAAGGTTAAGGAGTTGGCTGAGTTGATCAGAAATGAACGATATGGGGTTAACTATAGCGATAGTCTATTACGTTAACTCAATTGATGTGTTCTGCTTCAGTTTGCTTTTCACTTTTTCACGTGTAAAAAGTGAAATGTTCAAAATTTACTATCGTTTGATAAGAAGTGCTGACACATGCTATAAGTGTAAAAGAAGCATGGTCAGTTTTTAATTTTGGGATCAAGGTTTGGCTGTATCCCATCATGAAAGGATTTGGATTTGTTATGACAGATAACTTCTGGCGTGAATTACCACGGCCATTTTTTGTACTGGCACCAATGGAAGATGTGACGGATGTCGTTTTTCGCCATGTTGTGAGTGAAGCCGGCAGACCTGATGTGTTTTTCACAGAGTTTACAAACTCAGAAAGCTATTGTCACCCGGATGGGAAGGATAGTGTGCGCGGCCGTTTGACTTTCACGGAGGATGAACAGCCGATGGTTGCCCACATATGGGGAGATAAGCCTGAAAACTTTCGCCAAATGAGTATTGGGATGGCGGAATTAGGGTTTAAGGGCCTGGATATCAATATGGGCTGTCCTGTACCTAATGTGGCGGGGAATGGAAAGGGAAGCGGCCTGATTTGCCGTCCTGAAGTTGCAGCCGAATTAATACAGGCGGCGAAAGCAGGAGGTCTGCCGGTAAGTGTGAAGACCAGACTTGGCTACACGGATATAGACGAATGGCGCGGCTGGCTGACACACATACTGAAACAAGACATTGCGAATCTTTCCATTCATCTGCGTACAAGAGCGGAAATGAGTAAAGTAGATGCGCATTGGGAGCTCATCCCGGAAATCAAGAAACTTCGTGATGAGATAGCGCCGGATACCCTATTGACGATCAATGGGGATATTCCTGACCGTGAAACCGGCTTGAAACTCGCTGAACAATACGGTGTTGACGGGATTATGATTGGACGAGGCATTTTTACTAATCCATTCGCCTTTGAAAAGGAGCCGAGAGAGCATAGCAGTAAGGAATTGCTTGATCTTTTGAGATTACACCTGGATCTTCATGATGAATATTCAAAAGCAGAAGCTCGAGCATATAAACCGCTCCCCCGCTTTTTCAAGATATATCTCCGCGGATTCCGTGGAGCAAGTGAATTAAGAAATCAATGCATGAATACAAAGTCAACAGATGAAGTGCGTGCATTGCTCGATGACTTTGAGAGAAAGTATCTTGATGGGATGGAGCAAGAGTGACATAAATACCTCTTCATCCGGCCCGGATTTCGGTTTGAATTCCGGGTCTTTTTGTGTGCAGTTTTTACCCAGACAGATCCATGGCCAGTTTCGTCATGCAGAAATAAACGAATCATGGTACATTGATAGGAGATACATCATAAAGGGGAGAGAAAAATGAAACGACTGTGCATCATCCCCTGCGGCAAGAAAAAAATTTGGGATGTCCATTCAGATACAGGTCCGGTAAGGGCGGAAGACGCTTATCTCAGCCCGTTTCATCAGGCGTGCGAGCGTTATGCGAAAGCATTTTTCGATGAGTGGGTAATTTTGTCGGCAAAGCACGGATTCCTTCGTCCGGATGATATGGTTCCCGGAAATTACGATGTCACTTTTGGAACCGGTCATCCGGAGATCATGGCAGCGGACGAGCTGCGCCGTCAATTTCATGAAAAAGGCTTTTCCGACATCGAAGAGCTTGTCATGCTTGGCGGGAAAAAATACCGAAGCGTCCTAAACGCCGTCATCGGAGAGCATCAGCATATCACCTGGCCTTTGTCATCGTATAAAGGCATTGGCTACATGCTTCAAGCGCTGAATCGGGCTGTTGAAGAAAAGCATGAACTGCAGCACGTGGATATGAAAAAAAAGAGTGTAACCACTCAAACGCCACGATAGACTGTATGCAGAAGAATGAAGCAGTTAAAAGATTTCCGAGGAAATAAATACGTCGATCATTGTCAAAGACAGGGTGATGCCCGGTCTTTTTTGTATGCTTTAAAACGAGACAAAGGGAACAGATTGAGACAAAATGAGACACCTGTCTCAAACTGTCTCCATTGTAAAAATAAAAACATTCATTTTACGGGCTTCAAAGGCTGGCATGCTTCTTGCATTTATAAGTGTGAACCCTAAATAGAAGGAGGCGCACAAAATGGAATTGTTAAAACGAGAAGGCTTGTCATTAACTGAGGAGAAAGCGCTGTGGATGTACCAAAAGATGCTGGAAATCAGGGGCTTTGAAGACAAAGTGCATGAACTGTTCGCGCAAGGAGTGCTTCCCGGATTCGTCCATTTGTATGCCGGTGAAGAAGCGGTAGCTGCGGGGGTGTGCGCTCATTTAGATGATGGCGACAGCATTACAAGCACACACAGGGGACATGGCCATTGTATCGCCAAAGGCTGTGATCTGGACGGCATGATGGCGGAAATATTCGGAAAAGCGACCGGACTGTGTAAAGGCAAAGGCGGTTCTATGCACATTGCGGATCTTGATAAAGGCATGTTAGGCGCAAATGGAATCGTCGGGGGCGGATTCACGCTCGCATGCGGATCAGCGCTCACGGCTAAATATAAACAAACTAAAAATGTAAGCGTTTGCTTTTTTGGGGACGGAGCCAATAACCAAGGGACCTTCCATGAAGGGCTGAACTTAGCGGCAGTATGGAACCTTCCTGTCGTGTTCATCGCCGAAAACAACGGCTACGGCGAAGCCACGACATTTGAGTACGCATCAGCCTGTAATTCAATCGCCGATCGGGCGGCTGCCTACAACATGCCGGGGGTCACGGTGGACGGAAAAGATATTTTAGCAGTTTATCAGGCAGCCGGGGAAGCGATAGAAAGAGCAAGAAACGGCGGAGGCCCATCTTTGATTGAATGTATGACTTACAGAAACTACGGCCATTTCGAAGGGGATGCCCAAACTTATAAAACAAAGGATGAAAAGACTGAGCATCTTGAAGAAAAGGATGCCATTCAAGGCTTTAAAAACTATCTTCTAAAAGAAACAGATGCAAATAAACTGTCAGACATCGAACAGCGTGTCAGCGAATCGATTGAAAAAGCCGTCTCGTTCAGCGAAAAGAGTCCATATCCGAAAGAGTCAGAGCTGTTGACAGACGTCTACGTGTCATATGAAAAAGGGGGAATGTGAGATGGCGAGAGTCATAAGCATGTCGGACGCGATCAATGAAGCAATGAAGCTTGCGATGAGAAAAGACGAAAATGTGCTTTTGATCGGTGAAGATGTCGCCGGGGGAGCGGCGGTCGATCACTTGCAAGATGATGAAGCATGGGGCGGTGTACTCGGGGTCACAAAGGGGCTCGTACAGGAATTCGGCAGAAGCAGGGTGCTGGACACACCAATTTCTGAGGCGGGCTACATGGGTGCGGCCATGGCTGCGGCATCCACGGGGCTGAGACCGATTGCGGAACTGATGTTTAACGATTTTATCGGAACGTGCTTTGACCAAGTGATCAACCAAGGGGCGAAATTCCGCTATATGTTCGGCGGTAAAGCGCAAGTGCCGATCACCGTCCGCACCACATACGGAGCCGGGTTCCGGGCAGCCGCTCAGCATTCGCAGGCGCTGTATGGCCTGTTCACCAGCATCCCGGGTCTGAAGACGGTTGTGCCGTCCAATCCATATGACGCCAAAGGTTTGCTGCTTTCGGCAATAGAAGACAATGATCCGGTATTCTTTTTTGAAGATAAAACGTCCTACAACATGAAGGGCGAGGTGCCGGAAGATTATTATACAATTCCGCTCGGAAAGGCGGATATCAAACGCGAAGGCAATGATGTCACGCTCTTTGCAGTCGGCAAGCAGGTCAATACTGCGCTTGAAGCGGCTGCGCAGCTTTCTGAGAAAGGCATCGACGCCGAGGTGCTTGATCCCCGGAGTCTGTCTCCTTTAGATGAGGAAGCGATTTTCACATCGTTAGAAAAAACAAACCGGCTGATCATCATTGACGAAGCCAATCCGCGCTGCAGCATCGCCACGGATATTGCTGCGATTGTCGCCGATAAGGGCTTTGATTTGCTTGATGCGCCGATTAAACGGATTACAGCGCCGCATACACCAGTGCCGTTTTCACCGGTGCTTGAAGATCAATATTTGCCGACACCAGACCAAATTGTCAGCGTCACGCTTGAATTGCTTGGCGAGCCGGCAATGAATTAAAGGAGGGATATAGAATGGCTGTAAAAGTAGTAATGCCGAAGCTGGGAATGGCGATGAAGAAAGGTGAAGTATCCGTCTGGAATAAAAAAGTCGGCGACCCGGTTGAAAAGGGAGAAAGCATCGCCAGCATCAACTCGGAAAAAATAGAAATGGAAATAGAAGCGCCTGAAAGCGGCACGCTTCTCCATATTAAAGTCAAAGAGGGAGAAGGAGTCCCGCCGGGAACGCCCATCTGTTATATCGGGGAAAACGGCGAAGAAGTGCGGGAGAAGGAGGCGCCGGCTCCTGAAAATGCAGGGAAACCGCAATCTGAACCTGAACATATTCCCGCTCCCAAAGCCGTGCAAAAGCGTAAACACCGCGTGAAAATATCTCCCGTTGCCCGAAAAATGGCGGAGAAAGCCGGGTTGAAAGTTGAAACGCTGAACGGGACGGGGCCTGGAGGCAGAATCGTAAAAGCTGACGTCATCAAGGCCATGAAGACGGAAGCTGAACCGCAGTCCTCGGTTCAGATGGCACAGCCGGAGGGAAAACCGGCTTCAGCGATGAGAAAAGTGATTGCAGACCGAATGCACAAAAGCCTGCAAAACAGCGCCCAGCTGACGCTGACGATGAAAGCGGACATTACGGAGCTTGTAAAATGGCAGCAGCAGCTCGCCGACAGCGCGAAAAAGCGGAGCGGTGTTAAACTGACGGTCACACATTTCGTATCCCGGGCCGCGGTGCTTGCGCTGAAACAGCATCCTGAGCTGAACAGCTCTTATCAAGAGGAGCGGATCATCACCTATCCATATGTCCACCTCGGGATGGCGGTTTCTCTTGAAAACGGTCTCGTCGTGCCGGTGATTCGGGATGCGGAAAAGCTTTCATTCCTTGAGCTTGCGGATCACATCAGCACATCGGCACGCCGGGCGCGGGAAGGCAATGCTTCCGGAGATGATCTGCACGGATCGACATTTTCTATTACAAATCTCGGGGGTTACGGAATTGAGCATTTCACCCCGATTCTTAATCCGCCTGAAGCCGGTATTCTCGGAGTGGGCGCAAGCTATGAAACGCCTGCGTTTAAAGGAGATGAACTTGTCAAAAGCACCATGCTGCCGCTGAGCCTTACCTTTGATCACAGAGTATGTGACGGCGCACCGGCTGCGGACTTCCTGAAAACGGTCAAAGCGCTGCTTGAAGAGCCGGCCGGATTGATTTTATAGAGAGGGTGAAGAGATTGACACTAGCCATTATCGGCGGCGGGCCTGCCGGATATGCAGCTGCCGTGACTGCCGCGCGGAGGGGAGAAGAAGTCGTTCTGATCGACAAAGGGCCGCTCGGAGGCACTTGTCTCAATGAGGGATGCATCCCGACAAAGTCGCTTTTGGAAAGCGCGAATGTACTCGATAAAATCAGGCACGCAGATACATTCGGCATCGAACTGCCGCAAAACATTACACTCAATTGGGCTCGCATGCAGGGGCGCAAACGGCAAATCGTCAGCCAGCTCGTGCAGGGAATTCAATACTTAATGAAAGCAAATCAGATTAAAGTCATCAGCGGGACAGCTTCATTTCTCACAGAGCAGACATTGCTTGTTGAAGGAGAAGGAGGCGCAAAAGACATTCTGGAAGCGGATCGGATATTGATTGCATCCGGATCTGAACCGGCGGAGCTGCCGTTTGCCCCATTTGACGGCGATTGGGTGATCGACAGCAAAGACGCGCTTTCTTTACAGCAAATTCCTTCTTCTCTGCTTATTGTCGGGGGAGGTGTGATCGGCTGTGAATTTGCCTCTTTATTCAGCCGGTTTAAAACGAAAGTGACGGTGATTGAATCGGCTGACCGGCTGCTCCCGGCAGAAGACAGGGAAATCGCCGCCGTTTTCGAAGACTCTTTAAGAGACAGCGGGGCTGATATTCAGACGAAAGCCGCCCTTCAGCGGATTGACAAAGAAAGGAAAACCGCCGTGTGGACAAAAGATGGCAAAGAAATTGAGGCTCAGGCTGATCACGTTTTGGTTGCAATCGGGAGAAAGCCGCGTTTGCATGGCTTGAATCTGGAGCAGGCCGGCATCCGGTATTCTCCGCGCGGCATTGAAGTCAATGACCATATGCAGACCAATGTGCCTCATATATACGCGTGCGGCGATGCGGCCGGAGGAATGCAGCTCGCGCATGCCGCCATTCATGAAGGAATCACAGCCGCCGCGCATGCCTCGGGAAAGGACAGCAAAGTCAATATGCGGGCGGTGCCCCGCTGTATTTATACATCGCCGGAAATGGCCGCTGTCGGGCTGACGGAAACACAGGCGAGAGAGGCATACGGAGATGTGAAAATCGGAGAATGCTCATTTTCTGCTAACGGAAAAGCGTTAATTAAACATCAGCATGGCGGCAAAATGAAAATCATTGCCGAACCGGAATTCGGAGAAATCGTCGGCGTGTCAATGATCGGGCCGGACGTGACGGAATTGATCGGTCAGGCGGTCATGATGATGAACGGTGAAATGACGGCTGATATGTCGGAGCACTTTATCGCGGCGCATCCGACTCTGTCAGAAACGCTTCAGGAAGCCCTGCTGAATGTCACCGGACTTGCGGTGCATTCCGTATAACCGGAATACCCTTTCTCAGATGAGAAGGGGTATTTTTCGTTGAAAGCGCTTTATTTTTCCCCTACAATATATGAAAAGATGGTCTGAACAGGGGGGAGCGAATACAATGAATGTCATTCGGAATGATTTTAAAACCTGGAAGCGTTTTGTGAAAGAAGGCGTGCTTGATGAATCCCGTATTCAGAAACGGGTGGCCGCCTCATGGCACCGCTGCAAAAAAGCCGACGTTAACCCTTATCTCGAAAAGGGGCCGAATGTAATGCCGGCAGATCATTTAGAAAGGCAGGCCGAAAAGCATGCATTATTTTTAGCGGCCTCAACGCCTCATGCAGAAAGAATGAAAACGGCGATGCGGGAAATGGAAATGATGGTTCTCCTGATTGATTCAGACGGCGTTGTCCATTCAGTTGACGGCCACCCGCGCACCATTCATGAAGCGAACCGCATCAATTTCTTAAAAGGTGCCCGCTGGACGGAAACGGCCGTCGGCACGAATGCGATCGGGACGGCTCTTTATACAAATGAGCCGGTCATGATACACGGCTCTGAACATTATTCGCTCGCTTCTCATCAATGGAGCTGTTCCGCCGCGCCGATCCGTTATGAAGACGGGCGGCTGGCGGGTGTCATTGATATTTCTTGCCCCGCCGCCCGCGCTCAGCCGTTTATGCTCGGAATTGCCTCCTCCATCGCTTATACGGCGGAACGGGAGCTTGCCCTAAAGATCAAAATGACAGAACTTGACATGATCAGCAAGTTCGCCGGGCTGACCCGGTCTCACGATCCGATCGTGCTTTGCAATGACATGAGCCGGGTTATCGCCGCAAGCCGTCCCGTTCAGCATTTTACCGGACATACGCTGCGCGAGCTTGAGGAACAGGGCTATCACATCAAGCAGGCGAAGCGGGAGGAGAACGGCTACACATGCGTTTATTTATCCAAACGAGAAGAAAAGCCGTCTTTTATATTCCATGGTGCGGCAGGCAAAAGCCCGTCATCCCGACATATGCTTCAGCAGCTGGAGCTTGTCGCCCGAACGGACGCGACCGTTTGTCTTACGGGAGAAACCGGGACGGGAAAGGAGGTTGCCGCCCGGGCGATTCATAACAACAGCTCCAGGAAAAACGGCCCGTTTATCGCCGTCAATTGCGGAGCGGTCCCCGAAAAGCTGATTGAAAGCGAACTGTTCGGCTACTCGGAAGGCGCCTTCACCGGGGCCAAACGGAAAGGACATAACGGCGCTTTGCAAAAAGCCGATAAAGGCACGCTTTTCCTCGATGAAATCGGAGAAATAGCACACTCCATGCAGGTCGCTCTGTTACGGGTGCTGCAGGAACGGAAAGTCACCCCGGTCGGCGGGACAAAAGAGATTCCCGTTGACATCAGAATCATCACTGCCACCCACACTGATCTGAGACAGCTTGTCGAGTGCAAAAAGCTGAGAGAAGATTTATTTTACCGGCTTCACGTCTGTCCGATCCACCTCCCTCCATTAAGAGAACGCACCGAAGACATTCCCGGCCTCTTCCTTGAATTTCAGCGAAATCGCGGCTGGCGCGGGGAGCTTCCTGATGACTTTTTAGACCTATTAAAGAGCCGGAAATGGCCGGGGAATATCAGGGAATTGTTTAATGTATTTGAACGTCTTTCCGTCATGTTCCCGGACGGACGGCTGTCAGAACGCCCCATCGCAGCCCTGCTTGAAGCGTCAGGTCTTAAAGAGGCGGCCGAGTCTTATGAACAGGAAGAAGCGTCCCCTGTCTCCATCCGGGAGCACATTCAGAAAAACATCATCGTAAACGCGCTTGAATCAGCGAAGGGGAATGTCACGCTGGCCGCCAAAATGGCCGGAATCCCGCGGAGCACGTTTTACAAACGCCTCAAAAAATTCAAACTCACCGCCGGACAATTGTAAGAAACAAGCATACTTCTCTTGGCTGCCGGACACGTTATGTGTGAGGCCTAAAGGAGGTTTGAGACGTGAATACACAGCGTGCGAAAGACATTTCAGAATCCGCCGCCATGGCGTATGTGACGTACGAAGGAGTCCCGATTTATATTCAGCATGTCAACGAAGACAAGGAAACAGCCAGAATTTTTCCGATCGGAAATCCGCAATTTGAGCAGGAAGTGCTGCTTTCTGATTTACAAGAGCATTTTTGAGAATGGGTCTGCTGATGACAGCAGGCCTTTTTCGTACCTGTGGGAACTTTCCCGCTTTTTGAGAAAAATAACTAAAAATGATTAAATGATCTAACTCCTCCAAACCCGGTACAGATCGGACCTTCTCATGATATAAATAAAATGTAAACGTTATCAGAGGAGGGCTTCACATGACAGACAAATCATTCTCAATCGTTATTGCAGGCGGCGGCAGCACATTTACCCCCGGAATTGTATTAATGCTTTTGAATCACCTGGAAGAGTTTCCGATCAGAAAGCTGAAACTTTATGACAATGATAAAGAAAGGCAGGAGCGGATTGCGGGTGCGTGTGAGGTATTTATAAAAGAAAAAGCGCCGGACATTGAATTTCTGGCGACTGATGACCCAGAGACGGCTTTTACGGATGTTGACTTCGTCATGGCGCATATCCGCGTCGGAAAATATGCGATGCGCGCGCTCGATGAACAAATCCCGCTGAAGTACGGCGTGGTCGGCCAGGAAACATGCGGGCCGGGCGGAATTGCATACGGCATGCGCTCTATCGGCGGTGTTCTGGAGATTCTTGATTATATGGAAACGTACTCGCCCGACGCATGGATGCTGAATTACTCCAATCCGGCGGCGATTGTGGCCGAAGCTACACGGCGCCTCAGACCGAATTCAAAAATATTGAACATCTGCGACATGCCGGTCGGAATTGAGGATCGCATGGCGAACATCCTCGGATTATCTTCACGGAAAGAAATGAACGTCCGTTACTACGGCTTGAACCACTTTGGCTGGTGGACGTCCATCACAGACCGGCATGGCAATGATTTAATGCCGAAGCTGAAAGAGCATGTCCGTGAATACGGCTACGTTCCGAAGACGGAGGCCGAACAGACTGAAGCAAGCTGGAATGACACATTCAAAAAAGCGCGCGACGTACAGGCGGCTGATCCGGATACGCTTCCGAACACATATCTGCAATATTACTTATTCCCGGATGATATGGTGAAAAAATCAAACCCGAACCATACGAGAGCCAACGAAGTCATGGAAGGGCGGGAAGCTTTCATTTTCAGCCAATGCGATATGATTACGCGCGAACAATCGTCGGAGAACAGTGAAATTAAAATTGATGATCATGCTTCCTATATCGTCGACCTTGCCCGGGCCATCGCTTACAACACAGGGGAGAGGATGCTGTTAATCGTTGAAAATAACGGCGCGATCGCAAACTTTGATCCGTCAGCCATGGTTGAGATTCCTTGTCTCGTAGGCTCAAACGGACCGGAACCGCTCTCAGTCGGGAACATACCGCAATTTCAAAAAGGCCTGATGGAACAGCAGGTGTCTGTTGAAAAACTGACGGCTGAAGCGTGGGAAGAGCGGTCATTTCAAAAGCTGTGGCAGGCGCTGATCCTGTCAAAAACAGTGCCGAACGCCCGTGTGGCAAGACTGATTCTTGAAGATCTGATGGAGGCTAACAAGGACTACTGGCCTGAGCTTGATGTAAGTCCGTCTCCTATTTCCTGATGACAATCTTCCCCGTTTTCTTTATCTGTTATTCTATATAATAGAAAGAAAACGGGGGGATTTTTGGGATGAGTCTTGAAGAACTGGTTAATCAGCATTACGCGAAATTAAATGATAACGATTTTTATATTTTAAAATATATATTGAATCATAAGCATACGTGCTATCATCTCGGTATCAATGACATGGCGAAAGCCTGCAATGTCTCTCGGTCTTCCATCCTGCGGCTTGCCCAAAAACTGGGCTTCAGCGGCTATAGTGAATTCCGGGTTTTTCTGAAATGGGAGGATCAGCCTGAAGAGGGCGAGAATATGACGTTTGAAAAGCTGCTGGATGATATTGAAGCCAATGTAAAATACGTGAAGTCAAAAGATATGACGGAGATGTGCCGGCTGATAGATGAAGCAAAACGGATTTTCGTTTACGGATCGGGCACGGCTCAGAGGGTGTGCGCCCGTGAGCTGCAGCGGATGTTTGTATCCCGGCGGAAGTATCTGATTTTAATTCAGGACATCACAGAGTTTGATATCATGTGTGATGATTTTACGGTTGATGACGTATTCATCATTATTTCTTTATCAGGCGAAACACCCGAATTAATTCCGCAGGTAAGGACCCTGTCCGCAAAGGGAGTTCCGTTTATTTCAATCACCAATCTGAAAAACAACGTACTGGCGCAAATGACGCCGTATAATCTTTATGCGACCAGCAAGCCGGTGATGTTAAGCGATAAAACGGAAATTGTCGCATTTGCCCCGTTTTTTCTGGTGGGCGAAGCGTTATTCCGTGCATATGTTGATTATAAAGAGCTCGAAAATTTTGATAAATAGCGGGAGGTCACGTGAAATGATGCAAAAAGTCCAGCGCTTCGGCAGCGCGATGTTTGTGCCTGTTTTGTTATTTGCATTTTCCGGTATTATTGTCGGTCTGAGTACGCTGTTTAAAAATAAAACGCTGATGGGGCCGCTGGCTGATCCTGACGGGCTTTGGTATCAATGCTGGTACGTCATTGAACAGGGCGGCTGGACCGTCTTTAATCAAATGCCGCTCCTGTTTGCGATCGGCATACCTGTCGCCTTAGCGAAAAAAGCGCAGGCGCGGGCTTGTTTGGAAGCGCTTACAGTTTATCTGACATTCAATTACTTTATCAATGCGATTCTGACGGTTTGGGGCGGGGCTTTTCATGTCGATATGACTCAGGAAGCGGGCGGAACGAGCGGGCTGACGATGATCGCCGGGATCAAAACGCTTGATACGAATATTATCGGCGCCATCTTTATTTCATCTATTGTCGTGTATTTGCACAATCGTTATTTTGATAAAAAACTGCCGGATTTTCTGGGGATTTTTCAAGGATCTTCCTACATCGTTATCATTTCTTTCTTCATTATGATACCGATTTCACTTGCGGTGGCATACGTATGGCCGATGGTTCAGTCCGGAATCGGCTCGCTGCAAAGTTTTCTCGTTTCTTCCGGGGCGATCGGCGTGTGGATTTACACGTTCCTGGAGCGGATTTTAATTCCGACCGGCCTGCATCATTTTATTTACTCTCCGTTTATTTACGGTCCGGCTGTGGCTGAAGGCGGTATCGTCACCTATTGGGCCCAGCATCTCGGGGAATACTCTCAAAGCGTCAAACCGCTGAAAGAATTGTTCCCGCAGGGGGGCTTCGCGCTTCACGGCAACTCGAAAATCTTCGGCATTCCGGGAATCGCGCTCGCTTTTTACGCCACGGCTTCAAAGGAAAAGAAAAAAATCGTCGCCGGCCTATTGATCCCGGTCACCTTGACGTCCATTGTCGCGGGAATTACAGAGCCGATTGAATTTACATTCCTTTTTATCTCGCCGTTTTTATTTGCGGTTCATGCTTTGCTTGCCGCTTCCATGGCAACCGTCATGTATATGGCCGGCGTCGTCGGAAATATGGGAGGCGGTTTGATCGAAGCTGCGACCTTGAACTGGATCCCGCTGGCGTCAAGCCACGGCTTGACGTATGTATACCAGATCATTATCGGGTTGTGTTTTACCGCTGTTTACTTTTTCGTCTTCCGTTTCCTCATTCTCAAATTCAACATCGCCACACCGGGCAGAGAAAAAGAGGAAGGGCAGGAAACAAAGCTCTATTCGAAAAAGGAGTACAGAGAACGGAAGCAGGCTTCAAAAGAAACAGCGGCGGCAGACGAAACACAGCGGGATACAGCCGCTTTGTATATTGAAGCGCTGGGCGGAAAGGACAATATTACGGAGGTCACCAACTGCGCCACCCGTCTCCGCGTCACTGTCGCTGATGAATCAAAGGTCAAAAGTGACGCCGATTTCAGAGAGCTGGGAGCCCACGGCGTCGTCAGAAAAGGCAGGGCGCTTCAGGTCATTGTCGGATTAGGCGTTCCGCAAATGCGGGAGCGTGTCGAGAAAATATTGAACGGTTAAAATACTGCAGCAGCAGATTATGTGCAGAGCGCTTGTTAATCCGGCGCTCTTTTTATGTTTTGAAGAAATGTATGAATTTGTCATACCTTTGCCACCTGTACATGCAGGAGTGAAAATGAGAGGGTGCAAAAAACGAAATGACTTCTGCGGTATTTTAAATAGCAATTAACAAATAGGAGGCAAGACAATGACAAACTATACGACTTTCTTAGGACTTTACAAACCCGATAAGGCCGAGGGGATTGAAGTTGAAAGCATTGCTCAAAACTTTGAAGCGATTGACAGCAAAATCGGTGCTGCGCTTAGCAATGGCACGTCAACTTATGAAAATTTAAACGAAAGACTTAACATGTATGAAAACAGATTTGAACATGTGACAGAGCGGAACGTTATGGATTTTGGAGCTAAAGGTGACGGCGTAACGGATGATACGCAGGCATTTCATGATGCCATGGCCGACGGAGGTTATGTCGTAACAGTTCCCGCGGGTGTATTCAGAACATCGGGATTGTTTGTTCCGTCAAATACAATGCTTGTCGGAGCAGGCAAGAAAAGAACGGTCATTAAATTATTAGACGAAACACCGGTCGGCCATTCTGTTCTGACCAACAGTGATTATACGAACGGTAATGAAAATATTTACGTCGGCCATCTCACTTTGGATTGGAACAAGGATACGCGTCCTTCCGGCTGGAAGATTCCGAAAGGCCCCACTTCAAGCTGTTTGCTTTTTGCGAATGTTGACTATTCTTTTGTCGAGCATGTGTTTGCGAAGAACGCCGGCCTGCACGGCTTTGATTCTACAAGCCCGAACTATAACAGACATGGAGAAAAAGATGATCCAACTTATTATCAGCCCAACGGCTGTAACTTTGTAACGTTTTCACATTGTGAAGCAACAGGGTCCGGGGATGATAACTTTACTTGTCATTTTGGATTCCACACTACTTTCAGCCACTGTGTTTCCTATCACCCGATGGGCAATGGGAATGGCACGTCAAATTCAAATTGCTTTGAGATCGATGACGGTTCTCAAGATGTATTTGTAGATAGCTGTGTTGCAATTGGCGGTGCACGCGGTTTTGAAATTAAGGCGCATGACTATGCACCGGCGGCTAAACGAGTTCAACTGGCTAATTGCCGTGCTTACGAAAATGCGATCGGTTTTTGCATTAGACATATTGGCCATCATTTATCGGCTGAGCCGACATCAAAAACTGCCCATGATGTCCAATTAGTAAATTGTCAGGCAACAAATCCTAAACAAAATTCTATATATAAAGGCGTCGGAGCGAGTGCGTTGGTTGTTTCGGGCTATGATTCAGTTAATATAGTGAATTTCCAAGCTATTTGTGAAGATCGTTCATACGATTACAGCAATGACACGATCATTATGATTTATTACAAAGGGCGGTATGTCAATCTGAAGAATATTACGATCCGCGGGTTCCGCTCCGCTGCTCATGATCTGTATGTTCTTGGCGGAGAAAATGCGGTAGGTAAGTGCATGATTGACGGCGTTTTTCTAGTTGACGGCGGCACGACGGGGCTTGCTTTTGGCGGAGGCGTTGATAATTGTACAGTGAGCAATGTATACGGGCATAGATTGGGAGCCGGCAGCGGAACGGTCGGACTCTACTCTTCGGGTCCGGATCTGAATATATCAAATATTGATTTTCAAGGATATGAAACAACATTTCATGTAGGCGGTAAAAAAACACCGTATGAGTTGTTTAAACATAAAGGATCTTCTGTTATGGCATCTAAAGATTCCCATGTTACAGGAACTAATGGCTTTGTCGTCGGTTCTGTCCGGGGACAGGCTGCAGGAGGTTCTCAATCTGGAGTAATCGGTTCATATAATACGATTAACCCAAATGCGAACTCAACTGTATGGGGCTGGGGTGCCGGCAGCACTCCGTCATCAGCCAACAGAAAGATTGAGCTTCACGCAAAAGAAGGAACAATTAAGGCTACGGGAGGCGTAACAGGTTCCTCGACATTCTCTGACTACGCCGAGTATTTTGAAAGCCTGAGAGGGGAAAAGATTCCGACGGGAACACTTGTCACACTTGAAGGTGATAAGATCAGACCGGCTGAAAAAGGTGACCTCATGCTTGGGGTCATTTCCGAGACCGCCGGAGTGATTCTTGGTGAGTCGAGTTTTCACTGGTCGGGACGATACGTAAAGAATGAATTTGGCGGCTATGTTTATGAAGAACAGAAAGATGCGAATGGCCATACGGTCATGGCGCCAAAGGAAAATCCGGACTTTCGGCCTGAAGAAGACTACGCTTCAAGAGAAGAGAGAGACGAGTGGAACATTGTCGGACTCATCGGCCAGGTATATGTCAGATGCGATGAGACTGTGAAAGCGGGAGATTTTATTCACGCTCATAATGGGATTGCAACAAAATCTGATGCTCCAAACCAGCGCTGGCAGGTCATGAAAGTGATCAATGAGTTTGATGCTGATAAAGGATTCGGGGTCGCTCTCGTTTTTATTCGTTAAATGAAATGACACGGTATGAATGATCATCTGACTAGCGGACGTCTTTTAAAGGCTCCGCTAGTCATTTTAAAATAAAAGGCTCCGGTTCAGGAGCTGGTAAAAAGAAAAGATAAGACAGCCTCCATATATCTGCACGCCTCATTCCCACAATTTTTATCCTCAATGATATTTCCGTTTTTTTTTACACAAAGTACATAATAAAAGTGCAGGTTCAAGGGTTAATCCTTTATTCATTTAAGACAAACAAATAAAATAAATATACATACATATTGAACAAAGGATTTGGAGGCTTACACATGTCAAAGGCTTTATCATATGTAAAACCGTATTCTCTTTTGGCAGGAATCGCTTTGTTTTTCATGCTCATCGAGCTTGCGGTAGAGCTGCTACAGCCCCTGCTGATCGGGAAAATCATTGACGAAGGAATTTTAAAGCAGGATCTCGATACGGTTTGGCTGTGGGGCGGCGTGATGATCGGACTGACCGCTGTTTCATTCGCATCGGGCATTTTAAATTCATTCTACTCCGCCCACATCAGCCAGAGCTATGCGTATGATACGCGAAAAGGGATTTTTCAAAAGATTCAATCCTTCTCCTATTCGACGTTTGCGCAATTCTCATCCACATCGTTTATCACCCGGCTGACAAACGATGTGACACAGGTTCAGAATATGCTTTTCATGAGTCTCCGGTTTATGCTCCGGGCGCCGTTAATGATTGCGGGGGGCATTATTCTCTCGCTGACCGTCAATGCGAAACTCGGGTTTTTTCTTCTGATCACGGTGCCGATTTTGCTTTTGTTTTTGCTGTGGGTGCTGAAAAGAGGCGGCGCGCTGTTTCGGTCTGTGCAAAAGCGGCTTGATCAGGTCAACACGATCATGCAGGAAAACCTGACGGCGATCAAACTGATTAAAGCGCTCCTCCGTGCAAACCACGAAGTGAAACGTTTTTTGAAATCGAATACGAAGCTGATGGAAAAAACGGTCTCCGCTTTTCGTCTCGTGGAAGCGGCGATGCCGATTTTAATGCTGCTGATGAACATTTGTATTTTGTTTATCTTATGGTTCGGCGCCAAAAGCATTGCTCAGGGCGGAGCGCAGGTCGGCGATGTCGTTTCCGTCATTAACTATGCGACGCGGATTACAGGCGCGCTGTCCGTCCTTCCTTTTCTCATCATGGTATTTTCCCGGGCGAAGGCTTCCGGAGAAAGAATCGGCGAGGTGCTGGAAACAGAAGGCGGCGAGGGAACGGGGCAGGACCCGGCACGGGCGCTTGCAGGCGGGATTGAGTTTCGCGAAGTGTCCTTCCGCTATCCGGGCATGGAAAAAGACGCACTGCATCACGTGTCCTTTTCTGCCAGCCCGAAAGAAACGGTTGCCATTATGGGCGCGACAGGTTCAGGAAAATCAACGCTTTTTCAGCTGATTCCGCGCCTGTACACGGCTGATTCGGGCAGTATTTTCATAGACGGCAAACCGATCGGTGAATTCTCCGCTTGCGGGCTGCGCAGGGAAATCGGCTATGTTCCGCAGGAAGTGCTTCTGTTTTCGGGCACCATCCGTGAAAATATCGCCTGGGGGCGGGAGGATGCTTCACTAGATGAAGTAATGGAAGCGGCCAAAGACGCGCAAATCCATGACACGATTATGAAGCTGTCAAACGGATACGACACGGTGCTGGGACAGCGGGGCGTCAATTTGTCAGGCGGGCAGAAGCAGCGGATTTCCATCGCGCGCGCTTTTATCAGAAAGCCGTCCCTCCTGCTGTTAGATGACAGTACGAGCGCGCTTGATCTTCAAACGGAAGCGAAGCTTTTACAAGCGATCAGATCCTATGAATGCACGACACTGATTATTACGCAGAAAATAACGACTGCGATGAAGGCTGACACCATCTTATTGCTTGAAGACGGCGAACTGCTGGCCAAAGGCACGCACAAAGAGCTGATGGCACAGTCTCATCTGTACCGGCAGATTTATGAATCACAATTCGGAAAGGAGGGAGCTGACAATGCAAAAAGACATTCGTAAACCTTTCCGATATCCGAAAATACCGCTCAAATCAAATGAAGGCGGCAGAAAACGCGCGAAAGCAAAAGATACAAAAGGCACGCTGCGCAGAATCTGGTCTTATGTAGCCGAGAAAAAAGGGCTTTTAACCCTTGTGATCATCATGGTAGTCATAAGCGCCATATTCGGCCTGCTCGGACCGTTCGTCATCGGGAAAGCGATTGATCATTTTATCGTCGGACAGACGACAGACGGATTGGCGGGGGTGCTGTTCATCCTGTTTGGGATTTACCTCGTGCAATCATTGTCCTTATGGTTTCAAAACTATTGGATGATCAATATCTCGCAAAGCACCGTGTTTAAAATGCGGAGCGAGCTGTTTACCCATCTGCATGAGCTGCCGATTCCGTTTTTTGATAAACAGCGGCTCGGGGACTTAATGAGCCGGGTCACCAATGATATCGAAAATGTCAGCTCCACTTTAAATACATCCGTCATTCAAGTGCTGTCAAGCGTCATTACATTCGTCGGCACAATCTCCGTCATGCTGTACATGAGTCCGCTTTTAACATTGATCACGCTTTTGATTATTCCGATCATGCTTTTGAGCATTAAATGGATCACCAACCGGACGGGATTGCTGTTTAAGCAGCAGCAGAAAAACCTCGGCGAGCTGAACGGTTTTATTGAAGAGTCGATATCAGGGGCGAAGGTCATTAAAGCCTATTCGAGGGAAGACCGCGTCATGGAACAATTTTTAGAAAAAAACGCGGCGTTACAATCATCGGGGTTTTGGGCGCAGACGATTTCGGGATTCATTCCGAAAGTAATGAACTCTTTAAACAATTTAAGCTTTACGATTATAGCGGCGGTCGGCGGGCTGTTTGCGCTGAAGGGGTGGATCTCGATCGGTTCCATCGTCGTATTCGCCGAATATTCGCGGCAGTTCACGCGCCCTTTAAATGATTTAGCTAATCAGTTCAATACGATGTTATCGGCCATCGCCGGGGCTGAACGGGTGTTTGACGTGCTTGATGAAAAAGAGGAGCGGGAAGATGAAGAGCATGCGCTGTACCAGCCGATCAAAACGGGAGAGATTGAATTCCGAGATGTCTCCTTCGGCTATCAGGAAGACAGCCTGATCTTAAAACACCTGTCCTTCAGCGTTCCGAAAGGACAGTCCATCGCCTTCGTCGGACCGACCGGAGCGGGTAAAACAACCGTTACGAGCCTGATCGCCCGTTTTTACGAGCCGAATAACGGAAAAATCCTCATTGACGGAACGGATATCAAAAAACTGACGAGATCCAGTCTGAGAAAAAACATGGGGTTTGTCCTGCAGGATTCCTTTCTCTTTCAGGGCACCATCAGGGAAAATATTCGCTACGGCCGGCTGGATGCTTCTGACAAAGAGGTGGAGGAAGCCGCAAAAGCCGCCAATGCCCACGGGTTCATCGAACGGCTCCCGAAAGGCTACGATACCGTTCTTACCCAAAACGGCGCGGGCATCAGCCAAGGACAAAAACAGCTCATTTCCATCGCGAGAGCTGTGCTGGCGGACCCGGTGCTGCTCATTTTGGATGAAGCGACGAGCAACATTGACACAGTGACCGAAGTGAAAATACAAGAAGCGCTCGGCCGTTTAATGACGGGCAGAACAAGCGTCATCATCGCTCACAGGCTGAACACAATTCAAAAAGCCGACCAGATTCTTGTGTTGAAAGACGGCGAAATGGAAGAAAAAGGAACCCACGCCGAACTTCTCAGCCAGAACGGGTTTTACCGGGAATTATATGAAAGCCAGTTCCGGGAATCGTAGATAGGGAAAAAGACCTCCGACAGAGTGCGGAGGTCTTTTTTTCGCGAAGGCAAATAGTACTTTTAAGTTATTTTCGTTAAATGTAACAAAATTACTTGACGTAAATAAGTTATGTATATATACTAGCTTACATAAAGTAAGTGATAATAATTTTCAAGGAGGATTTTATGAATAAATCATTCGAAACAGGAACACTGCTTTTAAGGGTTGTAACAGGTATTATCTTTTTTGTTCACGGTTTATCCAAGTTTCAAGGGTTGGAAGGAACTGCGCAATTTTTCCAGAGCATCGGGATTCCGGCCTTTATGGTCTATGTCATCGCGACGATTGAGCTTGTCGGCGGGGTTCTGATCTTTTTCGGTTTAGCAACGCGCATTATCGGCGTTCTGTTTGCCGTCACATTAGTCGGCGCCATCTTCACGGCGAAGCTTTCCTCACCATTTATGGGCGGATCGGAATTTGATTTCATCTTACTGGTTGCGTCAATTCACTTAGCGCTTTCAGGAAGCCGTCTGCTTTCATTGGATCAGCTCCTTTTCAAATCAAAAAAGGGAGAAACTTTTTCAGCATAAGAAAGAAGGCGTTCAAATGACCGGCATTCATCAAGATACGGCAATCGGTTATGTCAAATTGACCATTAAAAATATGGAACGCTCGCTCGGCTTTTACCGGAATGTAATCGGCCTTCAAGTCATCTCACAGACAGATCGTTCAGCAAGACTGTCAGCAGACGGAAAACGCGTCCTGTTGGTGCTTGAAGAAAATCCAAGCGCCGTCGTTCTGCCGGAGCGGTCTGTCACCGGCCTTTACCATTTCGCGATACTTTTGCCTGACCGGAAAGAACTCGGCATCGCATTGGCCAGGCTGATTGAAAACGGCATCGCGCTCGGTCAGGGGGATCACGCGGTCAGTGAGGCTCTTTACCTGTCTGATCCGGACGGCAACGGTATTGAAATATACGCCGATCGTCCCCGCAGCACGTGGCGCCGGGATGCAGAGGGCAATTATGTCATGCAAACGGCGCCCGTCGATGTGGACGGGCTTTTGGAAGAAGCCGGAGCTGAACGGAAAAGCCGTCTCCCAGAAGGAACCGTAATCGGTCACATCCATCTTCATGTGACGGATTTACAGGAAGCCAAAGCGTTTTACACCGATATCCTCGGTTTTGACATTGTCGGCAATTACGCGGGCATGTCCGCTCTGTTTGTTTCGGCGGGAGGGTATCACCATCACATCGGTCTGAATATATGGGCCGGAAAACATGCGCCGCCGAAACCGGGAAACGCAAGCGGGCTGGATTATTACACCATCGCGCTGCCGCATCAAGAAGAGCTGTCACGTGTGACAAAAGCGCTGACCGATGCCGGCTTTGAGATCGAAGAAAAAGAAGAGGGCGTATTCGTCAAAGACCCTGTATCAGGGGCGGATATCGCATTTACACTGTAAGAAACAAACCTTGCCGTCTAACCGGCAAGGTTTTTTATTTTTCTGAAGTTTTCTTGGGAAGGTTCGGGAAAGAAGAACGTCGATTTGCAATATACACACGGCTTTTGTGTGACTGAAGAGAGCGAACATCTCAGTGAGGCTCAAAATGACGCGTGGAGCCCGTCATCGCCGGCCCAAGCTCAGAGCATCCGCCGGATTGAAAAAGCTGTATGGGCAGACTTTGAATAGAAAAAGGCAAAAGCCGCCTCCGGTCACAAGATGCGGCTTTTTATACACAATTTACAATTGTGTGAAAAATACCCAAAATAAATTGTTCTTCCTGATTCTTCCTGATATGATAAGCCGAAAAAGGAGAACCTGAACAAATGAACTCAAATGCAGCACAGACGGAACAGTCTATGAAGCATAACGGAAACCGGGTGACGGTCAAGGACTTTATCATTCTTGCCAAACCGGGGATTATCATCTCAAATTCACTCGCCGCATTGGGCGGATTTTGGATCGCATGGCTTCAGTCGGAAAGGACGGGCGGAGGGCCCGGTATATTTGCCGCCATGGCGGTTGCTATGATCGGAACGGCGTTGGTCATGGCATCAAGCACTGTTTTTAATAACTTTTTTGACCGCGGCATGGACGCAAAGATGGCGCGAACCCGCACCCGCGCCAGCGTCACGGGGAGAATACCGCCGCCGGTCATGATCCTGTACGGCACATGTCTCGGCGCATGCGGATTCATCATGCTTGCTTCGCTTAATGTACTGACCGCCGTTCTTGGCCTGCTTGCCTTTTTGCTGTATGCCGTCGTTTATACGCTTTGGTTTAAAAGACAATCCGTCTGGAGCACATTTGTCGGCAGCTTTCCCGGGGCGGCTCCGCCTTTAATCGGTTATTGCGCGCTGACCGGGTACATTGATATGCCCGCGATTTTGTTATACGCGATTATGTTTTTGTGGCAGCCGCCGCATTTCTGGGCGATCGGAATCAGGCGAAAGGAAGAGTATCGTGCCGCCGGCATTCCGCTTTTGCCGATCATAAAAGGCAACCGCGCCACAAAAATAAAAATGCTGCGCTATATTGCCGTTCTGACTGCGGTTTCGCTGCTCGTTCCTCTTTATATAGACGTCAGCCCGTTTTATACCGCGTCCGCTCTCCTGCTCGGAGCCATCTGGCTGTACCGGAGCGTCAAAGGCTTTCAGGCGGCGGATGACACGCAATGGTCGAAGGGGATGTTTTTTTATTCGATTGTGTATTTCAGTCTGCTTTTTCTTATTTTAATGGCTGATTCGTTTATCAATGCGGTTCTCAGAACGTAAACAGGCGGCTTGCAGATACAGAGCCGCCCCGTTTTGTTTATGCTTTTTTGATGAGAGCCAAAATATCTTCAAGCCAGGAAATATAATTCCGTTCCCGCTCAAGCGCTTTTGTCAGCACGAGATAATGGCCGAAATCAGGGGAAGAAAATGAATCCGCCTCCGCGGACGATGTCATCAGTTCTTGATAACTGTTTTCCAGATCGGACAATTTCTCCTTCCGCTTTACGAGCTGATCGGTGAATAGCTCATCCGCTTCTTCCTGCGTCAAAGCTGAGATGAAATAAGCCTTCAGCATAAATTCATCCTTGACCGTTTCCGGAATCGGGTCTTTTTTCGTCAGCCAGGCAGCAAGCTCCAGCTCTCCCTTGTCAGTCAGCGTGTACATTTTTTTCTCAAGCTTCGTTCCTTGAATCGCAGTGCGAAACGTAATAAATCCCTCAGCCGTCAGTTTTTTTAATTCTGGATAAATCTGGCTGTGCTTTGCGCTCCAAAACTGGCCGAGCTCTTCTTTAAAATAGCTCGATATATCATATCCGCTCAATTCGCCTTTTCGCAAAAGCCCTAAAATCGCGTACTTTAAAATTCTCATGTTGTCCTCCAAGCCATTCATTTGACAGCTAGTATACCATACGGCCGCTCAAAAACGCAGAAGTGCCGGATGCTTGTAATTGAATCTGCGGCGGCAAAATCAGCGAAAATATGCAGAAAGGGGTTATCGAAACGGCAGCAGAACTGGAAAAAGCCTTTCTCATGTCTTTGCCTCATTCATATGACAACATGATATAATCATTGTAAAAATTAAGAAATAATGGAGGGACATATGAAGACGGTGATTGTGTATGCAAACCCGGATGAGAACAGTTTCAATGCGGCTCTCGTAAAATACGTCGTCATGGCTTTAAAGGATAGCGGCCAAAGCTATACGGTCATTGACTTATACGCCGACCAATTTGATCCCGTGCTGAAGTACGGCGGCGAAAAAAAGCGCTCTGACATGAACCGGGACGCTGAAACGAAGAAATACCGGAAACTGATGAAAGAAGCGGATCATCTCATTTTCATCTACCCGCTGTGGTGGGGAGGCGTTCCGGCGATTATGAAAGGCTTTTTTGACAGAGTGCTTGTCGCCGGAGAAGCCTACACATATGAAAACGGCCGCGTAAAAGGACTGCTCCGGGCAGAGACGGCACAGGTCTTTTATACGGCGGATTCCCCGGGCTGGTACTTAAAGTGGTTCCGGAAAAACTCGGACTGGATTACGCTGAAAAAAGGCATTCTGCAATTTTGCGGCATTCAAAAAGCCGAGCGGAACCTTTTTTCTGTCGTCAAAACGAGCACACCCGAGCTGCGGGAAAAATGGCTGCGCCAAGCGTACGCTAAAGTCCGGCGCGCTTGTGAAAAAGGAGCGGCCGCATGCAGATAAAAGAAATTTTCGTGATTCGCTGCCTGTCCTGTTTAAGTGTGGTTCTGCTTCACGTAGTTTCAATGGTGCTGATGATTCAGGAAGAGTCCTTAGCCAGTGCCGCCCATACGGTTGATGCTTTTCGGACCCTGTTGATGTTCAGCACGCCGGCGTTTATCTTTATTTCGGAATTTCTGCTTGCCAGGTCATACCCGGGAGGCGTTCCCGCGGGTTTTTTAAAGAAAAGGGGCAAAGTCATTTTCGTGCCGTTTCTGTTTATTGCCGCGGTGGATGCCATTTTAATGAAAAGCGTGGCGGAAGAAGGAGCCGGCTTCGTTTCAGTGATCGGTAAATTTTTAGAAAATGTGTTTTTAGGAAACTTCATCGGCTACTTCATTCTTGTGATCTTTCAATTTTACATTCTCCATATGCTGCTGCACCGCTGGCTGAACAACAAATCTCCCATGTGGGTGCTGTCTGTGTCGTTTATCATCAACGCCGTCTATCTGGCTTACTTTTCCATCTTTCATCCGCCGGCATCATCGGGGCTTGATTCTATTTTTCCGTTCTTTTGGGTTCCGTTTCCGGGCTGGGTGTTTTATTTCTGTCTGGCATTTTATTGCGGAAAGGAATATCCGCGTTTTTTATCGCTAATCAATCAGTACCGTTATGCGGTTTACTTCAGTGCGGCCGTATCGGCAATATTGATTGTGGCCGTTTCATATATCAGCGGCGGCTCCATTTCCTCTAAGCGTCCGGATATTATGATTTACGCGGTCAGTATGATCTTTCTGTGTTTTCATCTGTTTTCAAAGCTCAAAAAAGTGCCCGCGATTGTGATGATGATCAGCAACTATTCGTTTTCAATCTATCTGTTGCACTCCTACTTTTTAATCAGCGGATATCTTCTGGAAGGCTATTTGCGATCAATGCCTTTGCCGGCTGCCATCCTTCTTTTATTTTTGATCTGCACGCTCGGTCCCATTTTCGTATCTTGGGTGTGCAACCATTTCAGATACGGATACCTGTTTGTCGGGAAAGTGTATCAGCCGAAGCAGACCAAAAGAAATACGGCGGCGCATCAAGGCCGCACAGTCTGAAAAAAAGGCGGCGTTTCAGCCGCCTTTTATGATACGGAAGTTGTACATAACCTGCAAACGAAACCCCCCGCGGCAAGCCGGAAGCGAATGCCAGGCAAGCAGTATCGGGCAGCCTATCTCTAATTTTAATAGCGCTTTCATTGTAAGGCTGAAGACCCCGCTGCGGCCGTTTTGACGGATGCATTTATGACAACATAACGCCATCGATTTTCTCCCTTGTGAAGACCGATATATTGTATACTTATAGGAAATACTTTCAAAAAAAGTGAAAAAGAGAAAAACTGTGAGCTTGGATGAACGACTAAAAAGGAGCGGGGACATTATGAATGACTGTGTCAAAACATTCGGAGAACTTCCGGACGAACTTTATTCCTTTGCGGGAGGAAAAGGAAGCATTCTCTCTAAAATGTATCAAAGCGGGTATCCTGTGCCTGAAGGGTTTGTGATTTTGCCGTCTGCCTTTCAGGACGGACAGCTGCGCCATCAGGCGAGAGAGGCTATTGATCAATATGTGAAATCCATCCGCAGCCGCCATGCATCTGCGTTGTTTGCCGTACGATCATCCGCGCTGAGCGAGGATTCCGCTCAGGCTTCCTTTGCCGGAGAATTCGATACGGTGTTGAATGTCAAAACAGATCAAGACATGTCCAGGGCGATTGATGAAGTCCGCCGATCGGCACAGTCTGAAAGGGTAAAAGCGTACAGCGCCGTTCAGGGAATGGAAGATGAGCATGAAATCGCAATCGTCATCCAGCTGATGATACCGTCTGAGATATCCGGAGTGCTGTTTACCGCAGATCCGATTACGGGGAGCAGGCGGGAGATGACAGGCAATTACGTCTACGGTCTCGGGGAGCAGCTCGTTTCCGGGGAAGCCGATGCTTATTCTTTTAAACTGGCACGGCCCAAGAAAAAATATGACGGCCCCGGGGAATTTCGCAAATATGCGTCAAAGCTCTATAAACTGGCGAAAAAGCTGGAAAAAGATCTTGGAGGGCCGCAGGATATTGAATGGGCCGCCGCGGGCGGGACATTGTATATTCTTCAATCCCGCCCGATTACGACCTTACAAGCCGGAAATCTGGAAACCTATGAATGGAATGATTCTTTCAGCGGGGATTTTTTATGGACAAACACAAATATAGGAGAAGCGATTCCCGATGTGATGACGCCGCTGACATGGTCGCTCCTCCGGAATCTGGATGAAGAGTCGGGCATCATTCCGGGTTATTATGTCTGGTCCGGCAATATTTGTGGAAGAGCCTATAACAATATGAGCCAGCCTCTTTCCGTTCTCGCCGCTTTCGGTCTGAATCCGAAAGGCGGAAAAATAGGAAAAATGATGAGCGATACATTGGGAGAAATCCCGGCGGAAATGAAAATTCCTTTATATCCGTTCTCAAAGTATGAACTTTTGAAGATCATCTCGAAAAAACTGAAACCGTATCTGTCGAAAATGAAGCACGCGAAAAAAAACATGTCCTCCTACTTGGACGAATCGCCGGAGTGGTGCCGGAATATTGAGGAAAAGCTGAAACGGGCCGAAACGGAGCGGACATTATTAGCGATATGGAACAATGAGATCTATCCGTATTTATGCAACGCGTGGTTTGCGTTAATATCCGGCGGGCGTGATTCTGCGCAATCCTCTTCGTCGTTAACCTCTCAATTAACAAAACTCGCAGGGATAGAAGATGCGAATCTCCTGCTGTCCAATCTGAGGGGAAAAGGCGGCCTGGCCAGCCTGGAGCCGATTATCGGCATTGATCAAGTCATGAAAGGCCGTATGAGCGAGGAAGAATATCTCAGGAACCAAGGCCACCGTGGCCCGCATGAATACGAACTTTCCATACCGCATCCGGGAGAAAACCGGGATTGGCTGACGAAGCAGATCAAAGAACACAAAGAGTCGGGTATTGATGCCGAACAACTGCTTTTGAAACAGCAGCGGGCGCATGAACAGGCCTTCCGAAGATTTGAAGAAAAGTTTCCTCATAAGGTCAAATGGCTCAAAGCCAAAATGGAAAAAGCGTCAGAATACGCGAATATTAGAGAAACAACCAGATCCGAATTTGTCAGGGTATACCGGACAGCCAGAGCATTCGCGCTCAGAGCGGCGGAAATGACCGGCATGAAGGACGATATTTTCTTCTTGTATCTGCATGAAATAACCGATCTGCTCGCGGGGAAAGAGCCGGCGGTTGCGTCGATTCAAGCGAGAAAGCAAAACTATGAAACCTATAAAAAACTGCCGCCGTTCCCATCCGTTATTAACGGAAGATTCAATCCGTTTAAATGGGCTGAAGATCCTGACAGAAGAGCGGATTATTACGATGCTTTTATGCCTGCGGAAACTGATGATGCGCATACTTTAAAAGGTTTCGCGGGAGCGGCCGGGAGAGTGGAGGGCATTGTCCGTGTCCTTGATGCTCCGGAAGACGGGGATTCTTTTGCGGCGGGGGAAATTTTAGTGACTTCGACAACCAATGTAGGCTGGACCCCGCTTTTTCCAAGAGCGGCTGCTATCATAACGGACGTCGGCGCCCCTTTGTCCCACGCGGCGATCGTTGCCCGGGAACTGGGAATTCCTGCCGTTGTCGGGTGCGGAAATGCAACGTCAAAACTGAAAACGGGGGACAGGGTGGCCGTTGACGGCGGGCAAGGCATTGTCCAGCTGGAACCGCGGCAGACTCCGGTCACTTCTGAAGAGGAAAATGGTAAACTGATAGAATAAAAACATGGGAAAGGAGCCGCGCATGAATAAAGCAGTTATTAACGGGGAGCAAATCAGAAGTATGAGCGACCTGCACCAGACATTGAAAAAGGAACTTGCTCTTCCTGAATACTACGGTGAAAACCTTGACGCTTTATGGGATTGTCTGACCGGCTGGGTGGAATACCCCCTCGTTTTAGAATGGAGACAGTTTGAACAAAGCAAGCAGCTTACTGAAAATGGCGCCGAGAGTGTGCTTCAGGTCTTTCGTGAAGCGAAAGCGGAAGGCTGCGACATCACCATCATACTTTCATAATACGATCAACGGGAGAGAGACAAAAATGGAAAAACAAATCCTCAGCTATCCGATTGGAGAATATCAGCCGGCTGAATTGATTTCGGCCGGACAGAAACAAGAATGGATCAATACGCTCGAACACGCTCCGGCCAAACTGAAACAAGCTGTCAGAGCGATGTCGGACAGTCAGCTTGATACGCCGTACCGCGAAGGGGGATGGACTGTCCGCCAAGTGGTTCACCATCTGGCGGACAGCCACATGAACGGCTATACCCGGTTTAAATTGAGCTTAACGGAGAATGAACCGGAAATCCGCCCTTATGATGAAAAAGGCTGGGCCGCTCTTCATGATTCCAAAACCGCCGCTTGCGGGGATGCGCTTGAGCTGTTAACGATCCTGCACAGAAGATGGGCCGCTCTTTTGCGCTCCATAACGGAAGCCCAATTCAAACGGACATACTTCCATCCTGCATCTAAAGAGACGGTTACGCTGGAACAAGCGCTCGGACTATATGTCTGGCACTCTGAACATCACATCGCCCATATTACTGAGCTTTCCCGGCGGATGGGCTGGCATCTGTCTTAGAGGATGCCGGCTTCCGGAAATACGCCAAAACCGCCGCAGACACAATCGTGCATAATGAAATGACGGCGGCTGCCGTATAAAGATGGTGGTAGCCGCTGGAAATGCCCGCTTCAATTGCATCAGAAACCGCTTTTTTGACGGCGGGAACGGGGATTCGGCTTACCTGCTCCTGCAACGAAGAAAGTCCGCCGCCGATATCGGGCATTTGCGCCTGATCAGCGGGAATGCCGCTTTTCGCTAAACGGTTTTTGATGTCATCTCCGATCCGGTCAAAGCCCGCTGTAATGAAGCCGGCATATAAAGCCGGAGCGAGCGTCAGCCCGACCTGCCTTACGAGTGACAGCGTGCCGAGCGCTGTTCCTTTGTTTTGGCCCGCCGTTTCTGATACAAGCACATTCAGCGGAGCCCCGAGCAGAAATCCGAAACCGATCCCCGCAATGACACTCGCTGTGACAAATTCCCATTTATCCGTCACCCATAACGGAAACAGGCTGAAGCCGGCAAATGCGATGGCGCCTGATACAACCGCGGAAAAGACCGGCCCTTTTTTATCCGTGATCGCCCCGCCGAGCCACGCTCCGATGCCTGACGCCAACGCGAGCGGCGTCATCCAATAACCCGCTTTCTCCGCCGATACGTGCAAATATTGCTCCGCATAAGAAGGAATAAAAATGACCGCAGCGAGCAGCCCTCCCGATAAAAATCCGATGACGAGCGTCCATTGAAACACTTTATTTTGCAGCAGCGAGTAGGCGAGAATCGGATCGCCCCCTCGGTTTTCAACCCGCTTTTCGACCTTAAGCAGCACCAGAAAGAGAAGTGCAGCTCCCAAAAGATACCCGTATACCTTTACGTCCATTATGCTTTCTGACAGCTTCGCCCCATCGAGATTCGTGATACCGATCATACAAGATAAGATCGCAAGAGACAGCAGCATTGTGCCGGCGAGGTCAAGCCGTTTCGCCTCAGGCTCTTTCGTTTCAGCGATAAACAAACCGCCGCACACAACCAAAGCGGCGGCAATCGGCAGGTTAATCAAGAACAGCCAATGCCACGATCCGGTTACATCAAGCAAAAAGCTCCCGATATTCGGTCCGAGGACGGCCGCCATACCGTTCATCGCCCCTAAAAGCCCGAGAGCTTTCCCTTGTTTCTCCTTCGGAAGCACGGCCAGCACATGCGAACTCCCGATAATAAAAATTCCGCCGCCGCCAAGCGCCTGAATGAGCCGTGCCGCCAAAAACATCGGGAAGCTCTGACTGAGTGCGACAAGCAAAGAGCCGAGTCCGAACAGCCCGACTTCAATCATAAACAGCTTTTTCCGCCCGTATCGGTCCGACAGCTTGCCGACAATCGGCACACTGACACTGAGTCCCAATGTGTAAAGGGTCACTCCCCACGATCCCCATGAAGGAGAAACATCAAAAGAGCCGTTAATCGTCGTCAGAACAGCGGAAATAATTCCGTTGTCCAGCGCCGCCATGAACACACCGATCGTAAAGAGAGTGATGGCCCGGCTCTGGTTTTTTTCTGTTTGCAATGGCTCCGGCATACTGATCAATCCTCCTGTTTTTAATTCACTTCGAATATATTATTCACTTCAAGTGAATTAAATGTCAAACAAAAAAAGGCCGCCGATACCGGCAGGCCTTTTTCATCTCTATCCCTGTTTGGAAGAATCAAGCGCTCTTGCCAAAATGGCAAGCCCTTGATTGACCGTTTGTTTTTCTTCAGCGGTCAGTGTTTCCAATGAACGCTTCAATTTTACATGTCCTTTTTGATAAAGGCTGCGGAAAATATCTTTCGCGTTTTCCGTTAATTGAACGACGACTGAACGGCGGTCTTCTTCTGACGGAGCGCGTGTAATGAAACATGATTTTTCTAAACGGTCAAGCAGCCCCGTCGTATTTGAAAGGGAAGCGCCCATTTTCTCCGCTATGTCACTCACCTTAAGCGTCCCGTGGTTGTTCAGAAGCATCAGCACCTTCATTTGCGGCATGCTCATATCAAGCTTCATCCACTCCGACACATCGCCGAGCCCCGCCGATGTCATCACTTTCATGTACAGCACCCAAATATCCCGTTCCTCAGGAGAAAAAATATCGCCGCTTAATACTGTTGTATCATGCAGATTATAATCCATCGTCTCACTTCCTCATTTATACTCCTGCATACCATATTACTGATTTTAATCAGAGAAAGAAAGTTGCAGACGAGTTTTGTTTGAATGTGAGGTGGTAGTGTATAATATGTTGGAGATTATTGGGGGAATTATAATAAATAAGCTATTTTATGATGATTGGAGAGAACATTGCTGACTAAAAAGAATGCCTTATCGATATTAAAAGTATTATTTCCTATTGCAGTTTTGCTTTTAGTCATTTATCAGTCCAAAAAGGAATTGACAGACCTTTCTTTTAAACGAACGCTGTACATTATTAACGGGATTGAGCGTTACGATTTATTTATTCTCGTTCTGCTCGGCCTTCTTGCCGTCAGCGCAATGTCCTTTTATGACTTTGTGCTGAAACGGACGCTTCGCCTCAACATTCCGAATTGGAAAGTATTCAGGGTCTCCTTTATCGCCAATTCCTTTAACAATGTCCTTGGATTCGGCGGTCTGGCGGGTGTCGGGCTGCGGACGATGCTATACAAAGAACATACGAATGACGTAAAACGCCTCGTCGCAGGCATCGCCTGGCTTACGTCCTCAGCGCTGCTCGGGCTGTCCGTCTTCAGTATCCTGACCATCGCCCGGGTTCTGCCGGTTGGAGAGATTACGGGTGAGAAACCGTGGCTGTGGGCTGTTATCGCCGGAGTGGCGCTTATAGTGCCGGCAGCCTTAATCGCCGCTGGGATCAACAATAAAAAAGCTGGCGCAGAAGACGGTGAAGCAAAACCGAGGCATCCGGTTTTTTCTTACATCGGGGCATCGTTTGCTGAATGGTTTGCGGCGGCTGTCGTCATGTATTATTCCCTGTATGTCATGGGAATTCACGCGGATGTCCGCCATGTATTCGGTGTATTTGCCATTGCCGCTATCGGGGGAATCATCAGTCTTGTGCCGGGAGGATTCGGTTCGTTTGACCTTCTGTTTCTGCTCGGCATGCAGAATATGGGCTTTCCGCAGGAGGCGGTTGTGACATCCATCGTCATCTACCGGATTGTGTATTCATTTATTCCGTTTGTGTTCGGGCTGTTCTTTGCGGCTGGCGATTTAACGGAAAATACGCTGAAACGGCTGGAATCAAATCCGAAGATGGCGCCTGCCGTGGAAACGACGAACGTGCTTCTCGTATTCCAGCGCGCTATCTTAATCAGGGTGCTTTACGGTTCGCTGTCGCTTTTGGTTTTCATGGCGGGAGTCGTCGTGCTGGCGTCCGTCGCCCTGCCGATTGACAGGGAGACGGTCATCCCGCATATTCCGCGCCCGGCGCTCCTTGCGTTTAACGCGTTATCGTTAAGCGCGGCTTTGATTCTTTTAATCTTGCCGATTGAATTATACAAACGGACGAAACGTTCTTATTCAATGGCGGTTGCCGCGCTGGTCGGCGGTTTTGTGTTCAGTTTCTTAAAAGGATTGAACATCAGCGCGATCTTTATTCTGCCTGTCGTCATCGTATTGCTTGTGCTGTTAAAGCGGCAGTTTATCAGAGAGCAGGCTTCGTATACGCTCGGCCAGATGATTTTTGCGGCCGCTCTGTTTATTATCGCCTTGTTTAACTACAATCTCATTGCCGGCTTTATTTGGGATAAAATGAATCGGCTGCTGCGCCACGATTATTTCGTCCATAACAATTCGCACATTACATATGCCACGATGACGGCTATTATTGTTGTGCCGCTGTTTTTCCTTTTGTTTACGTTCTTTTATCATAAAAGATCGAAGCCGATCGGAGAAGAGGCCGATCCTGAACGGCTGAAGTCCTTTTTGGCGGAAGAAGGCGGAAATGCGCTCAGCCATCTCGGCTTTCTCGGGGATAAGCGGTTTTATTTCTCAAGCGACGGCAAAGCGCTTTTATTGTTCAGCCAGATTTCCAGAAGGCTTGTCGTGCTCGGTGATCCGTCAGGACAGAGAGACTCTTTTCCGCTTGTGATTGAGGAATTTCTGAATGAAGCGCATAAGCAGGGGCTGAGTGTCATGTTTTATCAGATCGAACGTGAAGATCTGGCGCTGTACCATGACTTCGGCTATAACTTCTTCAAGCTTGGAGAAGAAGCGTTCGTGGATATGGAGGCCTTTACGCTCTCAGGTAAGAAAAAAGCGGGGCTGCGGGCGATTAACAACAAATTTGACCGCGAAGGCTACACATTTCATGTCGGGGAACCGCCGTTTTCCTCCGAGTTTATCGCCAAGCTGAAAGACATTTCGGACGAATGGCTCGGACCGAAAAAAGAGAAAGGTTTTTCTCTCGGTTTCTTCGACCGGGATTATTTGGAACAGGCGCCGATTGCTTACGTGAAAGACGCGGAAGGGGAGATCATCGCTTTTGCCAACCTGATGCCGATGTATCAGGAAGGCGAGATATCCGTCGACTTGATGCGTTATCGGAAAAGCGCGCCGAACGGTATTATGGACGCGCTTTTCATCCGTCTGTTTCTCTGGGCGCAGGAAAAAGGCTATACTACCTTCAATATGGGCATGGCGCCTTTGTCAAACGTAGGAACGGCTTTTACTTCTTTCTGGTCGGAAAGAATCGCGGCCGTCATCTTCAACAACGTCCGGTATATGTACAGCTTCAGCGGGCTGCGGGCCTTTAAAGAAAAATACAAACCGGAGTGGCGCGGGAAATACTTGGCGTACCGCAAAAACAGATCACTGTCCGTCACGATGATCCTCGTCACCCGCCTGATCGGAAAAACCAAAAAAAGACGCCGTTAAAAGGCGTCTTTTTTTTTGAATAATTGACTAAAAATTCTAATTTCACTCTGTTATACTGAATAACATGATCATAAGGTGAAAGGAAGGCTGATGAATGAAACAGGCAACCGTGTTTAAATATGAAGCGTTTTCCGATATTCCGGATTTGGGAAATCCCGCGGGAATCGTCTTTAACGGAGATGATTATTCAGATGAAGAGATGCAGATGATCGCCGAAATGGCAGGGTACAATGAAACCTCATTTCTCTGTAAAAGCGGAGAAGCCGATCTGCGCATCCGCTATTTTACACCCGGCCACGAAATGAATTTATGCGGACATGCTACCGTCGCCTCTCTTTACGCATTAATTGAAAAGGGAAGGCTTCAGGCTGATCAGACATATCAAATTGAAACAAAAGCCGGCATTCTTCCCGCAAAAGCCGCTGAACGAAACGGCCGGGTATACATCACACTCGAACAGGCTCCCCCGCAATTTCTGCCGTTTACGGGTGACAAAGAAAAGCTTGCGGCCTCGCTCGGGATTACGGCTGAGGATTTTCACAGCGGGCTGCCGATTGTTTACGGATCAACGGGGATCTGGACACTGATTGTTCCGCTGAGATCACTTAAAGCATCACGGAATATGGTGCCGGACAACGCACAATTTCCCGCTATTTTGCGCGATCTTCCGAAAGCGAGCGTTCATCCGTTTTCTCTGGAAACCGTCCATCCGGAAAGTGATCTGCACGGACGCCATTTTTCTTCCCCTTTCTCCGGAACGACCGAAGATCCCGTCACGGGAACCGCTTCAGGCGTCATGGCAGCCTATATGCGGCAATACGGAGGCTCCGAAGCCGAATGCCTCACGATTGAACAAGGCCAGGAAATCGGGAAAGACGGAAAAGTGGAAATCAGGATCACGGAGGAAAACGGAGAGATGAACATCAAGATGACGGGAACGGCCGTGTATGCCGAAACAATCAATTTTCAGCTTCCGTAACGGTTTACAAAAGCCGGTCGTATCCGTTATATTATAAATGATAATCATTTTCATTTGGATAGGAAGGTGAATCGGCATGCCGAAAACCGAACAATTACAGCAAAACGAAAGTCTTGCACATACAATCAGAAACAGAAGATCCATCCGGTCGTTTAAACCGGAAACCGTACCTTCTGAAGTCATATTAGATATGCTTGAAACGGCCGTTTACGCACCGAACCACAGACTGACGGAGCCATGGCGTTTTATCTACGCAGCAAGCGAAGCGGGAAAAGCAAAGCTTGCGGACAGCTACGTCTCATTTTTCAAAAAGATAAAAGATGATTTCAACGAGGAAAAAGAGCGGAACATGAGAAAAAATCTCAGCGCCGTTCCGGGATTTTTGCTGGTCGTCTTAAAAGAAGATGAAAATGAATTTACGAGAAACGATGATTTCGCGGCGCTGAGCGGCATGATTCAAAACCTTCAGCTTCTCGCACATGAAAACGGCATCGGCATGGTCTGGAAAAGCGGCCGCATTATGTATGACAAACAGGTGCACCAAGACTTCGGCCTTGCTGACAATGAGCGCTTTGCAGCTATCATTCAAACGGGCTATCCGGATGAACAGCCTAAGGCGAAAGAACGGACGCCGGCAAAAAGCCTGTTTACCGAACTGTAAAAAAAAATCCCCGTCTCTATACAGAGGCGGGGATTTCGTATTAGCGGGTTTTGCTTTTAGCTCTGTTGTCAGCGGCTTTCATCCGCGCCTGCGCTTCACGGTCAGCGGAATCAGCAAGCTCGCTTGAATATTCCTCATATGTGCCGTCTGTTTCGCGTTTCAAAGCATCCGGAACTTGAGGAAGTTTTTGTTTGTTTTTATCACGGTTTTTGTGAGTATGATTTCTGCCCATATCAATCGCCCCCTGAAAAAAGTGATATCAAACAAACATAGTATCTGCCCGGTTCCGGACTTTATTCAGTTTATTTCCGTTTGGCTGCTCTTTCCGCTTTTTTGAATTCACCGGAATAAAGGACTTCCTGCATTTTTTTCAGATTGGCTCCCTGCTGATGTTTTTCGCGCTTCTTTTCCATAAAAGAAGACCCTCCTTCAAAACAGAATACCAATAGGATTGGCTTTTATTTCCGTTTTTATGCAGATAAGAGATCCTTTAAAGCGGAATCAAGTTCTTCATACGTAAATTGAAAACCGGATGTCAGCGCCTGCTTAGGCAGGGCGCGCTGGCCTTTTACGATCAACAGGCTCATTTCTCCCAAGGCCTTCTCCAGAAAAAGTTCCGGTACGGGAATCCAATGGGGGCGGTGCAGGACGCCTGCGATCGTCTTTCCGAATTGCTTCATTTCCACGGGGTTCGGCGATGTCACATTCATGGGACCGGACAAGTCATCATGCTCCGCCGCAAAAGCGATAAGTTCCGCGGCGTCATCGACATGAACCCATGACAGCCATTGCCGTCCAGAGCCGATGGTGCCGCCGGCTAACAGTTTATAAGGGAGAACCATGAGCGGCAGGGCGCCTTTTTCACCGAGCATCACCCCGAATCTGGCATATACCGTCCGGATGCCGAGCGCTTCAATTTTCTGGCCTTCACGTTCCCACATATGAGCCGTATGACTGAGAAAATCTTCATTTGACGTATCTGACTGTTCGGTGAACGTTTTTTCTGTGCTTGTGCCGTAAATGCCGACGGCGCTGGCCTGAATCAAAGCCCGGGGTTTTTTCGGCTGCTGCTTCATAATCCGTCTGACTTCTCTCGTCGCTTCTATTCTGCTTGAGATGATTTGTTCCTTCGTTGTGTCCGTCCAGCGGTCAAAGATGGATTTGCCGGCGAGGTTCACCCATACATCAATAGGGGGAAGCTCGCGCTCAGGCGCCGCGTTTTCGGCCAGCCATTGAACATATGTCACATTTTTTTGTTCGGTTTCTCTCTGTTTTCTTGATAAAATATAGACATGATGTCCCCGGCGGGTAAACACACCTGTCAGATGCCGGCCCAGAAAACCAGTGCCGCCTGTCATCGCGATATTCATATCCATCTCTCCTTACACGTTGATATATATACTGTACCTCATTTGCCAAAAAGAAAAACGCCTGAACATCGGGGCGGGAAAGGAGACCGGGATGCCGTTTATTACAAAAATATCGACCCAAAAGAAAAATACCGAGCGCTTCAACATCTTTCTTGATGAGAAATATGCATTCAGCGTCGACGCCGACGTGCTTGTGCGTTTTGACCTGAAAAAAGGGAAAGAACTGGACGAGCTTGACATTCTTGAAATCCAGTACGGCGATGACGTGAAAAAAGCCTTTAACCGCGCCGTAGAATTTTTATCATACCGGATGCGCTCTGAAAAAGAAGTCCGGGATCATCTGAAGAAAAAAGAAACGCCGGACATGGTCATTTCTGAAGTCATCCATAAACTGTACGATTACAGCTACTTAAATGACAAAGAATTTGCCGAAGCCTATGCGAGCACCCACAAAAAAACAAACGGCAAAGGCCCTGACGTCCTGTTCCGCGAGCTGAAAGCGAAAGGAATAGACGACGATACCATCAAGGAGACGCTCAGTGCGTTTACATTTGATGAGCAGATACAAGAAGCGCTGAAACATATCGGCAAAATCCTGAAAAAAGACAAAAAGCTGTCCACAAAAGAGATCAGACAGCGGGCGCAGATGCAGCTTCAGCGAAAAGGTTTCCCTTTCGACGTCATCAATGCCGCTCTGGAGCAGACGGAGTATGAGAATGACGATGAAGCCGAGATGGAAGCTCTGAAGGCTCATGCGGAAAAAGCGATCAGGAAATACCGTTATGACGGCAGTTATGAAAGCGGAATGAAGGTTAAACAGTACTTATTCAGAAAAGGATTCTCGATTGACGATATTGATCAATTCTTGCAGGAAGAGGAGTAAACTGAAATGGACAAACGATACAGTCAAATGACGCCTCATGAACTACAGACAGAAATTGCGGGACTGACGGAAAAAGCGCGAAAAGCGGAACAGATGGGCATTGTAAATGAACTGGCCGTGCTTGAACGGAAAATTACGATGGCCAAAGCTTACATGCTGAACCCGGAAGACTTTCGGCCCGGCGGGGTGTATCAGATAGAAGGTTCTGATGACACTTTCCGCATTGATTACATCAACGGCGTATTCGCCTGGGGACACAGATCTTCCCCGTCTGACGGGGAAGAAGCACTGCCGATTTCCGTTTTAAAAGAAAAAAAATAACAAAAGAGGCCGGTTCCGGCCTCTTTTTCTTTTCGGGCACATTCGTTTCAACCTTTCAGTAAAAAATGATTGAATTCATTTTTGATATCTTTTAAGATGGATTTCGTTGTTTTTTAATAAAAAGGAGGCGATTTGCGTTGAATATCAAAATGAAACAGCCATCAGTGAAATTAATGATTTTTGTTTTAATGATTTGCACATTTTCCATCGGGTATACGGAATATGCTGTCATGGGTATTCTGACGTCGATTGCCGATGACTTTCATATACATGTATCTTCAGCGGGCATGCTTGTTACGGCGTACGCGGCGAGCGTCTGCCTGACGGGCCCGATCGTAACCATTATCGCGGTTAAGCTGCCAAGAAAGCCGGTGCTGCTAGGGTTAATGGGCATCTTCGTCCTTGCCAACCTGATGAGCGTCTTTGCGCCGAACTTCGCCGTGCTGGCGATTTCCAGAATTTTATCCGCATCCATCCACGGAGCTTTTTTTGCGATCGCCATGGTGTTTGCGAGTGAAATGGTGCCGCCTGAAAAACGTTCCGCCGCCGCGGCTTCCATGAACGGCGGATTAACCGTGGCGCTGATGCTCGGTGTCCCGTTCGGCTCTTATTTAGGGGATGCCCTTAACTGGCGGGCCGTCTTTTTCATTATTTCCGTTTTAGGCATGATCGGGCTGATCGGACTGATGCTGGTCGTACCGAACCGGAAACCGAAAGTGATTCCGATGCTGATGAATGAATGGAGTGTCTTTAAGCATAAACAAGTGATTTTTTCCTTTGCGATCACCATTCTCGGCTACTCAGGCGTATTTATCGCTTACACGTTTATTGAGCCGATTTTAAGAGATTCAGCGGGGTTCGGCACAGTCGGCATCACAGGTGCGTTATTTGCCTACGGTCTCGGCGGAGTGGCGGGGAATTTCTTCGCGGGGAAAGTGCCGCTCAAACTGCTGACACGCACGATGATCGGTGTGATGATCGGCTTGATCGGCGTCTTGGCGATTTTCCCTTATATCGCTGTTTTTCCCGCCGCCGCCGTTTCAGCGACATTTTTATTCGGCGCATGTGCGTTCGGCACGCCGCCGCTTTTGCAGACCAAGGTTATTTCTTCCTCAGAAAACGGCACGACAATCGCCGCTGCGGTGAGCGTTTCCGCCTTTAACCTGGCAAACGCGCTCGGCGCCTGGATCGGCGGATTGATTCTCGGGGGAACGGGATCTTACTCATGGCTGTTTGCCGGCGGTGCGCTGATGACGGCTCTCGGCCTTGTGCTTTCCACGTTCGCTCATCTGTCTGAGAAGAAAGATGTCTATGAATACCAAGTGCATAAAGGATAACAAAAAGCTTGCAGGGGATATTCCGCCTGCAAGCTTTTTTCAGTGCTTCAATGTAATGCTGATCACCGTATGTTTATCACTCTCAGCTAAGGACATATTCCGGGTTTCCGGTACTCCGTCTTTTTCAAAAACGACGGCATAGGTTCCTTTCGCGCCGCTTTTCCATGCAATCTCGCCGTGGTGATCAGTCTTGCCTATTATCTCTCCGCGGTCTATATTCGGCTGATGATCTGACTCCGCCGCTTTCATCACGGTGACCGTCACACCGGCCGCCGGTGAACCGTCTGCATCCTCAACATGGAGCGTAACGGGCAATGCTTTTTTGGCGGCAGAATCATCCGCTTTGCCGCATCCGCATAAAACGGCCGCGGCGAGAAAGAAAACAAAAGCTTTATTGATTTGACCAATATTGAATGTTGTCGAATACACTGTTTGTCACCCTTGTTCCCAGATTGTAAGACGACCCGCCGTTTGTATGAATGGCAATGGCGGTCTGGCCGGTGTCGCTGTAATTGCGGTAAACGGGCGATCCGCTCTGGCAGCCGAACGTATCTGTCGTGTAAGTGAGTTTATATGTCTCGGCAGAACGAATCGGCTTGCTGTCCGACCACATGGAACCGGACACTTTGTCGCACGGATATCCTGTCACGGTTGAGGAAAGCCCGGCCGGACTGGAACTGTTGGTCGTCCGGTAGCCGTACCAGCCGACGGTATTCCCGGGCGACCCGTTTACTTTGATTGCGCCGTAGTCGTAGTTTGTGTCACCGTTTTCTGTCCACCCTTTGACACTGTAGAATGTCTTGCCTGAATAAGAGCCGTACGGGTACGATGATCCGTTGCGGCCGGGAGCTGCCGTAATTTTCGATGCCCAGCCGTTTTTCTGGTCATACACGCAATGTCCCGCCGTAACGATCGTGTCGGCATTGACAAAAAAACCGGTGCATCCGTAGGTGCTTGTGCTGCCGCTGTATGTAACGGTCAGCTGTGCTGTCGCTCGATATGGAAATGATGTTGTAGGAGAAATTCTGATTCGTTCGTCTGTCCCAATAATACTGGAAGGCTTTAATGACTTGATGTCAGCTTTGCTGTTTTGTGCAAGCTGTCTTTTGGTGAGGCCCGTTCCTTCATAAGCGGGGGATGTCTGTGTTGTTTGTACAGGCTGATTCTGATGTGCGTCAAACTCCTCACCGCTGTTTGATACAGATGTCTGCGGGCTGCCCGCTGCTTCTGCTGAAACAGCAAATAATGAAACTGACAGTAAGAATGCGGTAAGGCTCAGCAATCGTTTTGAAACTGTCTTCATTTTATAAAACCCCTCCTTTTTTGTCTACCGGCTTTCGTTTTAACATTTAACATATTATGGAATTTATTTAGCGTTATGACCGCAAAAGGATGTTTTTTTCCGCAAAAAAAAAGACCGGGTCATTCCCGGTCTCTTACGGTGTGTGTGTTATCGCCTGCCTGAAGCTCTCATGCGTTCTTGCGGGTGCGAATTAATTGAACCGTCCGCCCGTTTAGAAGCGTAGTCATCCTTTGCCCGCGGTTCGCCTTCAAACTTATTATTGTTCTGATTAGGAAATCCTTTTGCCTTGTTCCGGACCATTTGTTTTCCCCCTCGGCCAATATCAAAAGGTTGCGCCTTCTGGACTGAAGACGTAAAGTTAGTATATGCCTGTGACAAGCTGCGTAAAAGCAGCAGGTTTTCCCAAGGAAAGGAGACAGAGACATGAATACATATATCGACAAACTGACGAATTTGCTGCTTGAGAAAAATGACATGCTCAGCTATTTGCAAGCGCGAACTTGGGTTGAGCTTTTATGGGGAGATTTCGAAGCAACTTACGCAAAAGCCGGCCGCCCGTATCAAGGAGAGCAAATGACGGAACGCGTCGTCAAGGAATGGATCGAATCATACGGCAGCAAGCTCCATATGTTCCAGAGCGTTCGGGAAGACGTTTCTCATTATTTGGATCAAAGCAGGGGTCTCCTGCATTAACATAGCAGTTCGCCCGCCGGATACAAGTCCGGCGGTTTTTACTTTTTATAAAAGAAATAGAAAAATCATGTTTGGCGACCGGCGGAATGTGGAAATGTGTAATAACTTATAAAATAGCGGGGAGGAACCACAATGAACATGAAAAAGGGGTTAACCGCATTTATTCCGGCCGCAGGACTTTGCTTATTTTTAGCCGCAGGCACCGTTTTTTTCGATCCGGCAGCGAATGCCGCAGCAGTTCACCAGACAAAAATAGACACCGCAGCAGATACATATATCGTGAAAGCAGGAGAACTTAACGTCCGCAAAGAACCAAATAAACAAGGGTCGATTATCGGCACGCTTCGTTCAGAGGATTCCGTAAAGGTTAAACGGCTTCAAGGAGCAGATTGGGCTGAGATTGACTACAAAGGGCACAAAGCCTATATCTCCACACATTTTCTGATGAAGCAGCCGGTGAAGGCGGTGACGGCGAAACAAACCGCTTTTTATACGCCGACTTTGGAAACCGGCAAAAAAGGGTCCGTTAAAGCGGGTGAAACCGTCAATGTGCTCGGCTGGGGGTTCAGCCATGACGGAGGATTTGACCGTAAATGGGCGTACGTCACATACGGCGGGAAAGCAGGTTATGTGAAAACGGCCGACTTAACTCAAAAATAAAGATTCAGGCAGGCGAATGAGCCTGCTTTTTTTCTGAAACCTTCCGTCTTTCCTTTCGTAAAAGATGAAAAGGAGAGTGACGGATATGATAATGGTAATCGGCGGCCTTCTGATGGCTGCGGCCGGCATTTCAGTCACATTTTTTCCGCCGAAGTCGATCAACAGCCTGTACGGATATCGGACGAAGCGATCTATGGCGGATGAGTCGCAGTGGAAAGAAGGCAATCGATTCAGTGCGCTTCTCATGATTTTGTTCGGCCTTATATCGGCGGCAGCTGGATTTGCGGGCAGCCTGCTTATCCGGCTGACTCAGCCGTTCGCCCTGATCGTTCAGGCCGTATTATTGATTGCGATCAGCGTACTGATCATCGTCTTAACAGAAAGAAGATTGAAACAAACGGGGAGGAGAATCGATGAATGACATTACGTTTCACATGATCGAAACAAACGGAGTGACGCTGCACACGGCTTCAGCCGGTCCGAAAGACGGTCCTTTGGCGGTGCTGCTGCACGGGTTTCCGGAATTCTGGTACGGCTGGAAGAGCCAGATCAAACCGCTAGCGGATGCCGGATACCATGTTGTCGTGCCTGATCAGCGCGGCTATAATCTCAGTGACAAACCGGAGGGCATTGAAAACTATACCATTGATACGCTCAGAGACGACATTATCGGGCTGATCACTCATTTTACAGATGACAAAGCCGTCGTCATCGGACACGATTGGGGAGGAGCCGTGGCCTGGCATTTGGCAACCACGCGGCCGCAATACGTTGAAAAATTGATCACGGTCAATATCCCGCACCCGGCGGTTATGCGGAAGGTCACACCGTTCTACCCGCCGCAGTGGAAGAAAAGCTCTTATATCGCGTTCTTTCAGCTGCCGGAAAAGCCGGAACGGAGATTGTCTGAAGACAATTACCGCGTATTGGATCACGCGATCGGCTTATCCGAACGCCCGGCGCTTTTTTCACGGGAAGATGTCGACAGCTACAAAGAAGCTTGGGGCAGAAAAGGAGCGCTCACGGCGATGCTGAACTGGTACCGGGCGATCAGAGCCGGCGGTTTAGGCCCTGCCGTTCCGCTAAAAATGCCCGTTCCGTACCGATTAATATGGGGCGTCAATGACCGAGCGCTGAGCAAAAAGCTCGCCAAGGAAACAAAACGGATGATTCCAAACGGCGACTTAATCTTTATAGACGATGCCTCACATTGGGTCATTCACGAAAAACCGCGCATCGTCAGCCATTTAATTCATGAATACCTTCAGCAATAAAGTCTGTCCCGCGTACAGACTTTTTCTTTTTTTTCTCATATCTGCCGAAAAACATGACAAAATATAAACCATATGCAGAAAAAATTTTCTTTCCCTGTAACAAAAAAAGGGTTTAAACGTCATTAAAAAAAGGAAAAGCCTTACTGAAGTTTTGCGGACAATTCCTTTAAGGCAGTCCTAAAAAAAGAATAATACAAAGAAGGTGCCTTCATGAAACAAAGGTTAATCTCAATTATTATTCCGTCTTACAATGAAGGGAACAACGTCAAGCTCATCCATGAATCTTTAAAAAAAGAGTTTCAGACGATTCATTATGACTATGAAATTTTCTACATCAATGACGGAAGCGCGGATGACACCCTTCAGCAGATTAAAGAACTGGCCGCCAGAAACCATCGCGTCAAATACATATCTTTTTCCCGCAACTTCGGGAAAGAAGCGGCCATTTTGGCAGGATTTGAACACGTGCAGGGCGAAGCGGTAATCGTGATGGACGCCGATCTGCAGCATCCGACCCATCTGCTGAAAGACTTCATTCAAGGCTATGAAGAAGGGTATGACCAAGTCATCGCGCAGCGCAACCGAAAAGGGGACAGCCCCGTGCGTTCCGTGCTTTCTTCCCTGTATTATAAATTTATCAACAAAGCCGTCGAAGTGGACCTGCGTGACGGGGTCGGAGATTTCCGCCTGCTGAGCCGGCAGGCCGTTGATGCCCTTTTGAAGCTGAGTGAAGGGAACCGTTTCTCGAAAGGGCTGTTCTGCTGGATCGGGTTTGACCAGAAAATCGTATTTTATGAAAATGTCGAAAGGAAGAACGGCACGTCCAAATGGTCATTCAGCAATCTGTTCAACTACGGAATGGACGGGGTCGTCTCCTTCAACAACAAGCCCCTTAGGGTATGCTTTTTCACCGGTATTCTGATATTGCTTTTGTCGATGGTGTATATTGTAACGACCTTTGTTCATATTCTGACACACGGCGTGTCCGTACCCGGATACTTCACCATTATTTCCGCCGTGCTGTTTTTAGGGGGCATCCAGCTTTTGAGTCTCGGCATCATCGGAGAATATATCGGCCGGATTTACTATGAAACAAAAAAACGCCCGCACTATTTAATTAAAGAAGCGAATATAACGTACGGAGAACAAAATGAAACGAATTATACAAAAAAGCGCAAGTGGAACCATTAAACAGGCGCCGCTGTGCGCAGGGTCTGGGGACGTTGTATGAAAAAAAATAAATGGATCTTGCCGGCAGCCTGTGTGCTGGCTGCGGCAGCCGCTCATATTTTTTTCTTAAAAGAGTGGTCGGCAGGCCGCTATATGACGGGGTCTGGAGACGGGATCGCCCAAATGGCGGTCTTCAAAAAGCTGCTGTTTGATCAATATATGAACGGCAGGCTGTTTTACAGCTATTCGTTCGGACTGGGCGGGGGCGTGTACAGTCAGCTCGGCTATTATTTCTCTACTTCTTTTCTATTCCTGTTTATCTCCGCCGCTGTCCGCTTTTTGCAGCTTATTCAGCTGACGGGTGAGGCTGATGCGCTGTTTTGGGCGCAGGCCTCCGTTTTTATCAGCATTGCCAAGCAGAGTTTTATCATATTCACGGCGGCGTGTGTGTTCCGTTATTTCGTCAAACGGACGGTGCCTGCTTTTGCCGGCGCCGTGTTGTACGGGGTCTCGATTATTTACTTCCGGCATGAGGTATATTGGGACTTTTTCACTGACAGTATGGTGTGGCTGCCGTTGCTTGTGTTGGGCGCGGAAAAAATCATCCGGGAAAAAAAGCCGGCGTGGTTTATCTTCGCCTGTGCGCTGACATTGATCAACAACTTTTATTTTGCGTATATTAATCTGATTTTCATCGGCATTTATATCTTATTCAGGTGGGTGATCCCCCTTGAAGGCAATGAGGCGAAAAAGCTCACTCAATGCAGGATATTTATTCTGTCGGGCCTTCTCGGGTTCGGCATAAGCGCAGTTTCCTTTATTCCTGTCGTATACGGATACCTTCATAATCTGCGGCCGCCGTATTCAGAGCATATTGCATGGCTTGATTTTTCCGACAACATTTTATTTTCAAGCCGGATTATTATCCTGCCGGCGGCTTTTTTGCTTTTTCTATTTACATTTACTTTATACAAAAACCGCTTGTTCCGGCTGTTTGCGGGAATCAGTCTGCTGTATATTCTGTTTCACTTCAGTCCGTTCGCGGCAAGTGCCTTTAACGGTTTTTCAGCTCCGCAGAACAGGTTTGAATACGTCCTGTGCTTCACGATTGCCGGAACGGTTTCAGCCGGGCTTTCTAAGCTTTCAGACATCAGCATGAAGAGTATGCTGATGTCCGCCGTACTCGTCGTTCTGCTCTATTGGAGCCAGGTGAGGCGGTACAGTCTGGATATTTCTGATCACGCCAACCTGCCCGTCATCCTTCTTCTGGTGCTGAGCATAGCCGCTTTCTTTGCAGCAAAGACAAGACTGAAAGGCGCGGTGCCCGCCGTCTATGCCGTCATTTTGCTTACGGCTGTGCTTACGGCTAATACATATGAAAAATATGCTTTATCAGAAGGCGGGAAGATTTATACGGTATCGCATACCTTTATGACGGGTGCTGACTATAAAGGCAAAGAACAATCAGAGCTCATTCAGCGTCTGAAAGAAAAAGACCCTGATCCGTTTGCCCGTTTAGATTGGATGAACGGTGTTTTCAATAACACCCCGATCATATACGGATTCAACGGATTCAGCGTATACTCAAGCATACTGAACCGCAATCTGCTGTCCTTTTACTGGAACGACCTCCGGATTGACATGGGCAGAGAAAGCGTCAGCCGTTATGCCACATTAGGAAACAGGGCTAATTTATACAGCCTGCTTTACGGAAAATATTATATGACGGAAAAAACAAACGAGGCCGGCGTGCCGTACGGGTTCAAAAAAATCATGGAATCAACCCATTATGCGGTTTATCAAAATCAATATATGCTTCCGTTCGTACGGACAGCCGATCGCGTATATAACGAGGGCGGCCTGAAAAAAGCGCCCGCCCTTGCCAGGGAACGGGCAATGCTTGACGGGATCGTCACGGAATCAAGCACAACCAACACGAAAAAAGCGCCTGAGGCGAATAATATGATCCGCCATGCAGAGGTAGCGGCCGAACATGGCGATTATCATAACGGCATCCTGACGGTAAACGAAGACGGCGGCGGCCTGATCATTACGCCGCAAGCCGCTAAGATGGACGGCGGCGATTATTACGTCAGCTTTTATTTGAAGAATAAAGCGAAGGACCAGGGCTTTACATTAAAAGTGAACGATTACACGACAACGAGAAAATCGAATCAATCCATTTACAAAACAGGTATCAACGATCTTACTGTCAGAGTGCCGAAAACAAAAAACATCCAAATCCGTCTGCCGAAAGGATCTTATCAGCTTGACGGACTGGCGCTTTATGAAGAACGGTACGATACGCTGAAAAGCGCATACCGAAAAGCGGAAAAAGAACCGCGGGCCGATCTCAGCTGGCGCGGAAATACGCTTCATATCTCGTATGATAACAAAACCCGCGCGCCGTATATCATGCTTCCGATTCCATATGAAAAAGGCTGGGAGCTGAAGATAAACGGCAGAAAAGAGCAGATTGAAAAAGCGGATTATTCCTTTATCGGATTTAAAGCGCAAAAAGGAAAAAACGATATTCAATTAACGTATTTCCCGCCGTTTTTTAAACCCGCGGCCGCTCTATCGGTGATCAGCCTCGTGTTTGCGGTTATATATGTGAGAAGACAAAAAAAGCCCGGCTCTTAAACAGAGCCGAGCTTTAATTTTTTCTGCAATTTTTCCTCGCTGAAAATCCAGCCCGTGTAAGAAGAGAGAAGCTCTAAATCATGACTGAGGTGGACGATGGCGACAAAAGGATAGTGGCCTTTGCTCCGGTAGCGTAAATCAATAAAACGCACCTCATAATGATCTTTAAAGGTATCGACCTCCCACCTGTAAACGGGGGAAAATGAAAGAAAGGCTGCAATATTTTCGTCCTGTTTTGCGGCCTTCATCACATCGGTTTCCGGAACGGGCACGCGGTTGAATGTATCCAATATCACGACATGGCCGTCAAGGCTTCTGCCGACATAAAAGGCATGCGCCGTCGTCACGGCGATACGCCACTGCCTGAATTTCATCGTCGGCGAAATAATGATGGTTTCAATCTCCTCTTCAATCATTTCGCGCAGCCTTCGCTTTATCCGCAGCTGCATCAAAAACCGGACGGCGTAATATCCTGCGAGGATGATATAAAGCATCAGAAATGTCACGCCCGGATGACCTCCGATATACCACACGGCAATCGCGGCCAAATGGCTGACGAAAATAAACGGATCAAAGGTATTGATTAAACCGAGAGCGATCCATTTTCTCGAAAACGGGCGGATGGCCTGCGTGCCGTACGCGTTAAAAATGTCAACAAACACATGCAAAACGACAGCGAGAAGCGTCCACAGCCACAGGTGCAAAAAGTTCGCTTCCGGATAAAACATAAACAAAATACCCGGAATCAGAACGGACCAAAATAAAACGGCGGGAATGGAGTGCGTGAACCCTCTATGATTTCGAATATAAACGGCATTATTTTTCAGCTTCAATATGGTATCAATATCAGGTGCCTGAGAGCCGGCAAGAGCGGCGATCATAACTGCCTGAGACATGGGGGTGTGCATGCCGACGGCAGGATCAAGAGTTGCGATTCCGCCAAGCGCGATACCCATGACAACGTGAGTGCCAGTATCCATTGTTGACCTCCTAGCAGGCGTTAACAATCAGTCGCCCGCATATTTCGCATTATAAGATATTCCCCATTTTCTGTTTGCCCAATCATGGCGTTTATCCGCCGTTCTCATATGTTTCCGCTTTTTCTTTATCACTATTTAATGTAACATATTATCGTAACGTGCCCTAAGTTTACACCAAAATAAGGTGTCAAGAAAAGCGGAACCCGAAACATCTGAGGAGAAGATATGAACGCACTTGAAGAAAAAATGAAACAAAAAGATATAGACAAATTTCGCGAGGACTTAATTACATGGTTCGAAAGAGAACAGAGAATTCTGCCGTGGAGAGAAAATCAGGACCCGTATCGGGTGTGGGTGTCAGAGGTGATGCTGCAGCAGACGCGCGTAGAAACCGTTATCCCTTATTTCCGGCGGTTTGTTGAGCAATTTCCGACCGTTTCGGCGCTCGCTGAAGCCGATGAGGAAAAAGTGCTCAAAGCCTGGGAAGGGCTAGGTTATTACTCCCGTGTAAGAAATCTGCAAAGTGCCGTAAAAGAAGTGCATGAGCGGTACGGGGGAGTCGTCCCTGCCGAGGAAAAGGAATTTGGCGGACTGAAAGGCGTCGGCCCTTATACAAAAGGCGCCGTGCTCAGCATCGCATACAACAAACCGATTCCCGCCGTAGACGGCAATGTGATGCGTGTCATGTCGAGAATTCTTTCCATATGGGACGATATCGCAAAACCTAAAACCAGAACCATTTTCGAACAGGCGGTATCCGCTTTCATTTCTCATGAAAAACCATCTGAATTCAATCAGGGTTTAATGGAGCTCGGCGCGATCATCTGCACCCCGAAATCGCCGTCCTGCCTGCTTTGCCCCGTACAAAACCACTGTTCGGCATTTGCGGAAGGGACAGAGCGGGAGCTGCCCGTTAAAAGCAAAAAGAAAAAGCCCGGAATAAAAACAATGGCAGCCGTTGTGCTGACAGACGATCAAGGCGATGTCTATATTCATAAACGGCCGCCAAAAGGCTTGCTCGCCAACTTGTGGGAGTTTCCGAATACCGAAACCCAGAAAGGAATCAAAACCGAAAGAGAGCAGCTTGAAGCCTATTTAGAAAAAGAGATGGGAACAACCGCTGAAATCGGGGAGCTGGAAGGCATCGTAGAACATGTTTTCACCCATCTCGTATGGAATATTTCGGTCTTTTTCGGTAAAGTAAAACAAGTGTCGGATACAACGGAATTCATACGGGTCACAAAAGAGGAGCTCGAGGAATACGCATTTCCCGTTTCTCATCAAAAGATATGGAAAATGGCGGAAGAAAACGGCCGCCTGTAAAAAGCGTCAGTCATAGCTGACGCGAGTGCCGTGGCCGTAATCCGCTTCATTCCGTTTCAGTCCGCCGCGGGCTTCGATTTCCTGAATCAGTTCCCGGTATTTGGACTGGCCTTCTTCGTTTAAATACGGCATAATTTGCTGGAAGGCATGATGGAAATAGGCGAGCTCTGAATCTCTCCAATCTTTTTTGGGCATCATGGCCAATTCGCCCATATCACGTCCGACATACATATAAAAGACCCCTTTCAACACATATTGCTTTTATTGTTTGTTGAATGAAAAGAACTATACACAGCAAGGAGCTGAGGAAAAATGGAACAAAATAAATGCGCACTGATCACGGGAAGCAGCCGCGGCGTCGGGAAAGCAGCCGCCATCAGACTCGCGGAAAAAGGATACAACATCGTCATCAATTACGCCCGCAGTAAAAAAGCGGCATTAGAAACCGCCGAAGAAATTGAAAAACTCGGCGTTAAAACGCTCGTCATTAAAGCCAATGTCGGCCAGCCGGCAAAAATCAAAGACATGTTCCGCCAGATTGACGAAACATTCGGCAGACTGGACGTGTTCGTCAATAATGCGGCTTCAGGCGTGCTGAGACCGGTCATGGAACTCGAAGAAACACACTGGGACTGGACGATGAATATCAATGCGAAAGCATTGCTTTTCTGCGCCCAGGAAGCAGCAAAGATGATGGAGAAAAACGGAGGCGGCCACATCGTCAGCATCAGCTCGCTCGGCAGCATCCGCTATCTTGAAAACTATACGACGGTCGGTGTCTCAAAAGCCGCTTTAGAATCGTTAACCCGTTATCTGGCGGTTGAGCTTTCTCCGAAAAATATCATCGTAAACGCGGTGTCAGGCGGAGCGATTGATACGGACGCGCTGAAGCATTTCCCTAACAGAGATGAACTGCTGGAAGATGCCCGCCAAAATACGCCGGCCGGCAGAATGGTCGAGATTAAAGATATGATCGACACGGTGGAGTTTTTAGTTTCTTCAAAAGCGGACATGATCCGCGGCCAGACCATCATTATTGACGGCGGACGTTCTCTGCTTGTATAAGTTTTAAAAAAAGATGAATAGCCTTATCATCTCCTGCGCATTCTAAAGTGCGTGGAGGTGATAACAATGGCAAACTCAAAATACAGCAAAACAGACGTTCAGCAGGTGAAAAGACAAAACCAGCAATCAGCTTCTGGTCAGGGTCAATACGGCACTGAATTCGGCAGTGAAACTGATGCGCAACAGGTTAGAAAGCAAAACCAATCTGCTGAACAAAACAAACAGCAAAACAGCTAATCACTGAAACGAAAAAGCACTTCATCTTCGGATGGAAGTGCTTTTTTCTGTTGCCAAAACGACAAAACTTGTGATTCCTCTACAGAATGAGTCAAAGGGTTTTCCGGCGTAAAATCGAAATGGTAAGGAGTATCAACCTAAAAGCCTAAGGAGGAACCCGATGTCAGAGTTTGAAAAGCTTGTAAGTGAACAGATGAAAATCATGGATCAGCTTCTCGAGCTGCAGTCAGAACTTGACCGCTGCCGACAGGTGGAAGCGGAACTCATCAGTCTGGAAAGAGATGCAAAGCTGGACAATGTACAGGACGAAATTGCGACAAAGCGAAAAGACCTGGCCGGCATACAGGAGTTATTCCAAAGGCAGACAGAGCAAGTCATCCAGTCTTATCGCAGCACGGAAAAGCCGTCTTCCTATGTGCAGAAATGAATGTGCCATTCCGGAAGCGGAGTGGTTCTTTTATTTTCATTTTTTAATTCGTAACGTTATAATAGTGAAAAGACTTGTCGGAAAGCAATTGCGGCTGCATTGACTGCAGGGCTTTACAGAAAGTAGGGGAGAAATATGGGATATCCCAAGGAAGGAGAAACCATTCAAATTCACAGCTATAAGCATAACGGGCTGCTTCATCGAATTTGGAATGAAACGACGATTTTAAAAAGTACGGAATTGTGTATCATCGGAGCCAACGACCGGACAATGGTGACGGAATCCGACGGACGGACGTGGGTGACGAGAGAACCGGCGATCTGCTACTTTCATGCCCGTCAGTGGTTTAACGTCATCGGAATGCTGAGAGATGACGGGGTACACTATTATTGCAACATCAGCTCGCCGTTCGCTTATGACGGAGAGGCCATCAAATATATTGATTACGATTTGGATGTCAAGGTGTTTCCGGATATGACGTATAACATTCTTGACGAGGATGAATACGATGACCACCGCAAATCAATGAATTACCCTAAAGAGATCGACAGCATTCTGAAGGAGTATCTGAATACGCTGCTGCACTGGATTCATCAGCGGAAAGGACCGTTTGCTCCGGAATTTGTTGATATGTGGTATGAACGGTATCTGCGCTATACAAAATAAAGAATACAATAAAAAACCTGTTGGGGTGTCAACAGGTTTTTCACATGGGCTCACACGCCTTAAAGAGAGAGGGGGATAAAGTGTGGGCGTAATCAGACGCTATATGCAATTTGTAAAACCTTATAAAAAACAAATTTTTATCACAGTGTTAATCGGCATCATAAAATTCTCCATCCCGCTGGCTCTCCCGCTGCTGTTAAAATACGTGGTCGATGACATTATTCAAGGGAGCGGAACGGCAAGCGCTAAAACATCATCGCTATTCACGATAATGGGCATCATGTTCGTGCTGTTTTTAATTCTGCGTCCCCCGGTAGAGTACTATCGGCAATACTTCGCGCAATGGACGGGCAGCCGGGTGCTCTATGATATCAGGGGAGTATTGTTTGATCATATTCAAAAATTGAGCCTGAGGTTTTATGCCAACACGAGAACGGGCGAAGTCATTTCCCGGGTGATAAATGATGTCGAACAGACAAAAGACTTTGTCATAACGGGACTGATGAATATCTGGCTTGATATGATGACGGTGCTGATCGTCATCTGCATTATGTTTACACTCGATGTTAAGCTGACATTGATATCTGTCATTTTGTTTCCGTTATACGGAATTTCAGTGAAATACTTTTACGGCCGTCTCCGAAAACTGACACGGGAGCGTTCTCAGGCACTCGCCCAAGTTCAGGGACATTTGCACGAACGAGTTCAGGGGATGCCCGTCATCAGAAGTTTTGCCATTGAAGATTATGAACAAGCCAATTTTGATGAAAAAAACGGACATTTTCTGGACAGAGCGATCCGTCATACGAATTGGAACGCAAAAACGTTTGCAGTCGTGAATACCATTACGGATTTGGCGCCGCTGCTTGTTATCGCGTTTGCGGGTTATTTTGTCATAAACGGTCCGCTGACGGTAGGGACGATGGTTGCGTTCGTCGGCTATATTGACAGAATGTACAATCCGGTCAGAAGATTGATCAACTCATCGACGACGCTGACCCAGTCGATCGCTTCAATGGACCGCATATTTGAATTTATCGACGAGCCGTATGAACTGACTGATAAACCGAATGCAGTAAAAGCTGACGGCATTAAGGGCGAAGTTGAATTCCGAAATGTCTCGTTCCGTTATGAGGAAGGAAAAGAAACGATTTTGCAGGACGTTTCCTTAAAGGTGACAAAAGGGGAAACCGTCGCGCTCGTCGGGATGAGCGGCGGCGGTAAATCGACGCTTGTCAGCCTCATACCGCGTTTTTATGATGTATCCGGCGGCAGCCTGCTGATTGACGGCACAGATATTCGCGATTATGAAGCGAGAAGCCTCCGCAATCAAGTCGGAATGGTGCTTCAGGATACGTTTCTGTTCAGTGAGACGATTCGTGAAAATATCGCCATCGGTAAACCGGGAGCGTCTCTGGATGAGGTGGTTGCGGCTGCGAAAGCGGCAAATGCCCATGAATTTATTATGAATTTCCCAGAAGGTTACGAAACCAAAGTCGGCGAACGGGGCGTCAAATTGTCAGGCGGGCAGAAACAGCGGATTTCCATCGCGCGTGTATTCTTAAAAAATCCGCCGCTGTTAATCTTGGATGAAGCGACATCGGCTCTTGATCTTGAAAGTGAACACTACATTCAGGAAGCGATGGAAAAGCTTGCGAAAAACCGGACGACTTTTATCGTCGCCCACAGGCTGTCCACGATTACGCACGCGGATAAAATTGTCGTCATGGAAAACGGCGCCATCGTCGAAACCGGCACGCACGAGGAATTAATGGCCCAAGGCGGCCAGTACAGACACTTATTTACGATTCAGAATTTGAACTGATACAAAAACTTATGCCGTCCGAATGGGCGGCATAAGTTTTTTTGAATGCAAAAAAACCCGGTTTTACGGAAGCACCGGGTTACTCTTCGTCTGTTTCTAATTCGCTGTCTTTCGGGTGGTATGTCTGAAAACTCGTAATTAATGTATCGAGATGCTCCAGCTGCTCGCGGTATTCCGCAACCGCAGCCATAATGCTGAGCATATTGTAATCAAGCAGTTCATCCTCGCAGTTCTGCTGATTTTTCAAGAAAGACTTCGTCAAAAGCTGTTTATATCTTATGCTTTCTTCAGCATCGTCATCATGCGGTTTGATCTTGCCGACCGTCCGCATCAGAATCCTTTCATGCCAATGAAGCAGATAATCAATTTCTTCTGTCAGCGTCTCCTGAAATTCCTCCGGCATATGATAAATCTCGTTTTCATAGCGGTGCAGCTTTTTCAGCGTATCAAGCGCCCGATTCGCCGTAATAATCGCCTGTCTGAATAAAACAAGCTTGCGCGATTTTACATACGTCGTTTTCTTAAAGTAGCTTCTCTCCTCTTTATAAAGAAGGTACGTATGATCAAGCTTCATCATCTTTTCCTTCAGCTTCTCAATATCCTCTTTCAATATCGAGTGTTCCGTGGACTGACGCATCGTCAGCCTGATCCATTTCATGATCTCATCGGTATATTCAACCGTATGATGAGTCAGCTTCGTTTCGTATTTCGGCGGAAGAAACACAAGGTTCACAATAAAAGAAGACAGCACGCCTAAAATAACGGTGCTTGTTCGTATCAGAGCGAACGTCAGGAAGCTGTTTCCCGGTGTTTCTAAAATTGCGATAACCGTCACGAGCGCAATCGAAATGGTGTGTTCAATTTTCAGTTTTAACATGATCGTGATGACAATCACTGCGGTCAATCCGATCATAATCGGACTCGGTCCGAAAATCAGTCCGAATGCCGTAGCGATGACAGCGCCGATGATATTTGCCTGAACCTGATCAATAATGATAAGAAAAGACCTGTAAATAGAGGGCTGTATGGCAAATATAGCTGCAATCCCGGCAAAGATCGGCGACGGAAGTCCGATCCATGATGCTAAGTAGAGCGCGAGCGTAATCGCAATCCCTGTTTTAAAAATGCGGGCACCAAGTTTCATTGGTTTGTGCGTGCATTCCTTTCTCTAATAAATTATGTGCCGAACGAACGGCTGACACTTACATTTCCCTGTCGGCTGATTTGCTAAACAATAAAGTAATATACAGGGATCATACCAATTATTCAAGGTCTTTTTTTGAAAAAACCATTATCTCACAAATCGGACAAAAAGAAAAAGCGGAAGCCCCGGGCTCCCGCTTGTTTCAGCAGTTATTTTTTCATATGTCTGAACGCATCTTCAACGGCCTGTAAAGTGGCGTCGATATCCTCTTCAGTATGTGCGGTTGTGATAAACCAAGCTTCATACTTCGATGGAGCGAGATTGATGCCGCGCTCAAGCATCAGCTTGAAGAACTTGGCGAATGCTTCTCCGTCCGTATTTTCCGCCTGCTCGTAATTGACGATCTTTTCATCAGTGAAGTAAACCGTGAGCGCGCCTTTTAAACGGTTGACGGTGATGGTAATGCCGTGTGTCTCCGCATGGGCGAGAATGCCTTGCTCAAGTCTGGCGCCGAGCTCATCAAGCCGCTCATAAACGCCTTCTTCCTTCAGCACTTCCAGGCAGGCGATGCCTGATAGGATAGATGCCGGGTTTCCGGCCATTGTGCCGGCTTGATATGCCGGGCCGAGCGGAGCAACCTGCTCCATGATCTCTTTTTTGCCTCCGTAAGCGCCGATCGGCAAGCCGCCCCCGATAATTTTACCGAGCGCCGTTAAATCAGGCTTCACTTGAAGAAGATCCTGCGCGCCTCCATACATAAAACGGAACGCCGTGATCACTTCATCATAAATGACGAGCGCGCCCGCTTTATGGGTCAATTCATTTACCTGTTCTAAAAATCCTTCTTCAGGTTCAACGATGCCGAAGTTGCCGACGATCGGCTCGACGAGAACCGCTGCAATTTCTGAACCCCATTTATCCAGCGCGGCTTTGTAGCTTTCAATGTCATTGAAAGGAACGGTAATCACCTCATTGGCGATGCTTTTCGGCACGCCGGCGGAATCAGGAGTGCCGAGCGTAGACGGACCGGAACCCGCAGCGACAAGTACAAGATCAGAATGGCCGTGATAGCAGCCAGCGAATTTAATGATTTTTGTCCGGCCTGTATAAGCGCGTGCAACCCGGATCGTTGTCATTACCGCTTCAGTGCCCGAGTTTACGAATCGTACTTTATCAAGTGAAGGAATGGCCTCCTTCAGCATTTTGGCGAAAGTGACCTCATGTTTGGTCGGCGTCCCGTACAGCACGCCGTTTTCAGCCGCTGTTTTAATCGCTTCAGTTATATGCGGATGGGCATGTCCGGTAATAATCGGGCCGTAAGCCGCTAAATAATCGATATACTGATTCCCGTCTACATCCCAGAAATAAGCGCCGTTCGCTTTTTCCATCGCAACGGGTGAACCGCCGCCTACCGCTTTATAGGATCTGGACGGGCTGTTCACGCCTCCGACGATATGCTCTAACGCTTCCTTATGAAGTTCAACTGATTTTGTATACAAAAAATGACCCTCCTAATATCTCCTTACATCATGTTCTATTGTAGCATGCTTCATTGCGAGCACAACGGTTCATGCTTCCAGAAAAGAGCGGGAGGATAACGGTTGTAATCTTAACGTGAATTGGATACGCTTAATAAAAAACCCGGAGGTATAAGAAATGACGATTGAAATCGGACAAACAGCACCGGATATGAAATTGGTGAATGACAGCGGGGAAGAAGTAGCATTGACGGATTTTAAAGGGAAGTACGTCGTTCTCTATTTTTATCCGAAAGACATGACACCCGGATGCACGACGGAAGCATGTGATTTCCGTGATCAGCACGAAAGTTTCGCGGGACTTGATGCCGTTATCATCGGAGTAAGCCCTGACAGCCGTGATAAACATGAAAAATTTAAGCAAAAACACGATCTTCCTTTCCAGCTCCTCGTTGATGATGAGCACAAATTGGCGGAAGCTTTTGATGTGTGGAAGCTGAAGAAGAATTTTGGCAAAGAATATATGGGTATCGAGCGATCCACTTTTTTGTTAGACAAAGAAGGCCGTCTTGTGAAGGAGTGGAGAAAGGTAAAAGTGAAAGATCACGTTGCCGAGGCGCTTCGAGAATTGGAACAAATTGCGTCTAATTAATGGACAAATGCTGAACTCACGGGGTTTTCTTCAGATTACATTTGACAGGAGACCGGAAAAAGATGTGCACTAATTATAAACATTATAAAGTAAGAATCTTTTTTAGAAGAGAGGTGCATGACGGATGGCTGCACATGAATTAAAAGAAGCCTTAGACACGTTGAAGGATACGGGAGTCCGGATTACTCCTCAACGTCATGCCATTCTGGAATATCTCGTGGATTCTATGGCACATCCGACAGCGGACGATATATATAAAGCCTTGGAAGGGAAATTCCCTAATATGAGTGTTGCGACAGTGTATAACAATTTGCGTGTATTCCGGGAAGCGGGGCTTGTAAAGGAACTGACGTACGGAGATGCGTCCAGCAGATTTGACTTTGTCACCTCTGACCATTATCACGCCATTTGTGAAAGCTGCGGAAAAATCGTAGACTTCCATTATCCCGGGCTTGACGAAGTAGAACAGCTTGCGGCTCACGTCACGGGGTTTAAGGTAAGCCACCACCGTTTGGAGATTTACGGCGTCTGCCAAGAATGTTCCAAAAAAGAAAACCACTAAACGAAGCTGACCGCTTTGATACGGTCAGCTTCGTTTATTTTACACTGTTTTTTCTGTTATAAGACTCATCGAACGCTTTGCCTTCCAATCCTTTATCCAATGTGAGCGGCTCTCTGCAATGCATGCACATATCCACTCTGCCCAGAATCTTCGTTTCTTTCTCGCAAGCGGGGCACATCACCCGGACCGCTTTTGTGGACAGCATGCCGATCCAAAAATAAACGGCGGTGCTGAGCCCGATCGACAGCAGGCCGAGAATCATAAACAAGCTGGCAAGCAAAACAGACTGCTTAAAGAACAGCCCGATGTACATAATGATAAACCCAACGAAAACCAAACTTAACGCAAACGTTCTGATCTTATTAATTTTGCTGGAGTATTTCGCCATGTCCATCCCCCTCTCGTTTAACTATAGCACAAAACAGATGGCATATTCTTCATGTTTTCGTAAGAAAAGGGAAGAATAAATATGGCACCTGAAAGGAAATTTGTTATAATAGTGCAATGTGTTTAGAAAAAAGGACTTTCATGTTTTATCATAGAAATGTAGAAACAATAGCTAGTGAAACAATCGCATTGGAGGAATCGTAATGGACAATCTTCTCCGTCCAATTTACCAAGAAAGAGCAAGTCATCCCGATACGCTGGCCGTCCTTATGATTGAGAGAAGGAGTAAAGCATCATCCATCACGGATAACTTTGATGCGGTCATGCTTGTCATTGTCAAACAGGCTGATGAACCTCTTTTTATAAAGCATTATGAATTCGAACAAAAAACCGCTTCTTTACATATTGTAACGGATGCTCTGCTTCAGGAATGGATTCTGCTTGGGACCAATAGAAGAGTCATAGATTGGATCATCAACGGCAAAGTGCTGTTTGACCGCAATGAATATATATCTGAACTCAATGACCGGCTCAGCACTTTTCCTTTCGCCGAGCGGAAATTAAAGATCGGAATGGAATACGGCAAGCTGATCAGAAGATTTGTAGAAGGAAAAGCGTTTTTTGAAGCTGATCATTTTCTGGATGCATATTATGCGGTAGTGCATGCTCTTCACCACTTGGCCCGCATAGAAGTGATTGACCGGGGGTTTTATCCCGAAACGACAGTCTGGAACCAGGTCCGTCACATTGAGCCGCAGGTATATAAGCTATATTCCGAACTTGTCGAGAGTCACGAAAGTTTGGAGAAAAGACTCGAATTATTATTCTTAGCAAATGATTTTCTCATCCATTCAAAAGCTGAAATCGGTTCTGCGCACCTTTTTCAAGTGATGAAAGAAAAAGAACTGTGGCAGTTTGGAGAATTGCTTCAGCACCCTGAACTGGTGCACTTCACCCAAGATCTTGGTGTCATGCTTGATTACCTGACGGAAAAAGGCTTTGTTGAAGTATCTCAAATAGAGACCAAAGGGCAGGAAGTATATCATCGAGGATATTCTTTCAAAAAAAGTGTTGACGCTGAATCATAGGCATGGTATATTATTAAACGTCGCTGATGCGCTTTAACAAAAAGCTCACAGCGGCGGAGAAATAAAAACAAAAAAACATTTGACAGCAACTCGCTGAAATGTTATACTGAAAAAGTCGCCTCGAGATGAGGTTGAAATGATCTTTGAAAACTAAACAAGACAAAACGTACCTGTTAATTCAAAGTTTTAAATAAAC
>NZ_JANIFO010000014.1:0-93823 GCF_040259625.1 Bacillus sp. B1(2022)
ACGATTGTCAGAGGTTTTGTTGATTATTTTGCTTCCAGCCTGCGGATGCGCTCATCGAGATCAGGGTGTGTGGAGAACAGTGACGAATGCTTTTTGCCGTTAATTTTTAACGTCTGCACCGCCGTCTGGTCCTCTTCATTCACATGTCCTGTATAAGACTTCAGCGTACGCAGGGCGTGAATCATTTTATCCTTGCCGGCAAGGTCTGCACCGCCGCGGTCAGCGTGAAACTCTCTGTGGCGCGAGTAGGCGAAGACGACAAGACTGCCGAGAATGGAAAAGATAATCTGAAACACGATCATCGCGATAAAATGAACGACCGGCGCAAGGTCTTCTTTGACAAAGCGGCTTGCAACCCAAGCCGCGATTCGGGAAAGGAATACGACGAACGTATTGACGATTCCCTGCAGCAGCGTCATCGTGACCATATCACCGTTTGTGATGTGTGCGACTTCATGGGCAAGAACCCCTTCCACCGCAGCATCATCCATCTGCTGCAATAAACCTGAAGAAACCGCGACAAGCGAACGGCGCTTAGAAGGTCCGGTCGCAAAAGCATTGACTTCCGGGGAATGATAAATGCCGACTTCAGGCATTTTCGTCATCCCTGCGGCACGGGACAATCTGTGCACGCGGTCAACCAATTGCTGTTCTTCATAGTTGAGCGACTGTTTCTTCGGATTTAACACCCGGACGCCCATCATCGTTTTGGCCATCCATCTGGACATTCCGAGAGAAATAAAAGAACCGACAAAACCGACGACAAGACTGAACACGAGCAATGCCATCAGATCAATGCGGCCATTTTGTATATACGAGCCGACACCGGTAACGCTTGTAATAATCGTAAGCACAATTCCGATTGTCGTAATGACCAAAAGGTTCGTTAAAATAAACAGAAATATTCTTTTCGCCATAATTACCTCCGTCTTTTTTAAGATCAAAAGAACTTATTTACTTAAATTATAAATGATCTGTTTGAAAATGCAACAATTTCGACGTATGATGTTAATGTAATTCTCAGTGATATTAAAAAGTGAACACGTAATCAATCAGAGGTGAACCATGAACACGTTTAAACTGACCCGAACTGATATGGTCCGGCTTCTTTACGCGCTAAAAGGCCAAGGAGACGCAACCCCTCTCCAAATCTTATTGCAATCAGCGGATATGACCTTGGATGAGGCGGAAAGCCGTCTGCATATCCCTGAATTTCTGACGAGATTCGAACGAAAAAAAGAGAAAAAGGAATACGGGCTTTCAACTAACGAGATTGTCGAGCTGGGAAATCTGTGCGAGCTGACGTCTTTAAAATCAACCGCCGTCCAAAACTGGGTGAAGCGCGATATTAAAGATTTAATCGGCCACCCCTTACTCGGCAAAAAATATACAATTGAACAAGCTGTCATCCTTCTCATTGTACGTGATTTAAAATCAATTTATGACTTCGAACATATACGCGGCATATTAAAAATCGCTTTTAACACGATCACAGACAGATCAGACGACGTCATCAGCCCGATCAGCTACTATGAAAGCTGCGCCCAAGTGATTGATTATCTTCATCATAAGGCAAACCCGCCGATGAAGGAAACGAGCCTGCAGGAGCTCGTCGAAGAGCAGACGGACAAGCTCAAAGGCTGCTTTAAAGAACTCGGAAGCGGACAATGGAACAATATCAGATCCATAATCGCCGTCACGGTGCTCTCCGTTTTGACTTTCCATATTCAAGCCTCAGCCTACAAAATGACCAGCCATTTATTATAATTCATAACGCTTCTTCGCCCCGGTGTCTGCGCCGGGGTTTTTTTGCTGTACAACAATTGCCAGCATAATCAATACCGTTCCGTTTGAAACTAAAACGCGAAAACACATCTTGCCAGAGAAAAGGAGATGAAAAAGATGGCGAGCAGAAATAAACTCTTAGTTCCAGGGGCTGAGCAGGCACTTGATCAATTTAAATACGAAGTGGCTCAAGAATTCGGCGTGAACCTTAGCTCTGATACAGCAGCACGCGCAAACGGCTCTGTAGGCGGGGAAATGACAAAACGTCTTGTACAGCAGGCTCAATCACAATTAAACGGGAAAAATCAATAATGCAGCTTATTCGCCGGGACTTCTCGGCGAATTTTGATATTTATCGGCATTCTCCTTTCCGTGCCGGTAGCCGTTCGGATTCCTTCGGTCTGACGAATCTTCATGATGCCGATAGGATTCCCAATGTTCATTGCGATCATGATTCCAGTAATGATTGTAATACTTTTGCTTAGGCTCTTTGTCATTTCCGTTTTCCTGAGGATTTTGTGTTGGGGGCTGCTCTGTTTCCCCATCTTGTTCCTTCTGTGTGTTTTCCTCTGATCCGGAAGCTGCATTTTTTTCGGTTTGCTGATTGCCGTCCTGACTGTCCGGCTTCGCTTCTTCCGTACCGGGCGTTGTTTCATTGTTTCCCGGCTTCTCTGCTGCCTTTTCTTCATCAGGAGCTGTCTTTTCATCAGCCGCCGGCTTTTCTGTGTCCGGCTGCTCGCTTTGATCAGCGTCTGTTTCGGTATCTTTTTGATCTGTTTCATTGCCGTCGGTTTGCTTTTCAGGCTGTTTTTCTTCTGTTTTCTTTTCGTTTCTTCTTATGTAGCTGCCTGTTGACATCCCTTCCTGTTTTGCTTTTTCTCTTGTTTCCATATCAGATTCAAGCGATTGGACCTGGTAGGTGCCCTTATATTTTTCAGTCATGTCAGCCAGCTGTTTTTTAACGCCTTTTTTATATGTATTGTCATCTGTATTTTCATAAACCGTGGAAATTAAAATCTCTTTTGATTCCTTTACATATCCATGCTTGCTGCAATCGGTAATAATATTACTGATGACTTCCTTAAAATCGCTGCTTTTCCAATCTCCGATGTCACTGATGACCTGTTTGGCGTCATGGTTCAGCGGTGTCAGTTCAATGACTTCATATTTGCTGTTTAAAGCCATTTCAATGCTGGGATTAATGTCAAGCGTCATATACGCGTAAGCTTTGTTATCAGAAAAAACCGGGAGCAAAATTAAAATAAACAAAATAATAGCAGTCATCGTAAACACTCCCAATTTAAAAGGGCGCAGTTTCAGAAAATCAAAAAAGCTGGCCCTTCTTCCCATACGCGTTTCGCCTTCGAACGTAATTTCCTCTCCGATTTCACAAGTACGGTGATCATTTTTTGTTTTTAAAAATTGTCCGTCAGGGGTTAGCAACGTGACGAATTTTTTATTTTTCTCTACTATGATCCCTCTTCTCATGAGTGCAACACCCCTTTAAGATAATCTTTTAAATAAATATAATCACCGGTAATAATAATACTCATGGCGATGATATATTTTCGGTTCCGTTCGATCGTTTTTCTGCTGACCGACACGAGCTGCTCCAGCTGCTTGACAGGAAGCTGTTTTTTCTGGTGCAAAATGGACGCCAGCTCTTCATTTTCAACAAGCGTGTAGGCTACCTTAATCGCATTCTGCCTCGCATCTGTATGCTTCGGCGATTGTTCCAGCAGCTCTTTAAAAGACAGGCCGTATTCTTTCAGCTGCTTCTGAAAAAAAAGAATTTCTTCCCGGCGCTGTTCCTGTTCTATCTGTTTGCGGTATTCATCAATGGAAAGCTCCGCTTCGATAAGGCTCTGCGAAGATTCCTGGTCGTCGCCTTCCTGCACATCCATATTGATATGCTGAGCGGTTCTTGCTTCTTTTCTGATATAATCTATCACTTTTCTTTTTATAATCAGCTCTGCAAATGCAAGCAGCGAATTACCTTTTTCAGCCGAATATTTTTCAATGGCTTCGTTAAACGCGATCAGCCCGATGCTGAATTCGTCGTCTTTTTCATCTATATATCGTTTACAAACGGATGAAACCGTCTTCGCGATAAAAGGCTTATATTGCTGTATTAAATCGTTCTGCAGATCTTTGTCGCCTTTTTGTATTTTTTCAACAGATGTTTCAAGCGTTTGCTTCTTTTTTCCCAATTTAAACAAAAGGCTAAGCACTGGTTTCACCTCAGTTCCTCCCTATAACTACTCATAATCATAGCTAATTTAGTAGGGATTCGCAAAGGAAGAAAAAGAGAAATCGATTTCATTTGTCTCAATTATGACAAGCCAATAAGACGTACTATACATGATTTCGTGCCCCCATGCAGAATTAAGGGGGTTTTCTCTGTGTTTTTTGTAACAATGCTGTTATAAAATTGTTATCATATGTCTTAAATGTAAGCGTTTCAAACAAAAAAGGGAACCTGCTTTTTAAAAAGCCAGACTCCCTTTTTGATCATTTTACGCGTGTTCTCTTTTTTCCGATTCCGCGCCAGACTCTATTTGTTTTGCTCCTGACATAAACCATCCGCAAACCGCAATGGCAGCCAGAACCGCCCAGAAAATGATTTTCCAGGCCGCCGAATGGATGACATCTGCCGGAATTATACCGAGTTCCTCATGGGCCAATGTATAAAGAGCGAGCTTCACGCCTACCCATCCGACAATCACAAATGCAGCCGTTTCAAGGCCCGGCCTGGTTTTCAGTAAGGATACGAACATTGATGCAGCAAAACGCATAATGATTAAACCGATTACGCCGCCGGCTAAAATAACGAGAAACTGACCGCCGTCCAAGCCGCCGATGGCAGGAAGCTGAGTTCCCGGGAGCGTTACGGCAAGCGCGACCGCCGCTAAAATGGAGTCAACGGCAAAAGCGATGTCCGCGAGCTCCACTTTCAAGACTGTCTGCCAAAACCCGCTTTCTTTCTGCATTTTTTGACCGGCGTTATCTTTAAATACATACCGCTTCAGCAAATGGCTGACCGCAATGTAAAACAGATATAAAGCGCCGACGGCCTGGACCTGCCAAACATTCACCAGAAAAGAAATGGCGAACAGCGACCCGAAACGCAAAATAAATGCGCCCGCCAATCCGTAAAATAAAGCCTTCTTCCTTTGTTTTTCAGGAAGATGCTTCACCATCACAGCCATCACCAGCGCGTTATCCGCCGCCAAAATCCCTTCCAGCCCGATTAAAACGAGAAGAACCCATCCATACTCCAATAATAATGCAAAGTCCAATCCATTCCCTCCGTTTCTTTTTTCTATCATCCGAGCTTATACCGGCGGTTTTTTACGCAAAAAAGACCTTTGCCGATATAAGGCAAAGGTCTTGCTAGACATGAATGATTGGCATGCCAACAAAGCCGATGGATATGATCCATGAATTGACGACTTTGTTTCCGGAATATCCGGACGCTACTCCCCTTTGGGATTTCAAGAAATATTTGTTTATACGCTCATGATAAAGCCTGTTTCATCATTTGTCAACGCTTAACTTTTTTAACAAATTGAGAAATTTTTTCTGTTTTGGCCCGCTGTTTTCTTCTCTTTAAAAACATCCAAAGAATGAGAAGCAACACAATGAATATACCGAGCGGCAGCATATATTGATCGAGAATGGAACCGACGCTTTTCCAATTTTCCCCGAGTTTCATTCCGAGGTATACGTAAGCAAATGTAATCGGCAGCATCGCTGCATATGTATATAGAGAGAACACCCAGACATTCATCTTCGCAATGCCGCACGGTAAAGAAATCAGCGTCCTGACCCCCGGTATAAAACGGCCGCTGAACGCGACCAAACCTCCGTGCTTCTGAAAGAAATCATCTGATTTCTGCAGGGATTCAGGTTTTATCCATATATACTTTCCATATTTCAGCAAAAACGGCCGACCGCCCAGCCTGCCGATTCCATATAAGACAAGCGGACCTGAAACACCGCCGAGCGAACCGGCAAACACGGTCCCGGCAAGCGTCATATCCCCTTTTGAGACCCAATAGCCCGCAAGCGGAAGAACAATTTCCGCCGGGATGAATTCTATACTGAGCGCCAAAAAAATTCCGGCGTAAGATAAGCTTTTAAACGCTTCAATTATTGATATGATGAAATCTTCGATGATCTATCACTCCCGGCTTACGTCTATATTCCGAAACTTAAGAATGATTTTAACACAAAACCTTGAGTCTGAAATATCTTTTAGACATGCCCGTTATAAATGTGAGTCGTTTCAGATCGGTATAGCGGGAGGGAATGACATGCGCAATACAACGTCCCGCCTGTCTCCTGATTGCTTGTCTGGCGGCGGTTATATCACTTAAGTTCTCCGGAAAAATTACCCTTCGCGGTAAGCGGCGGCTGACCGCGGATTCAGTTCATATGGGAGCGGGAAATTTTCTCAGTCACTACATGGGAATGCGGGGCATTTCCCGGGGAATGATTTTGTATAATCTTTTTGATTACCGCTGATGGTTTTCAGGGACTTCAGCGCTTTAAAGAACTTACCGATTCACTGATTGTAAATAAAGAATTCATTTCCTTTTCAGCCGACCATTTCCGCCTGAGGAAATGGAACAGCATACGCTCCATGAAGCGCCGCATCACCCATAAGTTGCTACACATGGAACGGACCCGTTTATCCACAATAAAGACAAAAAGGAGTTTTTATTCATGCACACGATGTGGAAGGGTTCGATCAGTTTCGGCCTCGTCAATATCCCGGTCAAGCTCTTCGCGGCCACTGAAGATAAAGATATAAAATTCCGCAGTCTTCATAAAGAAGACCATGCGCCGATTAAATACGAAAAAATCTGCACCGGATGTGAAAAGAGTCTGGAACCTGATGAAATCGTGAAAGGCTATGAGTATGTAAAAGGGAAATACGTCATTATGACAGACGAAGACTTGAAAGACGTAAAACAGGAACATGAAGAAAAAGCGGTTGAGATTGTTGACTTTGTCCAGCTGCAGGAAATTGATCCGATTTATTTTAACCGGTCGTATTATGTCGGGCCGGGAGATAACGGCACAAAAGCCTATACACTTCTGCGGGAAGCGCTGAGGACGACGGGTAAAATCGGGATTGCCTCCATTACGATCCGCTCTAAACAGCAGCTTGCGATTCTTCGCGTGTATGACAACTGCATCGTGATGGAATCCATTCATTATCCGGATGAAGTCAGAAATGCCGGACATGTGCCGGGCGTTCCCGAGCAGACAGCCGTTAATGAAAAAGAGCTGCAGACTGCGATTACGTTAATTAATGAGCTGACAACCGAGTTTGACCCGGAACAATACGAAGATACGTACCGGAAAGCCCTTCTCGCTAAAATTAACGATAAGCTCGAACATGAAGAAGCGGGCGTGACACCGGCTGCTGCCGGCCCGCGCGAAGATGTCATCGATCTTGTCAGCGCGCTTCAGGCAAGCATTGACCGGACGAAGCGGCCGGATCGAGAACAGACTGCACCGGCGCGGACAAAAGACGCCGCGTCAGCAGGCGGCGGAGGCAAAAAGCAGAAGACGACCAGACAAAAAGCCGGAACGTCTTAATCATGGTGCTGACGATGCAGCCGATTTTGACCTCTGTACCGCCTGAAGGCAGTGAGTGGCGCTATGAGGTAAAGTATGACGGATTCCGCTGTCTTCTCCGCATAGACGAAAGCGGCGTTACATTAACCAGCAGAAACGGACAGACGCTGACGAATCAATTTCCGGAAATCACAGCTTTTGCGGCCCGGTGTTTTCAGCACATGAAAGACAGGTTCCCCATTACGCTTGACGGAGAGCTTGTCTATTTAATCAATCCGTACAGAGCGGACTTTGAGCATCTTCAAATCCGCGGACGTTTAAAACGGACGGAAGCAATTGAAAGCACCGCTGATAGACGGCCGTGCCGCTTTCTGGCATTTGATCTCCTTGTTCTGGAAGGCGCCGGCACCGTCTCATTACCGTATGTGAAACGGAAACGCGCCCTTTCCAAACTGCTTAAAGAAGCAAATCTTCCCGCCTGCCCTCATCACTTAGCGGAAGAAGCGATTCAATACATTCCGGAACACACTGAATTTGATGCGCTTTGGGAGAAGGTCGTCCGCCATGACGGAGAAGGTATCGTAGCAAAAAGGGCTTCCAGCGGCTGGGCGGAAAATAAACGGTCTCCCGACTGGCAAAAGTATAAACATATGAAAACGGCAAATGTGCTATTAACCGGGTTTAATCCGAAGAACGGGTATGTAACGGCCTCTGTTTTAAAAGACGGCACCGCCGTCCCGATCGCGTCCGTTTCCCACGGCATGCAGGCGGAAGAAAAAAACGCCGTCAGAACCATTATGGAGACCCACGGAAAAAAACAAAAAAGCGGCGAGTATACACTTGAGCCTTCTATCTGCATGACCGTGCAGTATTTAACCATATTGCAGGACACGCTGCGTGAAGTATCTTTTGTGTCTTTTCAGTTTGAAATGGATTGGACGGAATGCACGTATCAGCAGCTTATCCTTCACTCTAAAACGCTGCCGCCGAAGCTGCAGTTCACAAGCCTGGATAAGATTGTTTTTAAAAAACGTGAAAAAACGAAAGCAGATTTCCTTAGTTATATGGTGAAAATGAGCGATTTTCTTATGCCCTTTCTTAAAGATCGGGCCGTCACGGTGATCCGTTATCCGCACGGCGCGCCTGGCGAATCTTTTTTTCAAAAAAACAAACCGGACTACACGCCGGACTTTGTCTCAAGCGTGTTTGACGGGAGCCACGAGCACATCGTATGCAGCAGCATACCGTCACTTTTATGGCTGGCTAATCAGCTGGCGCTTGAATTTCACGTTCCGTTTCAGACAGTGCATTCTGAAAGGCCCGCAGAGATTGTCATTGATCTTGATCCTCCGTCAAGGAATGATTTTCCTATGGCAGTGGAGGCTGCGCATGTGCTGAAACAGCTGTTTGACTCATTCAGCATTACGTCATTCCCGAAGCTCTCCGGAAATAAAGGCATTCAGCTCTACATCCCGCTTTCACCGGAAGCATTCACCTATGAAGAAACCCGTGCGTTCACAATGCTCATCGCCGATTATTGCGTCAGGACGCGGCCGGATCTTTTTACGACAGAGCGGTTTATCAAAAACCGAAACGGCAGGCTCTACCTAGATTACTTGCAGCATGCCGAAGGGAAAACCATTATCGCCCCCTATTCGACCCGGGGCAACGAATTGGGAACGGTTGCGGCTCCCCTTTATTGGAGCGAAGTCAACTCCTCTTTAACACCTGATGATTATACGATCGATACAGTAGTGAACCGCGTCAGGACAGAGGGAGATCCGTTTTATGATTTTTACCGGAATCCGCAGGACGGCCCGCTTTCAATCGTGCTTGAGCAAATCAAGAGAAAGAGCTGACGCTTTTTGTCAGCTCTTTTCAGTCTGATACGTGCACATCAATTTTTCTTTGGAAATAAATAAATAGCAGGAGTAAGGAATGTTTTTGAGGGTGAGCTGTTTTGCAGTAAAGTATAAAATGGGAATATGGGCCGCTTTCTTAAACAGCCTGTAGCAGCCGCTGGACGGTTTTATCACATCAAAACCGAGTCTCGCCGCTCCTTTATGAAGCATTGTAATGCCGACGACTCCCTTAATCTCGTCTTTCCGTTTATGCTGGTTAATATAATCCGCTAAATGAGGCATGGATTGATATACCTTCTGATATAGCATAATCCCCCTTCTGACCGCGCTTTCAATAGGCTGCAGCTCTTTCAGGAGTTTGACATTATGAAGATGAATCTTAACTAACACGTCGTTTTTTTTAATTCTGGTTCCGTCGCTCAGGATGACATCTTTTCCTTTATATCTAGTCAAACGGACGCGGAATACATTCGATTGCCGTTTATCAATCAGCGTCAGCCGGGTAAAGAAGAAATAAAGCGGATCAAGTAAGTACCATATAGACAGCAGACAGCTTCTCACATGTTCACCTTCTTTATAATCAAAGCACCCTCATATTTTGGCATGGGGCATGTCACATTATGATTGGTAAATAATGATGCCGACCTGTATCAGCTTATGCAAAAACCGCTTCAGGCTCTACTGTCCGGAACAGAAAAAAAAAACACTCTTCGTGAAGAAGAGTGTCTGTATCCGCTTTCTTTTAACGGAAAAGCAAATGCTGGCTGTGAATTCCCGCTTTTTTCAGTAGGGCTATCAGCTGTTCCTGTTCCTCAGGCATAAGTCCTGAAAACGCTCTCGCAATTCTCAATGAATGAATCGGATAAATTTTATCCAAATACTCGTTTCCTTTATCAGTTAAATGGGCGTAAACAGACCGTTTGTCCTTCGGATCTTGTTCTCTGACCAAAAACCCGTTTCTTTCAAGCTTGTCGATGACATAGGTGACATTCCCGCTGACAAGCAAAAGACGCGACCCGATTTGCTGAAGCTTTTGCGGTCCTCTCGTATAGAGCAGCTCCAAAACGGCAAATTCAGTCGGATTAAAACCGTGTTCTTTACTGTCGCGGATGCTGTGTTCAGACACACTCTTGAAAGCCCTTGCAAAAACTTTGTACAAATTCATCGAACGCATCACTTCTTCTTCGTTAAATGATAATCTCATCATATCTACCCCGTATTTAAGATTTTTATAAAAAAATAATGTAAACCCTTACAATTCATAAGAGTCGATCTTTGTTTTATATTCTATTCGTGCCGTTTTTCAGAATTCCTTCTTTTTTATATAAAAAAATACCCTTATACATCATTTAATTTGTATAAGGGTTCCGTTCTTTATAGGGAATGTTCCGAAAAAAATACGCGTATTCCTTTCTCAGCTCCGTAATTGTCATGGAATTGAGTATTTCTTTCGTATAGACTCCGATCTGCAGAAGCTTTTTGGAATAATGGTTTCTCTCTTTGTCCAATGCATTTTGAAGCAAACGACTCATGGCAGCCTCCTTTGTTTTCCGTTATTCTATGATCAGAATAACGCTTTTATATCAAAGACGTATAAAGCCATTGTAAAACTTCTGTAGATTATGATGTTTTTCGGTAAAGTCCGTTCTGGACGGCTCTGAGCAGCGGAAAAGCATGTTCTCCGGCAAGCTGCATGAACGCCTCCAGCATTTCGTCGCGTTTCATATCTAATTCAATGATTTCTTTTGCCAGCGAAACCGCTTTTTCTTTCTCCATTCCTATCCTTCCTCCTCATTGTGTCTGTATAGTACAGCATAAAACGGGGCACAGGACCATGCATTAACCTTGTCAATTTTTCTGCCGCTTTTTTTCTAAAATTTTCTATTCAGCGTCAGAAAACCTGACAAGCGTCAGGTTTTTTCTCTTTTTTTCTTATATAATATGAGTAAAAGACATCCAGGGGTGGGAAAATGACGACAGACGAACAATCTTACAAAGATAAAAAAGTAATCTCGATCGGCATTGTAAGCGAATTAACCGGATTGTCAGTCAGACAGATCAGATACTATGAAGAACGGAAATTAATCTATCCGCAGCGTTCATCACGGGGAACGAGAAAGTATTCCTTCGCGGACGTTGAGCGGCTGATGGATATTGCCAACAAGCGGGAAGACGGCGTGCAGACGGCTGAGATTTTAAAAGACATGCGAAAAAAAGAACAGGCTCTCAAAAACGACCCGCAGCTCCGCAAAAAAATGCTGGAAGGACAGCTTAATGCTCATTTTAAGTATAAAAACCGCTGATCAAAAAAGTCCGCCTCCTGTGAGACGGACTTTTTTTATAAAGCATGAAGAAATGCAGTTGCTATGCCGAAATAAATTAATAAGGACAAAATATCGTTCAGCGTCGTAATCAGCGGTCCTGATGCAATCGCCGGGTCAATGTTCAGTTTATGAAGAATAATAGGGACGATCGTTCCGGCCATCGTACCGATAATCAACGTTGCAAGCAGCGATGAACCGACGACAAAACCGAGCGTTAAGTCTTTCTGCCAGACGGTTGCGACAATCGTAATCGCGATCGCACAGACGATGCCGATATAGATACCGGTTCTTAATTCACGGAAAATCAGTTTAAAGATGGTTTTTTTATTCATTTCTTCTTTAGCCAGTCCTCTGATGACGACGGCGAGTGACTGTGTGCCTGTATTACCCGTCGTTCCTGCGATCATCGGCATGAAAAACGCGAGGGCGACGACTTTTTGCAATGTATCTTCAAAATAATTCAGAATGCTTCCGGAAATCAATCCGATAAACAAAAGCAGAATGAGCCACGGCAAACGGCGGTACGCCGCAACGTACGCTTTCGTATCAAATGTAATCGCCTTACCGGAGGCTGCGAATTTTTCGTAATCTTCATCGGCTTCTTTAATCACGACGTCAATAATATCATCGACAGTGACAATACCGACAAGCACATGATTTTCTTCCACGATCGGAATGGCTAAAAAGTCATACCGCTGGATCAGCCGGGCGACTTCTTCCTGGTCTTGGAGCACCCCGGCCGAGATGACACGCGTAAACATGAGATCCTGCACTTTATCCTCAGGCTCGCCGAGAATTAAATCTCTGTAAGAGAGCACTCCGACAAGCTGCTTGCTGTCATTAATTACGTACAAATAATTTATTGATTCTGCGATTTCTGCAAAGCTTTTCAGCTTCACAACCGCATCTTTTACTGTATAATGCTGCGGAATCCAGACGAAGCGGTTCGTCATCATCCGTCCCGCCGATTCTTGCGGATAGTTCATCAAAAGCTGCACGGCCTTTGATTCCTCAGCCTCCATGCTGGATAAAAGCTGTTCTTTCAGTTCTTCATCCATCTCTTCCAGCAATGCGGCGAGATCGTCGTTATCCATTTTATTCATTGCGAGAGTGGCTTTCGTTTTACCGACTTTATGCAAAACGGCAAGCTGAAATTCCCGCTCCAGCTCTCCGATCATGTCGGTGATGTCATCAACCGTCATATATGACAGATAGCGGGCCCGGTGCTTTTCCGGCATTTCTTTAAACAAAAATGCCATGTCATAGGGCTGAAGCTCATCTATCATGTTTCGGAATTCTTTTATTTTTCCGTCCCGCAATAAAATGATAATGCGTAATATGAGTTCGTCATAGGTCATGTTTTGGACCATCGGGACTCGTACCTCCTTTACGGAGACGCGCCGTCCGTCAAGGGAAGTGCGGCGGTTTGTCTCCTCATCATGTCGTCACTGGTTATCTGGCTGTATATGGGTACTTCTTCTGACATACTCGAATGGGGAGAATCCATACTCCGCACCTCCTTATCATGCTCAGTCGTGTACGTTTTGAGGCATAAAAAAAACCTTCTGATATGAAGGCGAAAACAAGCACGGCAAATAAACGTGCGGGGCCTCCAATCGTAGAGCTTTAGCACTGTATGGCATAGGACAGCCATCCAGCTGCGTTAAGAATCACCTTATGTCGATGATTCCTGTTGACCCATTGGCGTCTTTGGACATTTTTGGGCAGCAGCGTATCTCCATACAGGAGCCTCACCTAACGAAGTTCTTATTTGAATTGACACACTGAGATTACAGAAAAAAAAGGAATGTGTCAACCTTAAATTTGTGATTTCAGCACATGCCTATAAAATAAACGGAATAAAGGCATAAAGCCCTTATTCCGGCAAATCGCTTTCATCCTCTTCTGAAAGGAAATGATAGGATTCATGCAGCATGAGCGCGTACTCCCCTTCTTTTGTCGGATGCGGTACATACTCAGCCTCGTTGATATACTGCTCTTCCCTTTTCTTCATATGACAGACCTCCTGTTCAATTTTAGATTGTCCAAAAGAAGACCCGTTATCATAGAAAAGAAAAAATCACTTGCAGAGCAGGACATGCAGCTATATTTTTCGGATCGTGAAAAAGTTCCTAAGCAGCCACGGGCCCGGTTTGAAACCGAGCGTTAATTGCCACGCGCCGATCGCCTGCAGTCCGAACTCCCGAACGAGAACCATTTTTTCACTCATGCTTCGCACATCCTCAAACCACACTTCATGCGTTCTTCCATTTTCATCAGTATACCGGAAGTAAGGGGAACGCTCCTGCTGGGAATAACGGATCACTGATTGATGCTTCATGGCCGTTTCCATGGCGCGCTGATTGGAGATGGCGGATCCGATCGTTCCGGGACGGTACGGAATCACCCAATCATACCCGTACAGCGGAACACCGAGAATCACTTTTCTTCTCGGCACCCTGCTGATGGCAAAATTGATCGTTTGCCTGACCTCTGTCAAAGGCGCCACGGGTCCCGGCTCACTGCCGGCATGGTGCCAGTCGTACGCCATAATGAACATATAATCGACGACGGCTCCGATTCCGCCGTAATCATATCCCCTCAGCCACGGCACTGCATCACTTGTTTTCGCCGGAACCGATATCGTTAACGCGAGCTGATGCTCTGAAAGCCGGGTTTTTAACTGCCGGAGAAATCCTGTGAAGAGGTCCCTGTCAGCTTCTCTGATCCGTTCAAAATCGATATTTACACCGCCGTATCCCTTTCTTACGGTTAAGGAGACGATATTGTTGACGAGATTCGTTCTTGCCGTCGGATTTTGCAGCACTTGATGGGCTAATTCCGGACTGAATCCCCCTTCTGTCAGATTCGTAATGACGGCAAGCGGGCGCACTCTGTTCTGCCATGTGGTTTCTATTGCGGTTCTGTCGTTTAAATCGTTAATGATATCTCCATTCGGGCCAAAATGATATTCAAACAAAGAAATCGCCGAAGAATACGGCGCAAAATCATTAATTAGCTCTCTATCCGCTTCAGGCGTCCGAATGACATAAAATTGCAGGGTTCCCGCAAGATAGTTAGAGATATCAGGGATCTTCACTTTCATACCCGCCCGCAGCCGGTTCGGCGGAATATCCGGGTTTGCCTGCATCAGCTGCATCTGCGGCACATAAGCCTTACCTGCGATAACGGCATACGTATCATTCGGCTGAACCGTATATTCATTAAGAGGGATTAAAAGCGCCTGCCCCGGAACGATATTCGTTTCCTCAAGCCCGTTGACGCTTCTGATGCTGTCAACAGGGTATCCGTACTTTCTGCTGATGGAAAATAACGAGTCGCCAGACTGCACTGTATGAACAAACATAGATGTCCTCCGTTTCCTTTTGATCAAAAGGGCTCTTCTTATCTTTATGAATGATCTTCCGCTCCGATTCCAAACTCTGTTCGGAGAAAGGCTGTTTACAAATCAGACATGATCAACTATGATGATGTCATCATAAAAAACTGTATAGGAAACGCACTAGGGGTGCTGTTATCGGCTGAGATAAAACATGCGGCAGGCGTGTTTTGATCCCTTATAACCCGATCTGGATAATACCAGCGTGGGGAAGTGCAGATTGACCGGAGCGCAGGGTTTTTCCCCATGCGTTTTCGTTCTGCTGCTGCATATTCCCTCGGATATGCAGTTTTTTATTTTTCATTAAAAAACGGGGGAGGACACCGCAATATGAAACTGAATATAAACCGCCTGTAAAATCAACTCTTTCATACATACGACTATCCGATAAGAAAGCAGGAGATCACAATGAAAAATTGGAAAATGAGAGAAATTGTCGTCATGTCCGTCATCAGTGTTGTATTTGCTGTCATTTATTTAGTATCAACTCATGCAAGCAATATAGCGGCAGGATTTTTCGGCCGGATGAGCTACGAACCGATTTACGGTATCTGGTTTATCGTCTCGGTAATTGCCGCGTACATTATTCAAAAACCGGGAGCGGCTCTCGTTTCTGAAATCATCGCCGCGTTTGTGGAGTGCTTACTCGGAAATCCGTCAGGACCGATGGTGATTCTGATCGGGATCGCACAGGGAATCGGTGCGGAAGCGGTCTTTTTTGCGACACGCTGGCGGGTGTATACCCTGCCCGTGCTTCTTTTATCCGGTATGGGGTCTTCTGTGACGAGCTTCATTTATGACTTGTTCGTTTCCGGATACTCTGTTTTGAATCCGGGTTTATTAGCCGTCATGCTTCTCATCCGTCTGATCTCAGGTGCGCTTCTTGCCGGCCTTCTCGGCAAAGCAATCAGTGATGCGCTGGCTTACACAGGAGTGCTGAACGGCATGGCGCTCGGAAAACAATTCAAGAAGAAAAAGAAACAGGTGAACCAAGATGCAGGCATCTGAGCCCCTTCTATCGGCCGGCCGTCTTACCTTTTCTTATGATCAGGATGAAAAGCCGATTCTTCAAAACGTGTCCTTTCAGCTCCGGAAAGGAGAGCGGGCTTTATTGCTCGGACCGAGCGGATGCGGCAAAAGCTCGCTCGCTCTCTGTTTAAACGGTCTGTACCCGGAAGCATGCGATGGGGTTCAATCGGGAACCGTTTCTTTATACGGAACACCTCTTTCACATCTGACAGAGCCCGCCGCCAGATCCATCGGCGTCGTGTTTCAAGATCCGGACCAGCAGTTTTGCATGCTGACGGTTGAAGATGAAATCGCCTTCGGCCTGGAAAATTTGCAATATACAAAAGAAGATATGGACGCAATCATCGATGACGTTTTGGAAAAATTAGAGATCACTCATCTGAAAACGCGAACGATCGCTTCGCTGTCAGGCGGTTCAAAACAAAAAGTGGCGCTTGCCTGTATCATTGCGATGGAACCGGAACTCATTATTTTGGACGAACCGACGGCACAGCTCGATCCATATTCCGCACGTGAATTAGTGCGGCTGATCAAAGATCTTCAAGCAAAAAAAGGCTTCGGCCTTCTCGTTATCGAACATCAGCTTGATCATTGGGCGCCGTGGGTGGACAGGACGATTGTCCTTGACGAAACGGGTCAGAAGGTGATGGACGGAGAGACGGACGTTATCTTTGAAACAAAGATTGAAGAGCTGATGCAGCTCGGCATTCCGATTCCGCGTGTGATCTCATTGCAGGAGCACGTCAGCATTCCTTTTACATTGTGTAAAGAAAAGCTGTTTCAAGAATCTGTACCGTCTCTGCCCGAACCCCGGCCCGCCGCGCTTTCGGCAGAAGACGCGCTGAGCGTTCACGAGCTGTCATTCTCAAGAGGGGCAGACGTCATTTTTCAGGATGTGAGCTTTTCCGTAAAAAAAGGTTCAATCACCGCGATTGCCGGCCCTAACGGAACAGGAAAATCCACGCTCCTGTCTGCCGCGGCCAAGCTCATCCGTCCGCTGGGAGGAGGCATCAAAATAGGCGGCAGACCGATTGATTCCTATTCTGAAAAAGAGCTGCGGCGGCTGATCGGATATGTTTTCCAAAATCCTGAACACCAGTTTGTCACAGATTCCGTCATTCAAGAGCTGATGTTCGGTTTTGAAAGCAGCAGAGCCGCAAAGGAGAAAGCTCTTCAGCTGTTAACCCGATTCGGCCTGAGACGCCATGCCTCACAGCATCCGTTTTCTTTAAGCCAAGGACAAAAACGCCGGCTCAGCGTCGCAACGATGCTTATGCACAATGTGAACGTTTTGATGCTTGATGAACCGACTTTCGGACAGGATGCCAAAACGGCGCGGGAGTGTATGCAAATGCTCCGTGAGATTCAAAAGGAAGGAACGGCTGTTTTGATGGTGACACACGATATGGAACTCGTCTCAGATTATGCCGACACGATCCTTGTGCTCTGCGGCACGAAACTGGTATTCCGGGGAACTCCCGACGCTTTGTTTTCTGATAACACCGGGATCGCCGAGCAGGCGCATTTGGCTTTGCCGCTGCGGTATGAATGGATGAGACACGACAGGAGGCGGAGAAATGAACTTGCGGCTGGAGGCTGTTAACCCGTCAATAAAGGCGGCGGCTGTATTGTTATGCGTCATTATGCTGTCGTTTATTTATAATCCGTACACCCCTGCTTTGTTTTATATCATCATTGCGGGAGGCGTCCTCTCGGCGGGGCGTGTGCCGCTGAAAAAATGGCTGCTGTTCACGATTCCGTTTGTCATTCTGGCCTTCGGTTCTTTATGGACAGCCGCCGTATTCGGAAACATCCCGACAACCGGAAGCAACCTGCTGTTTAAGCTCGGGCCGATTGCCGTCAACAGTGATAACGCGGCGCTCGGGATTTCTATCGCGTTTCGTATTTTATGTTTTTCCGCTTTGTCGATGATGTTTCTTTTCACAACCGATCCGATTCTGTTCATGCTCAGTCTGATTCAGCAGTGTAAGCTGCCGCCCAAGCTTGCATACGGCGTTATCGCGGGGTTCCGGTTTCTCCCTCTTCTGAAAGATGAAATCCTGATCATCCGGCAGGCGCACAGAATCAGGGGCGCGGCGTCTGATTCCGGGCTGAAAGGAAAGCTCTCCGCCTTCAGGCGCTTCACCATTCCGCTATTGGCAGGCGCAATCAGAAAGGCGGAACGCACGGCGATCGCGATGGAATCTAAAGGCTTTACGGGGAGCCGAAACCGCACGTTTTACAGAACTGTTACCGTGCGCCGCGCCGACTGGTGCTTTTTCCTGCTCGTGCTTCTGTTATTCGGCGCAAGCTGGCTCATTTCATTGTTGTTTGTATAAAAACAGGCCGCCGGAGTGATTCGGCAGCCTGTTTTGTTATGTATGTTATTGATGATAATTGAGAGCCTGAGCGAGATTGGACTTGATCGTAATATCTGAGAAATTAATGCCGAGCTGTACGGCGGTTTGAGCGATTTCCGGCCTGATTCCGGATAAAGTGGACGTGACGCCGATCAATTTCAGCGCTTCAACTAATTTAAAAATCTGATGCGCCACCATCGTATCGACAACCACTACACCCGACAGGTCAATTAACAGATGTTCAATCAGCCGTTTTGCACATGTGCTCAGCGTATTTTCAAGAATGAATTTGGCGCGCTCCGTGTCAATATCGCCGACAAGCGGCAGCAGCGCCGTCCGTTTGCTCAGTGTGATAACCGGCGAGCTTAACTCCAAAATCATTTCTCTTTGCGCATTCAGCTGCATTTTTGAGTTATGCTCGGCATGATCGACAAACGTATAAATCGTAAAATCAAATACTTGTACAATTAAATTCTCCCATTTCTTCCTTTCTCCCTGTGCAAACGAAGATTCATGTTTATCGGCAAACGCATCATAATAACTGACATATAGTCTCCGGTTTCTCATGAATTCACGGACCACATACTGAACGGGAGTATCCAGATGCTTCTGGTCTTTCGCAAGCTCAATCACCCACCGCTCGAACTCTTCTAAAAATTCTTTTTTCGGCATGATATACATTTTATTAATATGCCGGTAAAATTCTTTATCCTGCTCCGTTAGTTCTTCTGTGATGACGGGATTTGTCAAAGAATAAATCGAATTCGGATCCGAATCTTCCATCGTTTCGATCCACTCTTTCGCAATTTGATCCACTTGTTCTGAAAAATAGTTGTATAATGCTTCACTTATCTTCATATCTCTTCTCCTTTCCCAATTCCAATTATACCGTCAGCGGATCATGAATGAAAATAAAAGCTGTTAAACTATCCATTTATTTGAAATTTTTTAGTGCGATAGATTACGCCTTTTTTATGAAAATGCTTCAAATGACTCTTTCCGGCCGGCATGCTCTGCCATAAAATAGTAGCAACACCCTTGTATCCACTCGCAAGCATAAAAAAGGAGGGCTTTTTTATGAATGGTGAAATGCATTTGATTCCTTATGTCACGGATGAACAGATCATGGATGTGAACGAGCTTCCTGAGGGGATTAAAGTGATTAAGGCGCCAGAGTTGTGGGCAAAAGGGTTTAAAGGCAAGGATATTAAAATCGCGGTGCTTGACACAGGCTGCGACATCAATCATCCTGATTTGAAAGACCGGATTGTCGGCGGGAAAAACTTCACCGATGATGACGGAGGCAAAGAAGACGTGATTTCCGATTATAACGGACACGGGACACACGTTTCCGGAACGATTGCCGCCAATGATTCAAACGGCGGAATTTCGGGTGTTGCGCCGGAAGCAAGCCTTTTAATCGTTAAAGTTCTCGGCGGTCAAAACGGCAGCGGCAAATACGAATGGATCATTAACGGCATCAACTACGCCGTTGAACAAAAGGCAGATATCATTTCCATGTCACTCGGCGGGCCAAGCGATGTGCCTGAATTGAAAGAAGCCGTCACAAATGCGGTAAAAAGCGGTGTTCTGGTCGTTTGCGCGGCAGGAAACGAAGGCGACGGAGACGAGCGTACAGAGGAACTGTCGTATCCGGCCGCTTACAACGAAGTGATCGCAGTCGGATCAGTCTCAATCGCCCGTAAATCGTCTGAATTTTCAAACGCCAATAAAGAGATTGACCTGGTGGCTCCGGGAGAAAATATTCTCTCCACCCTTCCCAACCATAAATACGGGAAACTGACGGGCACTTCAATGGCCGCCCCGCATGTGAGCGGAGCGCTTGCCTTAATAAAAGGGCTTGAACAGGACGCGTTTCAGCGGACGCTTTCTGAGGCTGAAGTCTACGCCCAGCTCGTGCGGCGGACCCTTCCTTTGGACATCGCCAAAACATTGGCCGGGAACGGATTTCTGTATTTAGACGCGCCTGAAGTACTGATGGAAAGAGCCGAACAGGCACAGCTGCTGTCTTTCTGATATTTTTCTCATATAATGATTGATCAGCTTGTCATATCACCAATTTTTAAAATGTGAGATTTTCTATTGACAGTGATCTGAATAAGCTGATAAGATAACCAACAAATGATGTAACTTTTCAAAAAAATTGAAATATTTTCTCTTATCGAGAGTTGGGCGAGGGATTGGCCTTTTGACCCCAACAGCAACCGACCGTAATTCCATTGTGAAATGGGGCGCGTGATTTTTGCGCCGAGACGACTGTCTCATAAGGCACGGTGCTAATTCCATCAGACGTGATCTGAGAGATAAGAGAGGCTTGCATTTTGAAGTTAAAGCCTCTTTCTCTCATGAGAAAGAGGCTTTTTTGTTACATCTCACTTAAAGGAGGAAACTTAATGACAACAATCAAAACTTCGAACCTCGGTTTTCCGAGAATCGGCTTGAACAGAGAATGGAAAAAAGCGCTTGAGGCTTATTGGAAAGGAAACACTGACAAAGAAACGTTTCTTAAAGAGCTTGACGGTTTATTCTTATCAGCTGTCAAAACACAGCTTGACCAACATATCGATATCGTGCCGGTCTCTGATTTCACCCATTATGACCATGTGCTTGATACAGCCGTCAGCTTTAACTGGATTCCGAAAAGATTCCGCAGCATCACGGATCCCGTTGATACATACTTTGCGATTGCCCGCGGTGTAAAAGACGCCGTTTCCAGTGAAATGACGAAATGGTTTAATACCAACTACCATTACATCGTTCCTGAATATGACGAAAGCATTGAATTCCGTCTGACGAGAAACAAACAGCTTGACGACTACCGCCGGATCAAAGAAGAATTCGGAGCGGAAACAAAACCTGTCATCGTCGGTCCGTACACATTCGTCACACTTGCGAAAGGATACGAAGAATCAGAAGCGAAAGCGATTCAAAAACGCCTTGTTCCTCTTTATGTTCAGCTGCTGAAAGAACTTGAAGCTGAAGGCGTAAAATGGGTTCAGATCGATGAGCCGGCCCTTGTGACAGCTTCTTCTGAAGACGTCCGTGCCGCAAAAGAACTCTATGAATCTATTACAAAAGAGCTTTCAGGGCTGAATGTCCTCCTGCAGACATACTTCGATTCGGTTGATGCATATGAAGAACTCGTTTCTTATCCCGTACAGGGAATCGGGCTTGACTTCGTGCATGATAAAGGCAGAAACCTTGATCAGCTGAAAAAGCACGGCTTCCCGAAAGATAAAGTGCTGGCAGCCGGTGTGGTCGACGGCCGCAACATTTGGAAAATCGATGTTGAAGAACGCCTTGATGCAGCTCTGGATATCCTCAGCCACGCTGATGTTGAGGAGTTATGGATTCAGCCTTCAAGCAGCCTTCTGCACGTGCCGGTGGCGAAACACCCTGACGAGCATCTTGAAAAGGATTTGCTGAACGGCCTGTCATACGCTAAAGAAAAACTGGCGGAACTCGGCGTCTTAAAAGAAGGGCTTCTGTCCGGCAAAGCGGCCGTCAGTGAGCAGATCGAAGAATCAAAAGCGGCACTTAAGGCTTTAAAAGCATTCGCAACAGGAGCGAACTCAGCTCAAAAAGAAGAGCTGAATCAGCTGACGGAAAAAGATTTCTCCCGTCAGGCAAGCTTTGAAGAACGATTGGCGCTGCAGAATGAATCACTCGGTCTTCCCCTTCTGCCGACGACGACAATCGGAAGCTTCCCTCAATCTGCAGAGGTGCGGAGCGCACGGCAAAAATGGCGGAAAAAAGATTGGACGGATGAACAGTACCAAGCCTTTATTAATGCGGAAACGAAGCGCTGGGTTGACATTCAGGAAGAAATCGGCTTAGACGTGCTCGTTCACGGAGAATTCGAGCGGACGGACATGGTCGAATACTTCGGTGAAAAACTGGCCGGATTCGCCTTTACGAAATATGCATGGGTGCAGTCTTACGGTTCACGCTGCGTACGTCCGCCTGTCATTTTCGGAGATGTCGAATTTATCGAACCGATGACGGTAAAAGATACGGTCTACGCCCAATCGCTGACGGAAAAACACATGAAAGGCATGCTGACGGGACCTGTCACCATCTTAAACTGGTCATTCCCGCGTGTGGATATTTCAAGAAAAGAAATCGCCTTCCAGATCGGGCTTGCCCTCAGAAAAGAAGTAAAAGCGCTTGAAGATGCCGGTATTCAGATTATCCAAGTGGATGAACCCGCGCTCCGCGAAGGACTGCCGTTAAAAACGCAGGATTGGGATGAATATTTAACTTGGGCCGCAGAAGCATTCCGGTTAACGACGTCTTCTGTGCAAAATGAGACGCAGATTCATACGCATATGTGTTACAGCAACTTTGAAGATATCGTAGATACGATCAATGATCTTGACGCGGATGTCATTACAATCGAACACAGCAGAAGCCACGGAGGATTTTTAGAATATTTGAAAGAACATCCTTACGTGAAAGGCCTCGGACTCGGTGTATACGACATTCACAGCCCGCGTGTGCCGGGAACTGAAGAAATCTATCAAATTATTGATGACGCGCTTGAAGTGTGTCCGACTGACCGCTTCTGGGTAAACCCGGACTGCGGACTGAAAACAAGACAGCAGGAAGAAACCGTTGCGGCATTAAAAAATATGGTCGACGCCGCGAAACAGGCACGAAAAAAACAAGCTCAGCTTGTATAAAAAAACAGCCATCCGCAAATCGCGGGTGGCTGTTTTTTCTGGGCGTGCTACTTATTCTTCAGCGCCTTCGCAAGTTCACTTAGTGAATCATGCTGCTTAATTTGATAGCCCCGCCCTTCTTTTTGCAAATACCCTTTTTGGCAGAATTGCGTCAGCACATGCAAGAGATGACGGTAAGATACACCCAAATAATCACAGACCGTTACGTGCTTCTCTTTATAAACCCCTTCATAAGCTGTCTGCAAAATAAAATCAGCCAGCCGGTTTTCAAGCGGGAACGCCAGACTTTGTGAATATTTCGAAGCCATAAGCGTTGCCTTAGCACTTAAAAACTTAGCCAATTCACGCAGGAATTTCGCATCCTGCAGCAATTGCGCGCGGCAGCGGTAAATAGGCAGAGCAAAACAAACAGTCTTCGCTGAGGCTTGAATTCCTTTTGTGTAATACACTTCATGTAATAGTTCCATCTCTCCGATGTAATCATCTTTGTTGATAAAATTAATTAAAGAAACTTTCCCGTTTTGGTGGGTTACATATATTTTCGCTTTTCCTTCAATCACGTAAAACAGGAAGTCAGGCCTCCTGCCCTCTTGAATAATCCATTCGTCCCGCTCATATTCGCGCACTTCCATAAACTCTTCAGCGGGGAAAGAGAATAAATGCGCGATTGAGTGTTTTTCTAACTGATGCCGCTTTTTCTCGCCTTTATAAACTTCCATCGTCCACCCCAAAAATATGAGATATCTCATATTGTCTTTATGTCTTTACATGATAACATGCCAATTAAAGGAGGAACGGGAATGAAAGCATATCGCTGGATGAGTCTGCATTTTTTTAGTTTTTTTATGACATGGGGTGTTTTTCTGCCCTATTGGACGGGATGGATGGTGCATATAAAAGGGGTTTCCGTATCCGAAGCCAGTTTCATTATGAGCCTGGGCTTGGCGGCAAGAGGGATTTCCACATTATTATTCTTCCCTTATTTATCAGGAAAATTCAGCAGCAAAGCCTTATTAAACGGCGCCAGAATCGGGACGCTTCTCGCACTTTTATGTTATATTCCCGCTGATTCTTTTCAGAGCCTGCTTCTTGTCACATTAGTGCTGCATGTGTTTTACCCTGCTTTAATGCCTGCTTTAGACAGCGCTTGCGGCGTCCTTGTACAGCATAACGAATTAAAGGCCTATGGGACAAGCCGACAGTGGGGGTCCGCGGGTTTTGTTTCAGCCGGCGTCATCTTGTCCGTCTTTACAGGTATATTCGGAGATCAAGCGATTTTATGGGCACTGCTTTTGGGCACCCTGATATTCGCATGCCTCAGCTTTATGCATGCGCCTGCTGTTCTTTCAAAACGGCCGGAAACAGACCGCGCAAGAAAAGAGGGCATGTTTGCCTTATTCCGCATCAAATATTTCGGTCTGGTGCTCGCAATCGTTATCTTACTGCAGGCGGCACATGCATCTTACTACAATTACGGTTATCTCTTTTTGCAGGAAATCGATGCCCCCGCATATGCCATCGGAATCATTATCAACATCGCCGTTATCGCGGAGATTATCTTCTTTGCAATCGCTGACCGATACTTTCATCAATTTACAGCAGGCTCTTTGCTCGCCTTGGCGGCGCTTGGTGCTACCGTACGCTGGATACTCGTATTTGCCTTTCCTCATGTCATCATTTTCTGTATTGCGCAGACGCTGCATGCCTGTTCATTCGCGATGGGACACTATGCATTTATGAAATACTTAATTAAAAATATTTCACCCGCGCAAATCCCGAAAGCCCAAGGCATATATTCAGCGCTTGCTCTCAGCTGGAGCACTGCGGTATTTACTATTTTCGGAGGTTTTTTATATGAAATTGAACCCCGGTATGCCTTTATCGGAATGATTGTTTGTACGATCCCATCCATGCTACTCGCCCTTTTATACAGAAAACTTGAAATGAAAAAGAGAGTTTTTGCAGGAAACGCACAAGATATATAGCCATCGCTTTATAGACGATCACATGTCCCGCTGTCATTTTGACCGATTTGCGAATGCTGTGCGATGTATTTTCTCTATATTTAAAGTATTTCCTTCATATATGATGAAATCAAAAACAGTGGTATAACCCGCTCAATTGGTTTATAAAGGGAATCCATTCAGAAACTTGGACAGAATCAGTGAATATACTGATACAGTACTGCTTACGCTCATTTCGGGGAACTTTGTTCGTAATAAAATGATTTTCAGCCAACTCATAAGGAGGGACATTGTGTCACAGCCTAATTTGCCCAATATCACCCCTGTCGTTACACTTTCCAGAGACGATACCATTAACCTTCTTCTTTCGTCAATTGCTATGGAAGAGCTGGGAATGGCACATATTCTGAATGCGGAAGGGGAAAAAATCCAATACGCGCTCGGAACGATTCCCGGATTAACAGGGCCCCCGTCAAGTCTTGCGGATATTCTTAACCTGAATGAGAGCGTCCGTGATACGCTTGACAGCTTAATGAAACAGGAGCTTCTTCTCGGTTCAAAATTGGACAGTATCTCAAATATCCCTACACTGGCGGGACCGACTGGTGCTACGGGGCCGACGGGACCTACGGGAGCAGTCGGACCGGCCGGAGCGACGGGGCCAACCGGAGCGATCGGACCTACGGGGGTCACCGGTGCGGGTCTTCAAGGGATTGTTGCTTTTAATCCGCTGATTGCTCCCACTTATACACCCGGACAGGTTGTATTGTATAACGGCAGCTCCTATGTCGTGAACGTAAACAGCCCGGCGGGAACCCCCGGAGCCTCAGCTGACTATACACTTTTAGCTGCGGCGGGAATCACTGGCGCTACTGGCGGCACCGGACCGACCGGAAGCACCGGAACAAGTCTGACAGCAACTTCCGGCTATGCGAGCAATACGGGCGGCGGTGTTGTCGCAGTTATTGTCGGCGGCACGACCATTTCCTTACCGAATGAACAAAACCTTTCGGCAGATATTACGGCTAATGCCGCAAATACCATATTTACCGTTGCTCCGGCGGGACGGTACTATATTTCCTACCATATTAATTTAACGGCCGGCTTGCTTGTAAGTTCGCGTATTTTAATCAACGGCACTCCTCCTGCAAGTTCGATTATCGCCCCGGTCGCGTCTTTGGCAAACTTTAATAACTCCTTTATTGTGACTTTGCCAGCAGGCAGCACCATCCAGCTTCAGCTGTTCGGATTATTGGGTGCGGCCACATTGCTTGGAGGAAGCGTCGGTGCAGCTTTAAACATTATTCGATTATCTTAATGGAACATGCAAAAAAAGGATCAGGCGTTTGTCCGCTGATCCTTTTTTAATTGAGACAGAAGTTCTTTCGCGGGTTTAAATTGAGGATTGAACTTCACGGATTTTTTGGCGTAAGCGATGGCTGTCATATCATGGTTTAATGCAGCATGGCATTTCGCCATATAATAAAAGGCTCTGAAATCGGCGGCACCTTTTAAAATGAAGTGATCAGCGTTTTCTCCTTCAACCTGCGTTCCGTTTTCAAATGCTTTGATTGCCGCTCTGTACTTTTCCAAATGATATAATACAAGGCCTTTATAATAATGAAGATTGCTGTAATCAGGATATAGCTTGAGCACTTTTTCAATCCCTTGTTCGGCTTCTTCATACCGTTTGAGCTCAAGCAATATTGTATATTTCAAATAATACAGGAGAGACGGAGGCATTCGTTTTTCGCTTAAAAATTGAAAAATTGAGCCGTTGACAAGATGTAATGCTTTTTCATAGTCTTTGATTCTGTAGCATTCACTTGCCAAATGATAGACAAGCCACGGATCAGGATTTTCCTCTGAAAGCTCTTCATTTAAAATGCTGATATTCCGTTTATGTTTTTGCTTGATCTTTTCTTCCTGCTCCAAGTAGCCGTAGTGATGAATCACACATGGGAGCGTGAAAAAAGCATTGTTTTCTTCCTCATTGGAAGCCGAGATATTCTCGTGAATTCTGCCTTGATACAGAAGGCCTTTATGATTGCGGAACAGTCTCGGCTGCATGCTTTCAAACGCTTCGTTTTCATCGAGCTGCTTCCCCGTATAATTGATGATTTTCATAAGACCCCGGCTCGGTAATCCGTCATGAAGCAGCGAAGTTAAAAAACGGCCCGTCTCCTGATCGAGCTCTTCATCCGCGTCAAGCACTAAAATCCAATCTCCTTCGGCATGCTGCAGGGCGTAATTTCTGGCCTTTGCGAAATCATTCTCCCATTCGAAATCAAACACTCTTGCCTGAAAGCTTTTGCATATATCTTTTGTATTATCTTGTGATCCGGTGTCTGCGATGACGATCTCATCAGCGATGTCTTGTACACTTGATAAACAACGGGAGATGTATCTCTCCTCGTTTTTCACAATCATGCAAAGAGTCAGTTTACATTCAGCATTTCCGCTCATTTTCTCACCTTTCCCGATTTTGGAGTTGTTGATTGAACCAAGGCCGTTCAGGAGTGCCGTTCATCGTGATGATGACAGGACGCACCCATCTGACGGCAGGTTCGGCAGTTTCCGTATTCCATTCCTGAAGCTGCCTGACAGCCCGCTTCGTAATCGGATGCGCCCGGAATTCGCGCGGGCTTTCAGAAATGAATTTTTTCGTTCGTTCCGTAACTGTCTTCATTTCAAGAAAGTGCCGCTCATACATCTGCTTCTGCTCTTCTTCCAAGCTGATCATTAAAAACAGACGGCCGCCTGTTTCCATCTGCCAGCGGCACAATGCGGAGAACAGCCTGATTTCTTCTTTGTAATTTGAACCCCTTCTTTTATCCACGGTCACAGATAATATATGTAACAGCGCAATCGTGAGACAATGCATGGCTTCAAAAGATGCCTGTTTCGCTTTTGAGATGCTTGGATACGGCATATGCTTCACCCGTCTCTTTTTTTATGAACGCTCCCCGCCTTTTTTCTTCCAACCGCAGTCCTCACAATCCCCGCACTCACAGCAGCCAATGCGGCCGTAAAACAGGCCGTCACACGGATCTTCCGGATCACTGGGATCGTCTGGATTCCACGGGTCATCAGGATCGCCCGGATCACTCGGATTGCTCGGGTCGTCCGGATTCCACGGGTCATCAGGATCGCCCGGATCACTCGGATTACTTGGATCATCCGTATTCCACGGGTCATCAGGATCGCCCGGATTACTCGGATTGCTTGGGTCGTCCTGGTCCATACAGGCTTCAGAATCCTGTAAGAAGATAATGTCCTCAAGCTTCGTCTGCAAAAGGAGTTGTGATTTCATGACGGTGCGCAGGAGCCGTTCAGTGCTTCTATTGATTGATGACAATTCCTCCAAGGAGGGATCGCCGGAAGCGCCGAGAAACATTTGAATCCTTTCCGCTTCCGCCTGCAGAATATGGGATAGTCCGATTTCTTCCATAGCCACGGATGAAAGAAGGAGGTTCAGGGTCTCACATCTGGAGAGTGTAATGTCGGGGGTGATGTTCGGTATGTTTGGAAGAGACATCGATTTCTCCCTCTTTTCTCTTGGTGTTATTATGCAAAAGTGCTATATCGTATTCTTATTCCGGGAGAGAAGAGATCATTACTGATGTTTTCGTTAATAAAATATCCCGGATATAAAATCCGGGATATTCGTTCGGTTATTTATTTTAATTCAAGTTTGACGTCTACATTTCCTCTTGTTGCTTTTGAATACGGACAGAACTCGTGAGCGGCATGCACAAGCTTCTCCGCCGTTTCTTTGTCAAGATCTTTTGTATCAATGACGAGCGTTACGCCGATTTTGTAACCTCCGTCACTCTCATCTTTTAAAAGGCTGACCTGTCCTTCAATTTCAGAGGTCATGTCGATTTTTTGTTTTTGGGCGGCGAGCTCAAGCGCTCCCCCGAAGCAGGCAGCATATCCTGCCGCAAAGAGCTGTTCAGGGTTTGTGCCGGTTTCTCCGTCTTTTTTTGCATTCGGCATGATGATGTCAAAATCCAGCACCCCGTCTTCGGATTTAATATGTCCTGCTCGTCCGCCGACTGCGGTCGCTTTTGAAGTAAATAATGCCATTATTATCAGCCTCCTCATTGTACTTACTGTATATATTGCCCCTGCTCATATTTTTAAACATGAGGAATAGGAAATGGACTGTTTTTCGGCTACAATAGGGGTAACGTTAACAAACAAAGAGTTGGTGAAAGAAGTAATGGCAGAAAAAGATTTTGAACATATGAAACTGGAGAATCAGCTTTGTTTTTTGCTGTACGCAAGCTCAAGGGAAATGACGAAACGGTACAAACCGCTGCTTGATAAGCTCAACGTAACTTATCCCCAGTATTTGGCGCTGCTTTTATTATGGGAGCACGAAGAACTGAATGTGAAACGGATGGGTGAGCTTTTGTACCTGGATTCCGGAACGCTGACACCGATGCTGAAACGGATGGAGCAGCACGGAATCATCATGAGAAAGCGGTCGGCTGAAGACGAGCGATCCGTGACGATCAGGCTCACAGATGAAGGACGGGCCTTGCAGAAGACAGCGGCGGATATCCCCATTGCCATGCTGGAACAGACGGGACGGTCAAAAGAGGAATTAAAGCAGTTAAAACAGTCGCTTTATGAGGTTTTGAATACGCTGCACGGCAAAAAATAAGGATGCCCCGAATGGGCATCCTTATTTTTATTCTGCTGCCAGAAGCTTCACTTCAATATTTCCCGCTGTCGCTTTTGAATACGGGCAGACACCGTGCGCTTTTTGGATAAGGGCTTCAAGCTCCTGTTTATCAATGCCGGATGCTTTGACCTCAAGCGTAACGCCTAGTTTATATCCTTGGTCTGCTTCATCTTTCAGCAGACTGACATGCGCAGTGACCTCTGTTTCAATACTCAGACGCTCTTTTCTCGCTACGAGCTGAAGAGCGCTGTCAAAGCATGCTGAATATCCTGCGGCAAACAGCTGTTCAGGGTTTGTGGCATGTTCGAGCCGTTTTGCTCTTGGCGTTCCCGGCATGGCAACATCAAGATTCAGCACTCCGTCAGAAGACGTGACTTTCCCTTCACGTCCGCCGGCGGCTGATACGGTTGCAGTAAATAATGGTTTTGTCATGTGAATTCACCTCTATTATATTGTGTACAATTTAATTTTACACAATTCAATAGAGGGCGTCAATCTTTCCGCATAAAAAAAGCCTACCCTTTTTGAAGGATAAGCTTAAAAGATTATACACGGATTTGTCCGTTTCCTTTGATGATGATTTTTGTAGATGTTAACGCCGGAAGCCCCATCGGCCCTCTCGCGTGAAGCTTTTGCGTGCTGATGCCGATTTCGGCTCCGTATCCGAATTCAAAACCGTCCGTAAACCGGGTTGAAGCATTATGATACACGGCGGCGGCGTCAACGGCGGTCTGGAAGTAAGCCGCATGCTCGGCGTTCTCCGTCAGAATGGCTTCTGAATGGTTTGTGCCGTACTGCTGAATGTGGCGGACCGCCTCCTGTACGTCCTGCACCGTTTTCACACTGAGAATCGGCGCCAGGTACTCCGCTCCCCAATCGGCTTCTTCTGCTTGTTTCGCTTGAGGCTCCAGTCCGCAAATTACCTGGTCTCCTCGGAGCTCCACCCCTTTTTCTGTCAGCTGATTCAGCAGCTTTCGTCCGTGTTCTTCGGCCCATTTTTCATGAATCAAAAGAGATTCAATCGCGTTGCAGACCGAAGGACGCTGTGTTTTGGCATTGATGACGACCTCGCTTGCCATTTGAGGATCTGCTGACTCATCTATGTACACGTGGCAATTGCCCGCTCCGGTTTCTAAAACGGGTACGGTTGATTCCCTGACCACTAGATCAATTAATTTTTTACCGCCGCGCGGGATCAATACATCCAGCCCGTCATTTAATGTAAAGAGCTGTTTGGCGGTTTCTTTGCTTGTATCTTCTATGAGCTGAACGGCATCAATCGGAAGCTTTGACAGCCCCAGTGCGCGTTTCATCACACTGACAAGCGCTATGTTGCTGTGGATGGCGGAAGAACTTCCTCTGAGCACAACCGCGTTTCCGGTTTTCAGACAGAGTGTGGCCGCGTCTACGGTAACGTTCGGTCTGGCCTCATAGATCATGCCCACTACTCCAAGGGGCACGCGGATTTTTTCAATGGATAATCCATTCTCTTTTTGAATGGTCTCCAGCGATTCACCGACGGGATCTTCAAGACCGATTAATAGTTCCACGGCGTCCGCGATATCGAGCAGGCGTTTTTCATCAAGAGTCAGCCTGTCAATAATGTCAGGTGTCAGTCCTCTGTTCCGTCCCGCTTCAATATCTTTCTGATTCTCTGTTAAAATCAGCCGGCGTTCGTTTCTGAGTCCGTCTGCGATACATTGGAGCGCTTCGTTTTTTTCAGCCGTCGTTTTCATGACCATTTCGGCAGCCGCTTCTTTTGCCAAGGCTGCTTTTTGCAATACTTCACTCATTTGTGTTCCCCCTCGTCTAATAAATTCACCCAATCATCTCTGTGAATCACTTCCACCTGCTTCGTTCCTGAAAGCTGGTCGCTCCGCTTCCCTTTGGCTTCTAAAATTTCATCGGATGAGTACTGCGTCTGCCCTTTGCCGATAATGCCGCCGGGCCCTTTGACTTCCACTACGGCCCCTTTCGGAAAACTGCCGCAGACATCGGCGACGCCGGCCGGGAGGAGACTTGACCCGTTATGAATCATCGCCTGCTCCGCTCCCCCATCAATGATGATTTCCCCTGATATCGGAGAATGAAACATGATCCATTGCCGTGTATTATTTACTGAGGACAGGTCTTTATCGCCGATATAAGTGCCGTCGCCTTTTCCGTCTAAAATTCCCATCAGTTTTTCCCGTCCGGAGCCGGTTCCGATAAATACCTTCACCCCGAGCGACAATGCGGTCTGGGCGGCGAGAAGTTTTGACTTCATGCCTCCGGTGCCGACCTTTGAGCCTGCTGATCCGGCATATCCGAGCAATTCAGGTGTGATGTCATTCAGATAGTCGAACCGCTTTGCGTCCGGGTTTTCATTCGGATTGGCATCGTACAGCCCGTTAATGTCTGTGAGAATCATTAATTGGTCTGCATGAATCAAACCGCTTACAAGCGCCGACAGCATGTCGTTATCACCGAACGTCAGCTCTTCGACTGATGTGGAATCATTTTCATTAATAATCGGCACGACGCCCCGCTCCAACAGTTCCATTACAGTGGCATAGGCATTTCTGTACCGCTCTCTTTTTGAGAAATCATTTCTTGTTAATAAAATTTGTGCCGGCGTCAGACCGTATCTTTTTAAATGGTCCATATATTGCTGCATTAAAAGTGTCTGGCCGACTGCGGCAGCTGCCTGCTTTCCTTTTATCGTAACGGGTCGCGACGGATAGCCGAGAGCGGAAAAACCCGCTGCCACCGCGCCTGAGGTAATGAGGATCACTTCATGCCCGTTTTCTTTTAATAAAGAAATGGCTTCCGTATGTTCCTTGATTTTTGCTTCATCAATACTTCCGTTACTGTTGATGAGCGAGCTGCTCCCGATTTTCACAACAATTCTTTGTTTTTTCATCGTTTCTCCTCCGTGGCAATCAATCCAAACCGGCTCTCTTCAATAAAAAAAGCCCATTCCGTCCTGAAAAATAAGGACGAAATGGGCTTTCCGTGGTACCACCTTGTTTGAACGCGTTTTTCACGCGTCCCGCTTTCCTGTAACGCCAGGTTATCGCGCCTGAGTTTTCCCCTCAGGACTCCAAGGCAGGTTCGGCAGGTTTCATGCGGCAAAATGTTTCAGCGGGCCATTTTGCTCTCTGTCACAGAAAGTTCTGCGTACTGATCCTCTTCAACGCTCAATGATTTTTTTATATTATGCAAAGAAAACAGGTTCTTGTCAAGACATTTTCATCCATAAAAAACAGTCCGCCTCCCCGGCGGACCGCCATTAATTAAATACGATCGTTTTGTTTCCGTGAACGATGACGCGGTCTTCCAGATGCCATTTTACGGCTCTTGCCAACACGCTCCGCTCAATCGTTCTGCCGATATTCTTCAGATCCTCTGCGTGATCTCTGTGATCGACGCGTTCAATATCCTGTTCAATAATAGGCCCTTCATCAAGATCGTCCGTCACATAGTGAGAGGTCGCGCCGATTAATTTCACTCCGCGCTCATAAGCCCGTTTATACGGGTTAGCGCCGATAAAGGCCGGCAGAAATGAATGGTGGATGTTAATAATCCGATTCGGATGGGCAGATACAAAATCAGACGTCAAAATCTGCATGTAGCGGGCAAGAACGATCACATCAATCTTATACCGCTCCAGCAGCTCAAGCTGGCGCCGCTCCACTTCGGCGCGGATGTCTTTGTTAGCTTTCATGTAATGGAACGGAATATTCAGCGGTTCGACCACTTCTTTGGCCTCTTCGTGGTTGCTGATGACGACCGCAATTTCGGCCATCATATTGCCGCTTTGCCATTCCCAAATCAGTTCATGAAGGCAGTGCAGCTCCTTCGATACAAAGATCGCCACCCGCTTCAGCTCACTTGCCAGAGACAGGCTCCATGTCATGCCGAATGTCTGGGCGATTGAGGCGAACGCCTGCTGTAAGTCCTCTTTTTTCTCACGAATGCCCTTGCAGTCGAATTCGATCCTAAGAAAAAACCGTCCGCCTTCAGGGTCAGTCGTGTATTGATTTGATTCAATAATGTTTGCGCCATGTTCAAACAAAAACGCCGACACGGCCGATACAATTCCCGGCTGGTCGGGGCAGCTGACAAGCAGGCGCCCTTTTTCCTCATTCCCGCGGCGGTATTCTTTCAGCCGCTGTGTCATATATGAATTCATCTGTTTTAATCCCTCGTATCTTCATAATTCGTAACTTACTAATAGATTATACTGAAGATTTGATAAAAATCAATTTACGAAAGAATTTTCAGCCCTACGGCAGCGCATAAAATAAGCGCAATGAAAAAGATGCGCTTCGCATCCTTCTGCTCGCCGTAGAAAAGAATGCCGGCTAATGCGCCGCCCGCCGTGCCGATACCGGTCCAGATCGCATAGGCCGTGCCCATCGCGATCGTCTCCATCGCATAAGAAAGCAGGGAAAAAGAAGCCGCAAATCCGGCGATAATGAAAAGAATCCATTTGACTTTCTTTTCTTTTTGAAATTGATTCATTAAAATGACCCCGAGCATTTCACAAAGACCCGCGGCTATCAGGCTGATCCAATGCATTACGCCTTCTCCTCCTTCGTCTCAGGCTTATCCTGTGTGACCAGCTTTAATCCGATGACACCGATCAGCAAAACGCCGATCAGCACGATTTTCACCGGATCGGCCTGCTCTTTGAAAAGCAGGATTTCACTGAGCACGGTGCCCGCTGTCCCGAGTCCGGTAAAGACCGCATATACCGTTCCTACGGGCAGGCTGTCTGTCGCCTTGATTAATAGATAAAAACTGATGATGATTCCCGTAATCGTGCCGCTCCACGCCAGTGCCGAATCAGCATGTTTCAGGCCGGTGACCCATACCACTTCAAATACGGCCGCTATGACCACTAAACCCCATTTCATGTTCTTCACCCTTTCTGTATCCGGACAATACAAAAAAGCCCGGATAGTCGTCTCACATGAGATTGACTCTCCCGGGCTTTTTTCCCTCCGTGTGCATATGCGGGATATGTCCGCATATGTGTTTTCTCTCGGACCAGGCCATGTATGAACATGCGGAACCCTAGAAAACATGTCTGTTCGTATCATACTACATTTCGCCGAAACGTTCAACGTCAGATGTGATGTCAAAAACCGTCAGCTGCCTCTCCCATTTGGTAACGGTCTCACCGGGCACCATACCGATTTTTTCCGCGACACGGACGGAGGCAGCGTTTTCCGGATCAATCAGCGCCGCTATGCGTCCATATTGCTGCGTATGAAAACCGTAGTCCAGACAGGCGTTCGCCGCCTCTGTCGCATAGCCGCAGCCCCAGCGGCGGCTGGCAAACATATAGCCGATTTCCATCAAAGTGTTTCCGTTTACCGTCTGCGGAACGATTCCGCATTGACCGAGAAATGCGCCCGTCTCTTTATCCTCTGCGATCCAAAGACTGACGCCGTATCCTGCGGCCAATCGTTTGTTCCAGGCAATCCATTCCTTCGTTTCCCGTCTGCTTTTAAGAGAAGGATAATATTTCATGACCTCTCTGTCGGTAAACAGCCCGTACAAATTTTCTTCATCGTCATCCCGCATAGTCCGCAGACGGATACGCCCGGTTGTCAGGATGGTGCCGGAAGACTTATGTTTCATCATGCACGCCACGTCTCCTTTCCCTGTAATAGATTATGGATCCGGCAGGAAAAGTCCTTTCTCAGCATAAAAAAACCGCTTTTTAAAAAAGCGGTTTGACGATTACCAAGGTTTATCTGTTCCGAGCGCCTCGGCCAGGGCCTTGCTGTGTTTTAAGCGGTTTTTTCGTTCTCCGGCGCGCTGAACGGCCGTATTGTGAAGCATGATTTCTTCCTCGGTTTCCGGCACGATCCGCGGAACGGGTACCGATTTCCCGTTTGAATCAAGCGCGACAAAGGTCAGAAACGACGTTGCCGCAAGCTCGCGTTCGCCCGTCATCAGATGTTCTTTAATGACTTTAACAAACACCTCCATAGACGATGTGCCGACCCATGTGACGTAAGATTCAAGGCATACGGAATCCTGTTGGCCGATGGGGCGCAAAAAATCCACAGAATCCATTGAGGCCGTGACTGTTTCACACCGGCAGTGGCGGGCCGCGGAAATTGAAGCGATATCATCAATGTAGCTCATCAGCTTTCCGCCAAACAGCGTATTGTGATTATTCGTATCAAGCGGAAAAACCCTGCTTGTTTTAACAACCCTTGTTTCTTTGCAAAATCTTGATTCTGGCAACTTCATATTATTTAAACTCCCCTTTGGTGTCTGGTCGTTTTGACTCATTCATCTGTACCCTATTAAACAATACTTTGATCGTTTTGTCTAAAATTTTAAATATTAAGTTGGTTAGATATTCTCTCATAAATGTTTCATTATTCATCACATCCGGGAATAATAAACGCACATTGAATACCGATAGGAGGATATCACATGGACGTATCCATTCCCAAATCCACGCGGAAACCGGCTTGCCGCAGTGAGTTTGATGCTTTGCAGACAGTCATCTTATGCCGGCCGGAACACATGGCCATCAAGGATATTATTAACGGAACGCAGAAACATTTCAAACAAGAAAATATTAACATACCCGTTGCCCTCAAACAGCATAGTGAGTTTATTGACATTTTAAGATCTCATCAGATTGAAGTCGTCCTGCTGCCTGCCGATCCCGCATTGCCTGAGCAGGTATTCACCCGGGATATCGGATTTGTCTTAGGGGAGACGGCGTTTATTTCAAACATGGCGGCTTCAGTCCGGCAGGGAGAAGAAAAAGTGTTTCAAAACCTGCTTGACAATAAGAAAATCCCCTATACGCGACTGAAAAAAGCGAACATTGAAGGCGGCGACATCTTGATCGCAGACGGCACCGTTTACGCCGGGCTGAGCGAGCGCACGGATAAAGCGGCTGTCCGGGAGCTGCAGGAGGCGCTGCCGGAGATGACGGTTGTGCCGATCCCTCTCAAGGAGGATTTCTTACATTTGGACTGTGTATTTAATATGATCTCGGAAACGGAGGCGCTATACTGCAAAAATGGCTTGCGGCAGAAAGAAATTGATCTTCTCGCCGAACGTTTTGAGATGATAGAAGTGCCTGAAGAAGAGCAATTCACGCTCGGTCCGAATATCTTGTCAATCGGCACTCAGACAATTATCAGCCTGCCGCAGCACCGTCATACGAACCGCGAGCTCAGAAAAAGAGGTTATACAGTCATTGAAACCGAGTTTTCCGAAATTATTAAATCAGGCGGTTCCTTCCGCTGCTGCACCTTGCCGCTTGTCAGAACATCTTAAACATTTACAAGGCAGTTTCCTTCAAGATACGTTAATATAGAGAAGACAAGACTCTAAAGGGGGAAACCGAATGGCTAAGTACATAGGATACGCGGGAACATATACAAAAGGCGGAAGCGAAGGCATTTATTGTTTTGAACTTGATACAGAAGCGAAACGGCTCAGCCGTCCGAAGCTGGCAGCAAAGCTCGGCAACCCGACATACGTCACTCCGAATTCTGATAACAGCATGCTGTATTCCATTGAAAAGGCAGACGGAAAAGGCGGCGTCGCAGCCTATCAGATTCATCAGAACAGCGGGGAATTAACTTTTGTGAACCACCAGCTGATTGAAGGCCCGTCTCCATGCCACGTCAGCATTGATGATAAACATGAATATGTGTTAACCGCTAATTACCACAGCGGAAAAGTGCACGCCTTTCCCGTCAATGAAGACGGAAGTCTGCGGGAGCCGGCTGCCGAAGCCGCTCATACGGGAACAGGTCCTCATGAAAGACAAGAGAAACCGCATACCCATTTCGCAGGCTATACACCTGAGCATAACTACATTGCAGCCGTCGATTTAGGGACGGATACGCTTTATACTTACCAAATGAAAAACGGTTCGCTCACAGAGGTGAAAACTCACTCTTTCGCACCGGGTTCAGGGCCGCGCCACATCGTTTTCCATCCGGCGGAAAAATACGCCTATGTCATGACGGAAATCAGTAATGAAGTCATCGCGCTTGAATACAACCCGACCTTAGGTGAATTCAGAGAGCTGCAGGTCATTTCCGCTTTGCCTGAAGGCTTTACGGACAAATCGCAAGGCAGCGCGATCCGCATATCTAAAGACGGCAGATTTCTTTATGCCGCCAACCGCGGACATGACAGCATCGCCATCTTTAAGATCAACCAATATTCCGGCGAATTGTCTCTTATTGAATGGGTGCCGACAGAAGGAAACTGGCCGCGTGATTTCGCGTTTGACCCTTCCGAGACATTCCTTGTCGCGTCAAACGAAGAAACGGGAAATCTGGTTTTGTTTGAACGTGATCCGGAAACGGGCAAATTGACTCTGCTTCAATCTGACATTCCGGTTCCGTATCCGGTCTGCGTGTCATTTCTGCATCAGGTTTAATCAAAAAAGAAAGCTGACTTTATATTGTCAGCTTTCTTTTTTGTATAAATGGCAGGCGACAAAACGCCCCGCCTTCACTTCTTCAAGCTCTGGCGTTATCTTACCGCAGAGCTCCATCGCTTCAGGACACCGCGTCCTGAATACACAGCCGCTCGGCGGGTTAAGGGGGCTCGGCAGCTCCCCTTTCAGAATAATCCGTTCACGCTTGTCCTCAAGAAGCGGATCAGGAATCGGGATTGAGGATAAAAGCGCCTTCGTATAAGGGTGAAGCGGTTCCCGGTAAAGCGCAGCGCTTTCTGTAATTTCCATCATGCGGCCCAAATACATCACGCCGATCCGGTCGCTGATATGCTTGACCATTGATAAATCGTGGGCGATAAATAAAAATGTCAGCCCTTTCTCTTTCTGAAGCCTTTTTAAAAGGTTGACGACCTGAGCCTGTACCGACACATCCAGCGCGGAAATCGGCTCATCCGCCACGATAAATTCGGGATGCAGAGAGAGCGCTCTGGCAATCCCGATTCTCTGCCTCTGTCCGCCGCTGAATTCGTGGGGATACCGGCTGCCGAAATCCGGATGGAGCCCGACAGCTTCAAGCAGTTCATCCGCCATCATCAGACGGGCTTTCCTTGTATTGTAAAGATTGTGGATTTCCATCGGCTCCATAATAATTTCCCTTACGGTCAGGCGCGGATTTAACGAGGCGTAAGGATCCTGGAAAATCATCTGCAGCTTGCGGAAGAAGACCGACCGCTGTTCTGCCGCGGCACGGTGTATATCCGTCCCTTCATATGATACCGAACCGGCCGTCGGGTCATACAGACGGAGAATAACCCTTCCGAGCGTCGATTTACCGCATCCCGATTCTCCGACAAGTCCGAATGTTTCCCCTCTTTTAATGTGAAAGCTGACACCGTCGACTGCTTTTACGGCTTTCTTTCTTCCTGCGTCAAAATGCATTTTCAGCCCGCTGACTTCAAGGAGCGGAGATGCCGTCATTTTCTATTCCCCCTTTTCGCTTATACAGCGGCGTACGGTGCATAATTCTTTTTCATAGACGGTTCCTTCCAAAGACAGCACTTCGATTGTTTTTCCCGTTTTCGGGGAGTGCAGCATTCGGCCGTCTCCCAGCGCCAAACCGACATGGTGGATCGCGCCTTTTCCTTCTTCATAGGCGAAAAACAAAAGGTCAGCCGGCAGGATATCGTTTACCGCCGCGCCGCATCCGGCTTTTGCTTGGTCCGTTGCATCACGGGGAAGGGTATAGCCGTTTGCTTTAAATATCGAATACATAAACCCGGAACAGTCAAACCCGAAACCGCTCAGTCCTCCCCATAAATACGGAAGCCCGAGAAACATCATGCCCGTTTCGATGACATCGGCCGCCCGTCCTTCCGTATGCCGGCACTCGTCTGCGTCAGCTTCATTTACGAACCTTTCTCCGAGCGGCGTCACCACCCGGAAAAAGCCTTTCTCACGTCCTGATGCCGGAAGACGCGTTAGGAAACTTACTTCCAAGTCCGGTTCGCCATTTGTGTGATATAAAAAAGCTGTCGGTTTGGTAATCCATACGGCGGGGGAAGATGTATGAAAGCCGTCTTTTGAAAGCTGGCTTTTTTTCATCCACCCCGGATATCCGCGCACATCCTTGTTTGAAGGCTGGCCGGGAACGGCGACAAAAGTCCATTCCCCTTCCTCTTTGAGAATGATCACTTCTTCCCCGAAAAGCGCTTGCGTTTGGACAAGGTTGTCTGTGCATAATTGCAGCCGCTCTTCATATCCCATAGACGCTAACCATTTTCTGATCTGCGGCGGGTTTTCAAGCATCGGCGCATCATACGAACGGGGAGATGACGGCAGCGTCCATACGTTGGCTGCCGCCGCTGTAACGGCTGCTCTCATCTTTTCGCCCCCTCTTGTATCGACACACCGGTAATGCCGAGACCCGGTTCGTCGGGAATCGCAATCTGACTGCCGCTGTATGTGATGCCGCCTTGAATCAAATCATCTTTCAGCATAAGCGGCGCATCAAAATCAAACCTTGTCACATTCCGTTTGCCCGCGGCAAAATGGGCCGCGGCGGTGATGCCGAGTTTGGTCTCAATCATGCTGCCGACCATGCATTCCACGCCGCACGTTTCCGCCATCGCATTGATTGTTTCCGCCTGCTTTATGCCGCCCGCTTTCATCAGCTTAATATTAATTAAATCGGCGCTTCTCGTCTGCAGCACGTGAAAGGCCTGACGGGGGGTAAAGACGCTCTCATCCGCCATAATCGGCGTGTCTACGGCATCTGTGACCTGCTTCAGCCCGGCGATATCGTCTTTGTGAACAGGCTGCTCGACCAGCTCAATGCCCAGTCCGGCGTCTTCCATCTTTCGGATCGCAGTCACGGCTTCTTTCGGCGTCCAGCCTTGGTTGGCGTCCAATCTCAGTTTGACGTTTGCGCCGACACGTGATCTGATCGCCTGAATCCGGGCAACATCGTCTGATATGTCACCTATGCCGACTTTTATTTTTAAAATATGAAATCCTTTGTTCACATAACGGTCTGCATCCCCCGCCATCTCCTCAGGAGAGTTAACGCTGACGGTAAAATCTGTTTCCAGTGTATTCCGATAGCCGCCGAGAAGCCGGTAAAGCGGCTGTCCGTGCATTTGCGCCCATCCGTCATATACAGCCATATCCACCGCGGCTTTTGCGCTTTGATTTCTTTCCAACAGCCGGCTGATATCAAACAAAACGGCTTCCATGCCGGAAATGCCCCGCCCCAAGAGAGCGGGCTTCAGCACATCGTGGACGGCGCTTTCAATACCGTCCGCGCTGTCGCCTGTAATGACAACCGTCGGCGGCGCCTCCCCCCAGCCGGTCAGACCGTTGTCAAAAGTGAGCTTCACAATGACCGATTCAGCATTGTAAACCGTGCGTAAAGCGGTCTTAAACGGCTTTTTCAGCGGCACGGACATCCGTCCCGTTTGAATATCTGTAATCCTCACGCCTGATCACTCCCTTCCGGAAACCCCCGATTCAATCGTTACCGCTTTGGCCGCCGTATCCATAACCGCGCGGGCTCCGATCGGAACGGCGAAGCTCGGTGAACAATGGCCGATTTTAAAGCCTTTGAGCGCGGGCTTCCCTGATTTGACAATGTAATCGTTCAGCACTTGCTCTAAAGTAAGCGACTTTTCTTTATGCTTCGGTTCGCATTGGTGAAAATCACAGACCAGGATTCCGGCTGCGTCTGACAGTTTTCCGGCCATCTTTAATTGATTCAGCATTCTGTCGATTTGATACGGCTCCTCATCAATATCCTCGATAAACAGCAATTTGTCTTTTGTATCAATTTCAAACGGCGTGCCGAGTGTGGACGTAATGAGCGACAAGTTGCCTCCCGCAAGCTCTCCCTCGGCCCTTCCGCCTGTCAGCACCTCTAAGGGAGAAATGTCCTCCGTATAGGTGAATTCCGTTTCTGTAAAAAGCTGATGATACGACGCTTTTGTCAGGGGATCAGCATCTTCAAGCCCGACATCCGTGCTCAGCATCGGGCCGTGAAATGTGACGAGCCCCGTATTTTGATGAATGGCGGTATGTAAAAACGTAATATCACTGTATCCCCAGAAAATTTTCGGATTGCGGCGGATTAAGCCGAAATCGATGTCGGCGGCAATGCGGCCCGTGCCGAATCCTCCGCACGCGCATATCACCGCTTTGACACTCTGATCACTAAACATGTCATGGAGATCATCGAGGCGCGCCCGGTCCTCTCCCGCCAAATAGCCGTGACGGGTCTTCAGCGCCCGGCCGAGTTTCACTTGAAGGCCAAGCTCGTTCTCTAAAAACAGCAGCGCGGTTTGCAGCGTCCCGCTCTCAGGCGGGCTTGCGGGCGCAATCACACCGACCGTGTCGCCTTTTTGCAGTGCTTTCGGTTTATGGTTCATGACTTTTTCAATCTCCTTTCCGGATTGAAAAGTGAAACACGCCGCTCCTTTATCGGCAAAAGAGCGGCGTATGTTTCCGCTGTAAGATCAGGACTTTTCCGCCCACTTCAGATCAATGTAACCGACGGGGTGCCGGACAATGCCCTTCACGCCGCTGTTCTGCAGATGCACCTGATTGTAAAAGTAAATCGGAATGATCGGAGCCTCGTTCATGAGCAGTTTTTCCGCTTTATGCATGAGCGCAAAACGTTTTTTGGCATCGGCTTCCTGTTTTGCCTGCTTGATGTAGCCGTCGTATGCCGCGCTGCCCCAGCCGGTGCGGTTCATGGAATTATCCGTCTGGAAAGCCTCTAGAAAACTGATCGGATCTGCGTAATCCGGTAAAAATGAGCTTTGAGAGAACTGGAACTTCAGTCCTTTCTGCTCTTCTAAAAAGACGTTCCATTCCATATTGGCGAGCTTAACGTCTATACCGAGCACACTTTTGAGCTTCTGCTGAATCGCTTCCGCTATTTTCTTATGCTCCGGTTTTGTGCTGTATGTCAATGTAACGGCGGGCAGCTTGTCATAATGCTCTTCTGCCATGCCTTTTTCCAGCAGTTTTTTGGCTTCTGATTCATCCGGATTTAATAAACTGCCGCCCGCTTCGCGGAAATCTTTCCCGTCAGGCTGAGTAAATCCCGGGGACACAAAGGCATGTGCCGGCTTTTCACTGTTTTTGGTCACATAATCCGTGATTTCTTTCTGATCAATCGCTGCCGCGAACGCTTTTCTGATCTTTTCATTTTGAAACGGCTCCATTTTTACGTTAAAACGATAGAAATAGAGTCCGGCCTGATCCCACGTGCGGACATTTTTCCCTCCCATCAGCTGCTCGCTCAGCTCTGCCGGCACAAAGGCGGTATCCAAATCCCCCGACTGGAACATCTGATAATCGGTATTCCGGTCACTGACCATCGCCCATGTGACTTTATCCAGTTTCACTGTCTTTTTATCCCAATACGTCTCGTTTTTGACCATCGTCATGCTGTCGTCATGCTTCCATTCCGTCAGTTTGAACGGCCCGTTGCCGACAAAGGTTTTTGCTTCAGTGAACCATTTCGGATCAGCCTTGGCGACCTTCTCATTAATCGGGAAATACGCCGGATTGGACACGACGCTCAGAAAATAATCCTGCGGTGCCGCCAGTGTGACGACAAGCGTTTTTTTATCTTTTGCCGTGACTTTCACGTCTTCTTGTTTGCCTTTTCCGCTGTTAAATTCTTCCCCGCCTTTGATCATATAGCCGAGAAAAGCGGAAGATGCGCCCGTTTTCGGATCGAGCATCCGTTTCCAGGCGTACACGAAGTCTTCCGCCGTAACGGGATCGCCATTTGTCCATTCGGCGTTATCCCGGATATTGAAGGTATATGTCAGCTTATCAGCGGACACCTTCCAGCTTTCCGCCATGGCCGGTTCGGGCTTATTATCTTTTCCGAGCCTCGTCAATCCTTCCATGATGTTATTCAGCGGCTGCCAGGAAACATTATTAAATCCGATCGGCGGATCAAGTGAGGTCGGCTCATTTTCGTTATTGAGCCGCAGCACCGTTTCACCCCCCTGTTCTTTTGCTTTTCCGGGTTCTGTCCCCGCCTGTTCATTGGCTGTACAGCCCATCAGAGCAAACGAAACAACAGCAATCACACCGATCGCCCATCTCTTTTTCATTTCAATCCCCCTTTTTCCTCTGCTGCCGTCAGCTGCTGCTTCAGCCGCTCTGCACGGTGATCCTGAAGCCAGCAGTTGACGATATGGCTTTTGGATTTCACGGTTGTTGCCGGGTATACCTTTTCACAGACGATCATCCTGTCCGGGCAGCGGGCGGCAAACGGGCAGCCCGGCGGCGGATCGAATAAATCAGGCGGCGTCCCGTCAATCGGCGACAGCTCACTATCCTCCATATCCAGCCGCGGCACTGAACGAAGCAGCCCCTTTGTGTACGGATGAGCCGGACGGTAAAAAATATCATGCCTCGTGCCGATTTCGGCGATTTTCCCCGCATACATGACGGCGACTCTGTCGGCGGTCTGAGCGACGACGCCGAGATCGTGTGTGATCAGAATAATAGACACGCCTGTTTTTCTTTGAATCTTCTTAAATAATTCAAGGATTTGTGCTTGAATCGTCACATCAAGAGCCGTTGTCGGTTCATCGGCGATCATAATTTCCGGCTCGCAGATCAGAGCCATCGCGATCACGATCCGCTGCCGCATGCCCCCGCTTAATTGGTGGGGGTACTGCTTCAGGCGGGATTTCGAGTCCGGGATACCGACCAGATCCAGCATGGCGAGAACTTCGGATTCAGCTTGTTTTCTTGTCATGGCGCGGTGTTCCAACAGCGCTTCTGAGAGCTGATTCCCTATGGTCAAAGTCGGATTGAGCGCCGTCATCGGGTCCTGAAAGATCATAGAAATATCGCGCCCCCGGATTGCCCGCATTTCCCGATCCGACATTTGGCAAAGGTCTTTCTGTTTAAATTGTATGCTTCCGGATTCAATCTTTGCCGAATGTTTCGGAAGAAGACCCATCACGGCTTGTGACGTCACGCTTTTTCCGCAGCCCGATTCACCGACGATCGCAAACGTTTCACCTTTATATAAATCGAAGCTGACGCCTCTGACGGCTTTTACAGTGCCTCCGTATGTTGAAAAAGTAACATGCAGATTTTGAACGGAAAGAACTTGCTGCGCCATTTTTCCTACCTCCTCAGTTTCGGGTCTAACGCGTCCTGCAAGCCGTCTCCAAGTACGTTAAACGCGTACATCGTCAAGGAAATGAAAAAAGCGGGGAAAAACAGCCGCCACCAATGGCCTGATAAAATCGCCGGCAGCCCGTCGTTTGCCATGACTCCCCAGCTTGCAAACGGCGCCTGAATGCCGAGTCCGAGAAAACTTAAAAATGATTCCGCAAAAATCGCCGCCGGCACCGTAAGCGTCATTTGGACAATAATGGCTCCCATCGTATTCGGCAGCAGATTTTTCTTAATGATCCGAAATGTTTTCGCTCCAAACGTTTTCGAAGCCAATACGTGTTCATCATGCTTCATCCTCAGCACCTGCCCTCTGACAATCCGCGCCATGCCGACCCATCCCGTCACGGTCAGAGCGACGATAATGGAACTGAGCCCCGGCCCCATCAGCACCATTAACAAAATGACAACGAGCAGATACGGCAATCCGTAGAGAACCTCGATGATTCTCATCATGGCGCTGTCTGTCCGGCCCCCTTTGTAGCCGGCGACGCCTCCGTAGATGACGCCGATCAAAAAGTCGATCAGCGCCGCCATCACACCGACAAATAAAGAGATCCTCGCTCCGTACCATGTTCTTGTAAACACGTCCCGGCCAAGTTCATCGGTTCCGAACCAGTGTGAAAAAGACGGCGGAAGATTCTGCTCGGCGAGCGTCTGCCTTGTCACGCTGTGCGGTGATATCAGCGGACCGAAAGCAGCCGATAGAAACAGGCAGCATAATATCACAAGCCCGGCCATCGCCAATTTGTTCTTTTTAAGCCGCCGCCACGCATCCTGACTGTAAGACAGGCTCGGACGCTTGACCGACTCGGTTTCACCCTTTCTTTCCGCGCCCGGCTGAAACCAGTCATCAGGCACTTCTGTGTGTTTTACCGTTTCTTGCGGGAGATTCATCAGGATCACCCTTTCTTATGAAGTTTTATGCGCGGGTCTAACAGGCCGTATGCCAAATCAACCAGAAACAGCAGGACGATCAGAATCACACTGTAAAATACGGTCGTTCCCATGATGACCGGGTAATCACGCTGATTGATGCTTTCTACGAAATATTTGCCCATTCCCGGTATGGCAAAAATTTTCTCGATGACGAAACTGCCTGTTAAAATACTTGCGGCAAGCGTCCCGAGTACTGTCACAACAGGCATAAGAGCATTTTTCAATGCGTGTTTGATCACAATTTTGACGGGAGAAAGCCCCTTTGCTTTTGCCGTGCGGATGTAATCCTGAGTCAGCACTTCGGCCATGCTTGATCTTGTCAGCCTCGCGATAATGGCCATGGGACCGACGGCAAGCGCAACAGTCGGCAGGACCATGTGAACGGGACTCGTCCAGGTAGCTGCCGGAAACCATTTCAGATGAACCGCAAATTGCTGAATCAGCAGCGTAGCCATAATAAAATTCGGAATGGAAATCCCGAGCACCGCAAGGCTCATGGCCGCGTAATCGAGAAATCCGCCGCGCCTGAGAGCGGCCATTATGCCGAGCGCGAGCCCGGAAATAACCGCGATGATGATCGCCGTTATCCCAAGCTCAAATGAGACCGGAAACCCGCGTTCAAGCATGGCGTTTACACTGTCTGACGGTTTTTTAATTGAAGGACCGAAATCAAAGGTAAGAATGGATTTTAGATAGATGGCGTATTGAGTGATAAGAGGTTCGTTCAGATGGTAGTAGGATTCGAGATTTCGCTGGACCGCTTCGTTTGTGCCCCGCTCTTCGTTAAAAGGCGAGCCGGGTATCACTTTCATCATGACAAATGTCAGAGTGGTGATGACGAGGACGGTCATAATCATGGCGATAAAACGTTTGATAAAATACCGCAGCAATGCCGTTCACCCCTTTAACAGAATGTTGTTCTCATGGCGAGTTCTGTCATGACGAGCATGGCCTGATAGGCTTCCGGCATGTCTTTTGCCTGAAATTGAACGATTGTCGTTCCCGGGATGATTTCTGTGCCCGGCATTAAATGGGCCCATTCAGCCTGTCCGTAGTTGGCAAATTCAATGCCTAATACAGGTCTTTCAGGCGGAGTCAGCGGTTTGACCTTATCTTTATTTTTGAGCGCATAGGCTGTTTTTTCCGTCAGGAGCCGTCCGGCTTTTTGAGGGGACAGGCATTTGACCGCGGTTCTTGAAATGGTTTGTTTGACGGCGGCAGTCGTCACATTCGGGATCAGCTCCTCCGCTTCTTTTGCGGCGCAATCATCTCCTGCAGCCATGATGACCGGGACATCGTAAAATCCGGCGAGATAGGCATTTAACCCCAGTTCACCGACCGGCTTATCATTTATGTAAAAGTGGCGGACGCCGAATATCATGCTGTGCGACATGACGCCCGGCATCGACGCTCTCGCATGATAGCCGATAAACATCACACCTGAATACGATTCATCAAGCCCCTGCATCATGGAAAACGGCTTGACATCCCCCGTAATCAGCTCTGCCTCAGGGTGAAGTTTTTCCGCGAGCAGATTATTCATCTTTGAGTGGCTGTCATTCACGGTCACTTCCGTGCATCCGTTATTAAACGCTTCTGCGATGCACCAGTTTGCTTCTTCGGTCATCAGAACCCTGCCGCGCTCATAATTGTGCATGCGGGAATTGACAAATGTTTCATCAGGCAGTCCGGAAATCCCTTCCATATCCACAGATAGATACAGTTTCATGTAATGCCTCCTTTTTTACTTAAAATTTCGATATTGAATTATGAATATTCTAACAAATTATATTAAAAAAGGATGAAACATGCAATATACCATTCTGCCATTATGGGAAAAAACAAACCCTTTTCACCGGGAAAAGGGTTTGCTGATAGAAAAAGTTACATACTGTTTTTGCTTATATGATGACGCTGAAACTGTCTGACCGTACTTCTGTATTCATGATCGGGAATGACCTGATGCCTGATCGGTTCAGGAGCCTGCGGCGAAGGCTGTTCAGCCGCCTGCTTACGGACGGCATGCGGTTTATGCGCCAGCTTATGTCCCATGCCGGTCGCATTCATGACAAATGATAAACACACTAAAAGCAAGCTTAAGATGAAAGCAATAAGAAACAAATCGCTGTATGTCCCCATCAGCAGGTCATGCGGCGATTGTGTGCCGCGCGCGCCCCCAAGCGTGCCGGAAGCATCTCTTTTCGTAAAATACCCTATTAAAACAGGTGCGCCCATATAAATGAAAAGCCTCAAAAACTGAACTGCCGTCATGCGTTTCACCAGTTCCGGAAGCGGCCCGCCCAACGCGGCTCCCATCAGTCCGGCTGCCACAATAAGCCCTGTCCCGGCCGCCAGCATCACGAAAAGCCCCGCAAATAGAATAAGCGGTATATGATGATCTGCCGTCATCCATTGGAAATTCACGAACACCAGTATAACAGAGCCTGTTATGCCGAGCATGCCCGGACCGACTTTATCATATGCTAATGCACTGATGACAGCGGCGATGGCCACGCCTCCCAAAAGGCTCGCATAAAGGAATATCAGTTGAGTTTGTGACATATGATATGCGGTCTGAAGCTCCCCGTGAAATGCAGAAAGACTGACCGCTATGGAAATACTGCCCGCAGCGATCATGAAAACACCCAGAATCGGCTTTGGAATCAGCATAAGTTTAATCGAAATCAGCGCATGTTCGTTTCTGTACTGCATGATCAGCAAGATCAGAAGAATGACGATGCTTCCTCCAAATCCCCCCAATGTCTGCCATGATGAAAAGCCCCATTTCGGCAGATGAATAAATGTATAGGCAGTCAGCACGGCTGATACACCCGCTAACAGAAAACCGATACCGTCAAATGGAGATTTTTCAGCATTTTTATGAGCGTCATCCCGCAGCCACATATAACTGAAAATGAGGCCGAAAAAAGACAGCAGGCCAAAAATGCCGAACAGCCAATGCCAATGGCCGGCGCTTGCCGCCGCCGTGCCTAAAACGGTTCCCATAATGACGGACCCGTAAAATCCGCCGATTAACACAAATAATGCGTAATTCCGGCGCTCAATCGGAAACGAAAGCACCAGCATCGGGATCATAATCATCAGCATAGTGCCCGCCGCAGCTCCCTGTAAAAAACGGCCCGCGGCGAGCGGATAAATATCATTTGTCACAGCAGCAAGGAGCGCTCCGATGACACCCGCGGCCATCGAAATCATATAGACAGGCCGGGAGCCGAATCTTTTTCTTAAATACGGCCCCGCCGGCACGAATAAGGCAAATGCCATATTACCGATAATAATCGGATGAAAAGAGTCAAAGTTTTCCCCGCCGACCGTCTGCCGGACAAGGCTTTGGACAGCCGAAAGAGCGGTATTCGACATCAGCCCCGGCCCGACCGCCAATACAGCGAGCAGAGAAATAATCCAGTGATGTTTTTCTTTCATGTGACAGCTCCTTTCTGACTATTTGACAAAGTGAAAAAGCTAACAGATCTCCCCCATTAGCTTGACAGAATTTTTCATGTGAAGGATTGAACATAATATCTCATTTATTATTTCAAATCCGATGGAAATTGTCAATATAAAGCGCCGCGCGTCCGATTTCGTCTTTTTCACAATTTCCCACAATCTTTTCATTATTATCCCACACTTTTTGTTTAAGATGGAGTCAGTAATAATAGGCAAATCATGCTATGATGAAATAGAGAAACGGAGTGAACATGATGGATAACTATCGTGATGAAAATCGGACAGACCAAAAAGAACAGGAAGTCCTTTTAGTAAAAGAAAACCCGCAGACGGCCAGATATTCCGCGCCGGACGAGGACAAGAAAAAACGAAGCTTCGGCTGGTTCAGACCGCTTCTCGGCGGAGTGATCGGCGGAGGGCTCGCCCTCGGCATCTATACATTTACGCCGCTTGGAGACCATCAGACTCAAGATACTTCCAATCCGGCTCCCGCTCAGGAAACGTCATCGGTAACCGCCAAGCAGACATCTTCTGAATCAGACAGCGGCAAATCGGCAAACAGCTCATCGGCAAATTCAAGCAGCATTTCGAATATGGTGGAAGACATTTCACCGGCGATCGTCGGGATCACCAATCTGCAGAAGCAGCAAAGCAGTTCCGATTTATTCGGATTCGGATCAAGCTCAGATTCAAACTCTAATTCGTCGGGTGATGATGCGGAAACGGGATCGGGTTCAGGCGTTATTTTTAAGAAAGCAAACGGCAAAGCGTATATCATTACGAATAACCACGTGGTCGAAGGCGCCTCTTCCCTTAAAGTGTCATTATTTGACGGCACCGATGTAACAGCTAAACTCGTCGGCAGCGACTCTCTGACAGACTTGGCCGTTTTAGAAATCAGTGATAAACACGTGACAAAAACGGCAAGCTTCGGCAGCTCATCCGCTCTCAGAACGGGTGAATCCGTCATCGCCATCGGTGATCCGCTCGGAAAAGACCTTTCCCGCACCGTCACACAAGGCATCGTGAGCGGCTTAAACAGAACCGTCTCGATCTCTACGTCAGCCGGCGAGTCGAGCATCAACGTCATCCAAACCGATGCCGCCATCAATCCCGGAAACAGCGGCGGACCGCTCTTGAATACAGACGGCAAAATCATCGGCATCAACAGCATGAAAATCAGCGAAAGTGATGTAGAAGGCATCGGCTTTGCCATCCCGAGCAACGATGTAAAACCGATCGCCGAAGAGCTTCTCACGAAAGGACAGGTGGAGCGCCCTTATATCGGCGTGAGCATGATCGACTTGGAACAAGTGCCGCAAAACTATCAGGAAGGCACACTCGGGCTTTTCGGCAAACAGCTGAATAAAGGCGTTTATATTCGCGAAGTGGCGCAGGGCTCACCTGCTGCCAAAGCCGGATTAAAAGCAGAAGACATCATTATCAGCTTAAAAGGGAAAGAAACCGGCACGGGCAGCGAACTTCGCAATATTCTCTACAAGAATACGAAAGTCGGCAGCACCGTTGACGTGAAGATTATCAGAAACGGCAAGGAAATGACGAAAAAAATGAAACTGACTCAAAAAGAAGAAACATCTTCTTAACAAAAATCCAAGGCAGCCGCCTTGGATTTTTTATGTATAGCGGAAACTTTAGGCCTGGATCAGCCGTATGACTTAGTGTACAAAGGAGGATACTTACACATGAAACAAACCGGACTTTTGCTGGTCGTTACAGGCCTGATCTTGCTGCAGCTGAGCATTCAGTTTCCTCAGCAAAACGCTGCTTGGGGTATGACGCTTGGCGCAAGCATTTTACTGAACCTTTCGGGAACCGGACTGATCATGCGCTCTCTGCACACGCAGACCGGCCGCAGATGAATGAAAAAAGCCGCGGGACATTCTGTCATCCCGCGGCTTTTATTTCACATAAAAGCACCCTGTCCGCTGGCCGGACAGGGTGTTTCGGTTAAGACATATGCTGGTCCCGATAAATCTTTTCGTTTTTCATGCCGTACGCTTTTTGCACGATATAGAGCGGACGGTCTTTTGCTTCGTCATAAATCCTTCCGATATATTCGCCGATCATTCCAAGCATTAATAGAACGATGCCGCTGAATAACAGCTGTATCACAATCAGAGAGGACCAGCCCGTAATGGTGCTGTTCGTAAACAGCTTCATGTATAAAACGATAAACATATAGAGAAAACCCGCTCCGGACATGATCATTCCCGCATAGCTTGCCGCCTTGAGCGGTTTATGAGAGAACGTTGTGATCCCGTCCATGGAAAGCTTCAGCATTTTTTTAAGCGGGTATTTCGTTTCCCCCGCAAGCCGCTCATCACGTTCATATTCTACAGCAGTCTGCTTAAAGCCGACCCAGCTGACGAGTCCTCTGACAAAAGGATTTTTTTCTTTTAATCTTTTCATCTCATCACAGACTTTTCTGTCCAGCAGGCGGAAATCTCCGGTGTCGAGCGGAATATCAATATCAGTCACGCTCCGCAGCAGCCGGTAAAACATAGAGGCCGTCTGTTTCTTGAAAAAGGTTTCTCCCTTTCGTTTCGTTCTGACGGCGTACACTACATCGTAGCCTTCTTTCCACTGCTCAATCATATCAAGGATTAATTCAGGAGGATCCTGCAAATCGGCGTCAATGACGGCGATTGCATTCCCCTCTGCATAATCCATACCCGCTGTGATCGCGATCTGATGTCCGAAGTTTCTGGAAAAATCAATAATTTTCACTCTCGGATCAATCAGACTTTGCTCTCTTAAAATCTCAATACTGCGGTCTTTGCTTCCATCATTGACAAAGATCAATTCATAATGCTCTTTTGTTTGATCCATGACTTCTTTCAGGCGCTGATAGGTTGTCTGAATGACGAGTTCCTCGTTATAAACCGGGACGACTATTGAATATTGAATATGTCTGCTCATGTTTTTTCCTCCTATTCATCAGATTGAAGTTCGTATAGTGAAGCTGACTGATTCATTCCGCCCGGCCCGCCGCTCATTCGTCTGTTTTTACCCGCAGCCTTGCTGCTTTTTGTATCAGCTGGATCACTATTTTTCGTTTTCTGATCTGTGCTTGATTTCCATTTATCTGAAGATACTTTCTTTCCGTTTTTCTCAACCCACTGCACAATATCGTTATTTCCGCCTTTGCCCATTCCGGATGTTAAGAAGTATTTTACTTTCCCTTCTTTTACGAGCTTTTTAAATTGAGTCAGCGTAATGGCCGGGTCAGACCCGCTGAAACCGCCGATCGCCATGACCGCTTTTTTCGTTTTTATAATGTAAGGCGCCGCTGTGTTGGAATCGGTTGTTGCAAATAGATAGTCCGCTCCGGCGTTATGTTTCTCTAAATAGTTGATCAGTTTTGTATTGACAGATGCGTTATCCATTCCCATGCCTTTTCCGCTTGTTGAAGCGAGCTGAGGGCCTGTTTCAGGCAATGAGCTGTTGCCTCCGTACAGAAGCGGTGTGCTCGCCCAATAAATCGGCATGACCATCAAGACGAGAAGGGCTGCAAGTGAAACATAATAACTTAGCGGTTTTTGGCGCTGTTTGAATACGAACAGGACGATTGCTGCCACTGCGCCGAGAACGCCTGCTCCGATGCTCCAGCCTGCTCCGATTTGATCATTGTAGTTTCTGAGGATAAACAGCTCAAATCCGGTTGTCACAAGAATAGCGGCCGGCAATAGCCAAGTTTTCCATCCCGCCTGCTTGCGGTACAGATGAACGAGGGCGACCCATCCCGCACCGACAAGTGCCGCGATCGGAGGCGCCAGCATAATGAGATAATAATGGTGGAAAAATTCCGCCACACTGAAGAATCCGGCAATCGGCACAAGCCACGCTGCCCAAAAGATCGTTTCCTTCTGTTCTGCTGATAATCGTCTTCTTTCTCTCGCCCCGGCGATCAATAAACCGGCCATTCCAAAAATCGCAAACGGCAGGAGCCAGCTGATCTGATCAGATAATTCCGTTTGGAAAAGGCGCAGCGGACCAGGGGTTCCCGTTCCGAACATTCCTGAACCTGATTGCATTTTCGAGCCGGTGCCTGCACCGCTTTTTCCTCCGCCGCCATCTCCGCCGCTTGGAGGACCTCCTTGACCGCCGCTTGGCATTTTCCCGTTAGATGGAGGTGCCGTCATACTGCCGTTTTGTGGTTTATCTCCGCTTGCTGAACTGCTGCTTGAAGACTGGCCGGGCGGCGCTTGCATTTGTGAAGAACCGCCGGAAGAAGACATCTCTTTCGATGCGTTTCCGTCCGGCCCGCCCTGGCCGCCGCCGGAACTTTGCCCTGTCAGCCGCTGAATCCCGTTATATCCGAAAGCCAATTCCAATACGGAGTTTGTCTGGCTGCTTCCGACATATGGCCTTTTGCTGGCAGGAATATTGTCAACAATGAGCGGCCATGACAATGAAACGGCTGCTAAAACGGCTAACGCGCTTACCAATGAAATGATTTTTTTCTTAATGGTTGTGTTTGCCGCAATCATATAGAACAGCAAGAAGGCCGGCAAAATCATATAAGCCTGAAGCATTTTTGTGTTAAAGCCTGCTCCGACGACAAAAAATGCCGCCAAAAGCCAGATCAGTCTGCCTTTTCTGACCGCTTTAAAGAGAAGCCATGTGGCGAACAAGAGGAAAAAGACCAGTAAAGCATCGACATTATTCGTCCGCGCGACCGCTACTGCGATCGGTGTACACGCCATGACAAATGAGGCGATGCGCGCCGCCGTTTTTCCGAACGTCGGCTTTATTAATAAGTACATGAATAGAACTGAACCTACACCCGCCAATGCCTGAGGCAGGATGACGCTCCACCCGTGCATACCGAATATCAGCGCGCTGATCGTTTGAACCTGGTATGTAACAGGCGGTTTATCTACCGTGATAAACCCGGCTGCGTCAAATGAAGCGTAAAAGAAATTATGAAAGCTTTGAAGCATACTCGTTACCGCTGCGGTGTAATAAGGATTCACCGTATCGTCATTCCAGATGTTGTACATATTCAAGAATGCGGAAGCGAGTAAAATGACAATTAAGACTGCGTCTATCTCGCGTTTTTTCATTTTCACCTGTGTTTTCACTCCTTTTGTTTAACTTTGAACAAGTGTAACAACCAAATGTGAAAAATTTATTAATAAACAAAGACAATTATTTTGCCGTTTACAAATAGGTAAAAAGAATGACAAAACGGGTAAAAAAGCAAAAAAAGATGCCCCCGTCAAGCCGGGAGGCATCTGTCATGATTTCTGATTTACTGTATCGGTTTCAGCCGTGCTTCTATTTCAGAACGGCGGTGTTCGAGATAAGGCGGGAGCGCAACCGTTTTGCCTAGCTCTTCAGGTTTTTCATCAACCATAAATCCCGGACCGTCCGTTGACAATTCAAACAGAATTCCGTTCGGCTCCCGGAAGTACAGCGCTTTGAAATAATAACGCTCTACAATGCCTGAGTTGCTGAAACCTTCTTTTGTAATGATGCGGTGCCATAAAGCAAGCTCCTCTTCATTCTGAACGCGGAAGGCCACATGGTGGACGCTGCCTTTCCCCGGACGCTCGCGCGGAAGATCGTTTCTTTCAATGAGATGGACTTCTGTGCGCGCGCCTCCGTTTCCGGATTCGAGCACCGTAACCGTGCCCCGGTCTTCATGCGTTTCTTTCCCGATTTCAGTGAAGCCCAGCACATCGGTTAACACACGCAGCGTCGGTTCTGCATACGGGACGGTCAATTCAACGGGACCAAGACCGCGGAAAGAATATTCTTCCGGTATGCCGCTTTGCTTCAACGCTTCACCGATGTCTTTTCCTTTTTCGTCAGCTGTCAGCACAAGCCGCTGTCCTTCATGATCCCAAAAAGCGAGTGTCTCTCTGCCCGCTATTGTCATGATGTCGCCATGAGCGACCTGATGCTCTTCAAATCGTTTTTTCCAATATTGAAGCGCTTGTGCATCCGGGACACGCAGGCCGATTGAAGAAATACTGTTTGTTCCCGCATGAAACGGCGCAATCCGCGGAATTTCGAAAAACGTCAATTCCGATCCCGGATTGGCTGTTTCATCACCGTAAAACAAATGATACATCGTCGGTTCATCCTGGTTTACGGACTTTTTCACAAGCTTCAATCCCAGGATGTTCCGATAAAAATCTAAATTTTTCTGCGCATCAGCCGTCAATGCTGATACATGGTGTATTCCTTTAACTTTCATTATGTTATCCTCCAGTCAATTATCTCGATTTCGAGATATTTTATATATACAATTTATGTTATCCGGAACGCAAAGTCAACCCATCTGCTTCACAGACGGTCTGCAGACTGTCGCTCTCCAAATAACGAACCTTCGATATTAAAAAACCATTAATGTTCGCTTTTAAAACAGTATTTTTTCCTTCTCAAAAGCAGAAACCTTTATCTTTTAGGGAAAACAACAAAATCAGAAAATTTATTTTATTCGTGTTTCAGCAATTAGGGTTTACAATATGGAAAATAGTTTTATCAGCATGACGATTTTACATCTGGAGGGATAGGATATGCAGATTGAAGAGAACGGACTTAAAAAAGAGATCGGCCTTACCATCGCCCTCTCACTTGTTATCGGCACCATCATCGGTTCCGGCGTATTTATGAAACCAGGCGCCGTGCTTGCCTACTCCGGTGATGCGAAAACTGCGCTTATCGCGTGGCTGTTAGGAGGCATTTTGACGCTTGCCGGCGGCTTGACCGTTGCGGAAATCGGCACTCAGATTCCGAAAACGGGCGGACTTTATACATATCTAGAAGAAGTGTACGGCGAATTTTGGGGCTTTTTGTGCGGATGGGTTCAAATTATCATTTACGGCCCCGCCATTATCGGAGCAATCGGCTTGTATTTCGGCTCTTTGATGGCGCACTTGTTCAATTGGGATTCCGGCTGGTCTAAATTGATCGGGATTTCAGCCGTTTTGTTTTTAAGCATCATTAACATTATCGGAACGAAATATGGCGGCATCGTCCAGGGAATTACGACTGTCGGCAAATTGATTCCGATTATCTGCATGATCGTGTTCGGCCTTTGGAAAGGCGATCAGCATATTTTCACAGCCGTTACAAGCAGCATGTCGGACATGAATTTCGGCGCTGCCATACTGGCCACCTTGTTTGCTTATGACGGCTGGATTCTGCTTGCGGCACTCGGCGGCGAAATGAAAAATCCGGAAAAGCTGCTCCCGAGAGCGATGACGGGCGGACTGCTGGTCGTCACCGCCATTTATCTTTTCATTAACTTTGCGCTGCTGCACATTCTTCCTGCGACCGACATCGTCAAACTCGGTGAAAATGCGACCGGCACCGCTGCCGGAATGCTGTTTGGCGACATCGGAGGAAAATTGATCAGCGTCGGAATCATCGTCAGCATCTTCGGCTGTTTAAACGGAAAGATTCTCGCTTTTCCGCGTGTCTCATTTGCGATGGCGGAACGGAAACAGCTGCCGTTTGCCGGACAGATTTCGCGGGTGCATCCGACGTTCCGCACCCCGTGGATTGCCGTGTCATTTCAGATCGCGCTGGCCATTATTTTTATGATCGCCAGCAATCCCGATAAGCTGTCTGAAATCTCTATTTTCATGATTTATATTTTTTACGTCATGGCCTTTTTCGCCGTGTTTATCCTCAGAAAAAAAAGCGGCGGAAAACCGCGCGCCTACAGCGTGCCTTTGTATCCGATCATTCCTGTTTTGGCCATCGCGGGTTCACTGTTTGTGCTGATCAGCACGATCATTACAGATACACTGAGCTGCGTGCTGTCCCTCTTGATCGGCCTCGCCGGGCTGCCGCTTTATTTTTGGCTGAAAAACGGCAGAAAAAACTGACAAAAACGGTTCCTTTTACGGGAGCCGTTTTTTTTCTGGCAAAATCACGTGCAAAAGTTGACAGCAAATTCACATCTTTTGTTATACTTTTTAAGCAAGATGTCTGAATTCGAAGTATGTTACGTTTTTTTGGCGAAGTGGGTAACATAAGAAAAACAGGATGAGACACGTTTTTACGAAAAAATCAAGAGGCGTTTTTTTCGACTTTATCTGTTTTTTTTCGACAAAAGGCTATATAATAATTTGATGTGTGCATTGTCTCATTCAAACAATGGAGGGTTTTTAATGATAAAAAGAAAAAAAGATAAGTTCTCACTCCTTTTAACAGAAATCGCAAAAAACATAGACGAAACCGCAGAATACTTTGTCAACTTTAAAGTGACGAACCAGACGACTTTAAAGGAATTTGCCGATACGTTAAAAGAGTTTGAAACAAAAGGAGATAATCATGTTCATGTCATGATTAAAGAGCTGAACAAAGCTTTTATCACTCCCATTGAACGTGAAGACATCCTTGAGCTGACAAACAGCCTCGATGACGTGCTTGACGGAATCGAACATTTTTCAGCAATGATGGAGATTTTCTCGATCACTTCTTCCGATGAGCATATCGATAAGTTCAGCGGATACATCAGAGAGTGCGCGAAGGAAATTTTAATCACGATTGAACTGCTTGCAGAAAACCGATTGAAGGACATTCACCCTCACGCCATTAAAATTAAGGAATACGAGCACAGCTGTGATAACCTGCACCGTAAATCATTAAAAAATCTGTTCGGCACAGAAACCGATCCGATTAAAGTGATTCAGTACCGCGAAATTTACGAAACGCTTGAGGAAATTGCCGACTCTTGCCAAAGCGTTGCCAATAACCTTGAAACCATTATTATGAAAAACGCGTAACGAGGGGTTATAATGGATACTCTATTACTTTTAACGATATTAATTGTCATATGCGCTTTGGTATTTGACTTCATTAACGGATTTCACGATACCGCAAACGCCATCGCCACCTCAGTTTCGACAAAAGCGCTGAAGCCGCGGCACGCAATCGTCATGGCCGCCATCATGAACTTTCTCGGAGCGATGACATTTACCGGTGTGGCGAAAACCATTACAAAGGACATTGTGAATCCTTATACATTAGACAACGGGTCAGTTGTCATTCTGGCGGCTCTACTCGCCGCAATCGCCTGGAACTTGATCACATGGTATTTCGGCATTCCGAGCAGCTCTTCACATGCGATTATCGGAGCGATCGCCGGAGCGGCCATTGCAGCGTCAGGTTTTGCAACGCTTAATTATAAAGGGTTCATTAAGATTCTCGAAGCACTTATTTTATCACCGATCATCGCCTTTGTTCTCGGCTTTATCGTATATTCGATCGTGAAGCTGATTTTTAAAGACAGCAATTTGGCGAAAACAAATAAACGTTTCCGCAGAGTGCAGATTTTGACGGCTGCCATTCAGTCCTATACACACGGAACGAACGACGCGCAAAAAGCGATGGGTATCATTACGATGGCGCTTATGACGGCCAATTTACATAAAAGTGATGCCATTCCTTTTTGGGTGCAGCTCTCTTGTGCCCTGGCAATGGGTCTCGGCACATCCATCGGCGGCTGGAAAATCATTAAAACCGTCGGCGGAAAAATTATGAAAATCCGTCCGGTAAACGGCGTATCTGCCGACTTAACCGGCGCAGCCATTATTTTCGGGGCCACGTTTATTCATCTCCCTGTCAGCACGACGCATGTCATTTCGTCTTCCATTCTCGGTGTGGGCGCTTCCCACCGCGTAAAAGGCGTAAACTGGGGAACGGCTAAACGGATGCTCATTACATGGGTCATCACCCTGCCGATTGCAGGTACACTCGGCGCCATCGCCTTTTTCATCCTAGATCTCTTTTTCTGATGACATCCGCTTCTTTACAGAAGCGGTTTTTTTGTGACAGGAAAATGATGTCATGACATAGAATGAACATAGCAGACCATTTTTCAAATTGTGAGGGATGCTCATGCTTATGTTTTTTCAGATTATGGTGTGGACGATGGCGGCCGCACTCATTTTATATGTGTACGCATCCTGGCGGTATGAGGCAAAGGTAAAAGAAAAAATGTTTGCCATCCGTAAAACGTGGTATTTACTATTTGTACTGGGCTCCATGGTCTATTGGACATATGATCCTGAATCGCTCTTTGCCGCATGGAGACAATATTTGATTGTTGCCGTCTGCTTTGCCCTTATTGATGCGTTTATCTTTTTGAGCGCGTATATCAAAAAGCTCGCCGGCAATGAATTAGAGACGGATACGCGGGAAATTTTAGAAGAAAATAACGAAATGCTTCACTCCTATCTTGAAAAACTGAAAACCTATCAATATCTGTTGAAAAATGAACCGATCCATGTATATTATGGAAGTACAGAAGCTTATGCGGAAGGCATCAGCAGACTGCTGGCCGCTTATGCCGAAAAAATGAATGTCACGGCTTCCTTGTGCGACTATTCCGCACAATCGGATAAGGACCGCTTGACGGAGCATATGCCTGATGCGGCGGACGTTCAGTCCCGTCTTAACCGTAAAGACGTCTACTATGATCAAAAAGGCAGGCTTGTGCTTATTCCGTTTACAGTCCAGAACCGCCATTACGTGATCAAACTCACGTCGGAAAACCTGTTGACGGAATTCGATTATTTGCTTTTCACATCGCTAACGAGCATTTATGATTTAATGCTGCCAATAGAAGAGGAAGGTGACGGTTAAATGGAGCAGGCATTTCAAAACGGGCAGCCGGAACAAAGAGCGAAACCGTTCAAAATGTTTAAAAAACGTTCAATGACAAGTATCGCAAGTTACCAGGTCAGCCCTCATACCGCCAGAATTTTCAAAGAAAACGAGCGGCTGATTGACAAGTATAAACAAAAAAAAGCTTGATTACACTAAGGACAGGAGACACGGCTCTTGTCCTTATTCCTTTTTTCCTTATCTTTCATATAATAAAACCAACAAAGAGATGCGACAGGTGATGATGTGAAGAAAATTGTCAGGCGCGTAAAGTTTGTGGATTACGGACGCTTCGGGCTTTCCGCTTATTCGCTGAGGATGCGGGCGAGGAATCTCAGGCTATTGAACCGGTTAAAAAAGAAAAAAGGCTGAATCCCGCAATGTGAACGGGACTCAGCCTTTTTTGTTAAAGCTGCATCAGAATTTTCGCTTTTACAGCGGGGCCGTAGACGCCGTCAGACGTCAGTCCGTTTACAGATTGGAAGCGGGCCACGGCATCTGCGGTTTTCGGACCGTAGATACCGTCAATTCCGTTATTGACAGCTCCTTTTTCAGGATAGAAATAAAGCGCGGCGAGCGCGTTTTGCACCTGGTATACCTTTTCGCCGGACGTGTACGGCTCTGTCAGCTGAATCACCTCGTCCGGAAGAGAATACAGTGCTTCAACCGGCGGGCTGACGATCAGTACTTGTCCGACTTTAATCAGGTTCGGGTCAGCGATGTTATTCCATTTCTGCAGATCGGCCACGCTGACGCCGAATTTCCGCGCGATCGCCGACAGCGTATCTCCTTTTTGGACGGTATACGTCTGTCTTTCCCCAGAACCGATTCCCGCTTTAAACTCATCCCATGTATCCAACAGTCTTCTCGGACAAAGCTTTCCTGACCAATGCTTGTGCGCAACGACATTTGCAAGCGTGATGCCGTGAGAGGTCATTAATGTGCGGATGAGCCATTGGGCGTTTGCCACGGCCTGTGAAAAGTTGCCGTCTGCGTTTTCACAAATTTCAATACCGATGGATTTACGGTTGCCGTCCCCGTTTCCGTCACCGGCATGCCAGCCGCTTTCGTTCAGCGGAAGATGCTGATAAATTTCCGTATCATCGACTGTGAAATGCCAGCTTGTCGGTGTATCGGGATTTTTCACATAGCTTGCGTGACTTTTGGCGTTAGCTCCGACTGCGGTATTGGCTGTATTGTGCACCGTAATGTAAATCGGTGTCATTGCATAGCCTGGGCGGTTATTGTTTCCTGCCGGGATAAAATCCTGTGTGATTTTTACCATATTCTCATCTCTCCTATTTCGATAAATTGTTTATTTTTAATAAAGCCTGCTGTTTTTTCCCTTTTGCTGTAACGTAATTGTTTTTAAACCAGGCGGCGGCAGTCGTTATGATTGTAAAAACGGCCGACCCGGCGGCATACAGCGTATCTGCAAGCTGGCTGACCTGGTCCTCCTGAATATTCAGCGGCGATTTGCCGAACATCAGCAAAGTTTGATTCAATAAAGCAAGCAAAAGAAGCACCGTCCTGACGACCGTGCCTTTGTCCGCGAATTTCATATCGGTTTCCCCCTTACTTTTGCAGCAGATTGTACATGATGGCGATGGCTCCGCCAATGACGCCCGTGCAGATTGCTGTCACGATCGCTCCTGTAATGGTCCGCTTAATCCATGTTGTGTTTTCGTCAATTTTGTTCAGTTTTTCATTCAGCGTCATGATTTGCTGATCCTGCCGGTCGGATACCCGCTCTAATGCGGCTACCCGCTGTTCAAGCACCTTTTGTTCACCTTTGATGCCTGCGAATTCTTTTTGCACCGCTTGTTCATCCAGAAGCACTTCCGCTCCCCCCTCTTACATTGTTCTCACCTCCCTTCGGAAGCTTCATTCTTACGAAAATGCCGTGCCTTTGACAGAAAGGCTCCCGCCGGAAATGCTCTGGATTTCCATGACGATTTCCTTAAAGCCGGCAATATCAAATGACCACACTTCTTCTGTGCCTGACGTACCGGCGGCTGATGTCCCGTCATCAGACCTGATTCCTCTGATCGGCACATTTTTTCCCGAGATGGATCTCCCCCAAAACGCGACATGGCCCGACTCAGCCGTGCCGGTGATTTCGACGAGAAGTTTTTTCCAAGCGCCCGCCGAGAAGATGCTTCCCTCGCCCGCCTCTGCTGCATTTTCATGAAAAATCACGTCTGTATATGAAAACGCCATATCACCGCCCGTACCGACAGATTGGTATAAAACAAATTCGGACTGCTTTTGATTTCCATTTTCAAAACGGAACCGGTAATATCGTTTTGTCAGGCTGACCCACCCCGAAGCGGTCAGCACTCCGCCTTTGACTGCGACAGAATGTGAAGCCGTCCACGAATTGTTATCCTCGCTCTCTTCGATAAAAAGAGTTCCGCTGCGGTCCGAATAAGCCCACCCCTGTGCTCTGTCTATTAAGACGGCTCCTAAACGGTCTTGTCCGAATTGGCTGTATACTTCAATCGCTTCTAGCGGCGTATTGGTAAGAAGCTCTGCCATTCCGGACAAATCAGCAACCGGTGTGACATAATCGTTTTTGTTACCGCGATAAGCTTTTACAGCGCCAGGTCTGCCAAGTTGATCGGCGGGAAATTCAAATGAATGCTTTTTCATCGGCCGTCCTCCTTTTCTCATTTATTAAAAATGACAAATAAAAAAAGCCGTTTGGCTTATGACACAGCATTTTTATAATTTTCGTATGTTTCACCCGTTATTTCTTGAAATTCCTCAGGCGTGATATACTTCGCGGCCACACCTTCAGCCAGATCTTCGGCAGAGCAGTCATCATAGCCCATAGCTTGTTTTACCATTTCTATTGAGGCCCACTTATAAAACAAAGCGTAAACCCAAAAGTTAAGTCTCTTCATTTTTTCATTCTCCTTTTACGTTTAATAATTCTAATTTTAAAGACGCTATTTGTTCACCTAAAGCTTTATTCAACATCTCTGTTTTCTCCCTTGCTACCACTTCGGCAGACAATTGTACACCTAAAGCATTTTGAGCTTGTTCTGCTTGTTTTCTCGCTAGTTTTTCATCTGCCAGTTGCTGTCCGATTTCTTTCAACTGTTCCACAATGGGATCCGGCTCCACCACATCCTGATACTTGTTTTTTTGATTTTCCTTATATTCTTGATCAGCAGATTCGTTCCAAATTTTATTTACTTCATCAAACTGCGGTCTCCATAAGCCGTCCGGAGGTTTTATGGATGTTGAGTTTTGCGGCATTATACTTGATGTACTGTCTAAGATTTCAGGCCTTTGAAAATAAAAATTCTCATCATACAAAAAGACTTGCATATTCATCCCTCATTACAAAGTGAAATTATTATCTATTGAAATCCCTGTAATATTTTCCTCTATTTTAGCGAATTTTCCGCTAAATCTCAGTTCACCCGTTGGTTCGGCATAATATTTTGTTACCCCCGTTGTTCCAAAGAAAGTGGCAGCCATTGCTTTCTGTGTTGAAGGATGAGCTTCAGCAGGGAGTACAGCAAAAACACTATCGAAGTCTGGAGGAACCACTTCACCACGGGTGAATACTTGGTTGCCCCACACTGCATACTGAGGTTTTCTTCCGCCAACCTTATGTCCATTAATTAGCGTTAAATCATACCAAGTTATTTTATTAAAATCCTCTTCAGTAAATAGACGTTTCCACCCCTTAAAAACACCGTCTGTATGAACAGTTGCAATCCATACATTGTTATCGTAACTTCTCCAAGCTAAAATCGACTTCCTCCCTGACTCCCCCTCAACCACATCATAGTTAAACCAGGAATTATCATTTTCAACCGGATTGTTTTTCAGCTGAGCACCCATTCCACAATAAAACCCCGTGCTCAGCGCCAGTATGTCTGATCCGTTTTCTAATCGTGTCCGTCTCCCATCATCCTTTGTCAACTTCGCCAACTGGCCGCCGTTCCATTTGTCTCTTTCGATAGGACTTATATGAATTGATGAATCTATCGCATGTGCATCGACCTTTGACTGCGCTCCAGCTATGGATTCAATTGGATACCAATTGATTGCTGTTTGATTAGTGTTATAATAAAACCACCATGCATTACCCTTCACGTCTACAGCATAACCATTACCTATTCCCGGCTGCCCCACTAACTGCATACCTCGCAGACTCGTATTTGACGGGTTGTCTGTTACTGCATTGGTTCCGTAAAAAGTTACAGAACCTACATCTTTTAACGAGTCATAAAACGAGCCGGAAGTTAAATTGATTTTTTGCGTGCCGTTATCAGCGGTGATTTTAAACAGCTGCCCTGCATTCCATGTATCCTTCTCAGCTTTCGTTACATGGATATCAGTCTGATTTGTGTGGGCATCGACTTTTTTTTGGGCGCCTTCCGAAGTTTCTAACTGAACCCAATCAGTCCAGCCGGAAGCTTTAAGGGTTTTTCTCCATGTGCCTCCTTCATAATCCATTGCCAGAGCCTCACCATAAGACTTGAATCCGATATATAAGCCTCTGGTGGAAAGCGGAGGAGTATGAACTCCCGTGTTATTTGTGTAAAAGAAAAAAGATTGATTAAGCTGGTCTACAATTTGATGAAAATCCAAGCCATCTTGTATACTTATTAAATATTTCCCTGAATCATCCGTCAGCTTTGTTAACTGCCCGTTATTCCACTTCTGGCGCTCTTCCTTCGTCACATGCCGGTCCAGATCTTGATTGTGCTGATCAAAATCTTTCTTTGCTGCCTGCTGGACATTGTCTACGTTTCCGAGACCGATTTGCGCCTTTGTCGTTTTGTGCGGGTTGTTCATGTCGTTTTTATGGGCCGCCAGATCCGTGTGTGCGTCATTTATGCCTTTTTCCCAGCGGTTGACGTCATCTTCGTTAATCGGATCGTCCGGAAGCCAGTCTGTTTTTTCTTCGTAAGCCATCGTTACACCACCTCAAAGGTAAATCTTAAATCAAGCGTTCTGTTATTACTGAGATCTAAATTTGTTTTTCGTTCTGTGATGACGCTTCCTGTTTCGTCAAGCATCTGCACGGTTTCAATGTGTTTGACGTCTTCTTCCCTGCGTGTGAGAACGGTGACTGCGGCATCTTTTACGGAAATGTCCGCAATTGGAGTTTCTTTTCCGTTTAACAGCACTTTTGTGATCCTGTTTTTCAGATCGGCTGCGGCACGCTGTCTGTAAGCGGCTGATATCATGGTAAGACCACCTCGTTATTGTTGAGTGTGACGGAATAACCGACCTTCAGTTCACTGACTTTTCGGTATCTCCGATTGTTGAGAATGACCCGGTCTTTGATTTCCAGTGTTTCGTTTAATGCGGCTCTCAGTGTATACGCCAAATGAGCGGGTTTGATTTTTTCAAGCGTTTCAATCAGCTCGTTCATGTGCTGCAGGTCATCAAGCCCGATATCGGCATAAAAACGATACTGCCCCGGAAACATCCGAACGTAAGCTGACGGATGTTTTAAAAAACGGTTTAGCGCCTGCTCGATCGCTTGATGTGTGATGGGCGGAATATTCGACATCTTTGAAATCAGCCTGAGCCGTCTCATATCCTCCGTGTCACCTGATTCCCGCGGTATTTTTAATATTTTTTCCCAGCGGTCAAGCCCCCACGTCGCCGTCGTGATAAAGAGCTGATCTGTCAAATCGAAAATATCGTTATTCTGCCGCTCAAACTCAGGAGCTTCCGCCTCAAGCAGTTGTGCCATCTCCTTTAATCGGGTTAAAAACGGCGGGAGGTACGCCGTCATCTCATCGAGTCTGCTCAAGGATTATCACCTCTTTGAGTTTAGGAATTTCCACGTCACTGAGCACGAGGTTTTCCGCCGCACCGTTCATTTTGATATCGGCGTAGTCACTGACGGATGCCGAGTTATAAACGATGTTGTTTATTTGTGATAAACGGACGGTGTTTTCTTCGAAGGCCATTTTCTTAAATAAATTCAGGACGCCTTTTTCAATCTCCGCTTTCACGTCATCGATCGAGCTGTTCAGCTCAGGCAGCACGGAAGCGGAGATTTCGATTTCCTTCCATACGGCGCTTTCCACCGTTACTGCCGCTCCGATCGGCGCCTGTCCTTCTCCCTGCCCTTCGTCCGGATCAATATAATCCTTTACTTTCTTGATCAGAATATCTGATGCCGGTTCCAAATTCGCATTTGTGATGACAACCTTCACCGTTCCGGCTCCGTTCCAAAGCGGAAAGATTTTCGCCCTGCCGACGCCGTCAACCTCTTCGGCCCATTGTTTATAATGCTGTTTATTTGCGCTGACTGCCTCCCGGCGGACACGGGTAAAATAGCGCGTCCTTAAGCTGCTGTCATCTTCTTCTTCACGGCCGGGAATTAATATATCGCCCATGACCGCTTTCTCAAGCCCGGGAATCGTATCAAGCGGCAGCAGATTTTGACCTGTAATGCCGGCATTGCCCGCTTCTCCGGCCGTTTCACACTCGAGCGTTCCATCCTCCGTATATTGAAAATACAGGTTATCAACGAAGAAACGGGAGCCTGGCGGAATGGTGATGCCCGCTGTGAATTCTCCGGCTCTGACCGCTTTTGTGGCAGGTGTTCGTTCAATTCCCGCTTCAGCAGCCCGCCTGTCCAGAAATTCTCCCTGAGCCGTATCGGAAAACACGAGCTCCAGCACGGTATCAAGCCAAATATAAGACTTTGCGAGCTCAGCGGCCGCAGGCGCGAGCGCATTGTAAATGACGCTGCCTTCTCTCGTATCAATATCTGCCGTAATGCGCGCCAGCATTCTGTCCATAATGTCGTCAAACGTCTGAGCTTCAAACATCCTCACCCAGCACCTCCTCTATCTCAAGCATGCCCTCATCAGTTTCAACGGTAAAAGAGACGGTGAAGGCATCATCTTTTTTCTCAATCTCAAAATTGGTAACAGCCAAAATACGGTCATCATACAGCAAGGCTTCTTCTATCAGTCTTGGAATCTCCATTTTTTTATAAGCATCCGTCGTGTTCTGATCTGAAAGCACTTCCTGAAGTTCGTTTCCAATATCATGGCTGAAAACCGAATATGAATACCGTTCTGTGTGAAGAGCGATATAGACGAATTGTCTGATTGCGTCCAGTCCGTTTATCAGTTCATTGGTAATCCGGTTGTTTTCAAAATCAATTCGGTAGGTTTGTGAAGTCTCAACGGCCTCACTCGCATCCTCCAAATCTTCAAATTCGATTTCCGGTGTCAGGGCCATTGCACCCGCTCCTTTTAGATTTGATCATGTAAAAAAGCCCTCTTCGGATGATGAAGCGGCTTTAATAGGCTGATATTCTGGTACATCTCCGTCCGGATGCCGGTTAAATTTTGTCCAGTACAAAGAAAGACTGTCCTCCTGTTAAGGCGGCGGTCATCACCCGATCTCCCGCCTGGAGCTGATCATCTTCTCCGGATCTCAGCCGCTTCGGCACAATGAGTGCATCAGACGGAATCAAAAGTTTGTCGTGATCTTTCAGTTTCAGCTCGAGCGGCGAAACGGAGGTCACTTCGGCCGGCATCAGCTCCACCGGCGCTTCAGCGTCAACCGCTCCGACGGCTAAATGTTTAATGGCATCACTTAATCTCATCAAGATGTCCCCTCCGGCAGTGAATTTTTCTCCGTGACGTCAATCGTCATGGTATGTTTTGTTCCTTGGAATTCATGGCGGTCCGTATCTACATAATAGGTTTTCTTCAGCCCGATTTCCGGAATTGAAATATAGACAGGCAATCCGCTTTCCAACCCGGGAATACCGATCGCCTGTATATTTTTCAGCTCTTTCTTAACGCCTTTTTTCTCAGCCTGCTTCACTTTTGCGCGCTGTTTCAGCTGAGCTTCGTTAATGTCGTCAGAAACCGTTTCGGTATACTGCAAAACGCCGAATGTTTTCATGCCCGCGCTGTCTGACGCGGAAGCCTTTATCGTTTTATTGTCTTTTTGCAGCCGCATGACGACACGGGTTGCGGTGTCATCAATTGAGGTGCTGTATTGATACCCTGTGATATTAACTCCTGTTTCCAGCACCCATATGTCAGACGGCTCCGGCCAATCACGCAAGCCGAGCCTGCCTTTTTCTGAATAGAGCTGATAATTGCGCCCCGTCTGGCTTTTTGTCTGCTTTAACGCTTTTAGCATCATATCGTAAAGGCTTGTATCATTTTTAAAAACGAGTGATTTAATGGTATGGCCTGTGTTGGCAATGGATGTGACGGGAATTTGAAAATCGCTGGCGATCCTTTTTAATATTTGATCGGCGCGCTTGTTGGAAAACACGTAAACGTCCTGGTTTTTCACAAGATATTGGAGCATATCGTATGCGGTGAAGGCGACGGTACGCTCATCGGGCGTTCTTGCAAAAACAACGCCGCGGAACAGCTCTTTTCCGTTCCATTTGAACAATACCGTATCCCCCTCCGATACACCGTAATACGTCTGGCTGCCCTGCTTTACGACAATCGTCGCTTCGATGGAGCGGGGCGCCTGATATCTGTGTCCTTCCAGCGTGACGCTTTCTGTGACAAGCTCGAGCCACTCCGTTTCTTTTATGACAAATAGTTCAATCATCTTTTCACCCGTTTCATTGCGGTATCTTCAGCTTCTGCCCCGGGAAGATCCAATGCCCCGGCTGCCGGATATTCCGTTTGCTGCGCTTAATCATGGCGGTTTTATTCGCGTTCCAGATTTTCCGCCACTCCGTGTGTTTTCCGTAAAACTTGCCGGCGATGTCCCAAAGCGTATCCCCTTTTTTGACGGTATATGTTTTGGGTGAAGCTTTGGACGGGCGCTTCGCTTTCGTTTTTTTCTTTTGTTTGATTTTTCTTGGCGAAGCGGTTTTATATTCTTTCAGTACGATATCAAAATTCCGGTCGCCGATTTCATTGTCACCTTCGCTGTAATTAAAGCTTTCAATGCTGCATGTGACATTGATTTTTGTCCCTGTAATCAAAAACTGAACGGGTTTTTTCGCTTTCATCCATGCTTCAATGGCTGAAATGGCTTTTTCCGGCGAAGGGATGCTTTGATATTCGGCAATCGGGCTGTACCGTTTCGGAAAAAAAGAAGAGAACGAAATTTCTTTCGCTCCCGGTTCTTCGATAAACGTCACCTCTCCAAGTCCGGTGACTTTCACGGAATCATTCTGCACGCTGTTTGCGATATCAATCGCTTCAGGGAGAACGGGAAGCCGGAGCTTGTCCTTCCCCTGAGACAGCCAAAATTCGTAAACAGATTTAGTCAAAAGCAACGGCCCCCTTTGCTCCGGTATAAATGTCTTTTTGCAGTTCATCAATCAGCGCCTGTTTGATTTTGGCGGCGAGGCTGTCGGCGTCCTGTCCGTTATGGAAATGCTGATCGCCGCTGAATTCGATTTTAATTTCTTTTGTTCCCGTTTTTTGAACGGTTTGTCCGCCGCCTTTAACGGCTGCGGAAACCGTGCCGGCTGAAAGCGCCGCCGGTTCCGTCTGGGACGGATCGGACACTTCCATGCCGAGCGCTTGAGCGGCTTGTTGCAGCAGATAACGGCCGCGGATGCCCCGCTCTTCAGGGATGATCCACTCCCGTTTGTTCCCTTCGCCGACACGGGCGATCTGCTCCTTGGTAATCAGACCCCCATTGGCATAACCGACGTAAGGGCCTCCATGAGCCATACTTTTAATCCCGGGGACATTGCTGATCGAGCCGTATCGGCTTTTAATATAGCCGATAGCGGCAGCGGCGTTGTGAATTGGATTTCTGATATCATTCATACCCGGCGCTTTGTGATCTTCAAAGGTGCTTGGAATCGTCTGCATAAGCCCCTGTGACGGGTGTCCGGCTTTGGCGTTGCTGTCCCATAGATTAATGGAATTAGGGTTGCCGCCTGACTCATGCTGTGCGATCGTCATTAATCCCGGAAGCCAGCTGATCGGCGTATTGGTTGCTTTCATTGCGGCCAAAAGCCACTCTTTGACGCTTCCTCCCGCTGCACCCATGCCGGAAAAGGCTGCTGCAAGCGAGCCTGCCTGTTTTTCGGCGTATTTTTTCACGTCAACTGAGCTGAGCCCTTTGACGACGCCGACTGAAGCAAAGCGCCCGAGGCTCATCATGACACGGGAAGGAGAGTGAATATCAAGCTCTTCCCTGAATGCGTCCTCGACTTTTTTGGCCATATCTTTGGCCGCCTGTTTGACTTCGCTTCCTTTTGCAGTCATCCCTGATACGAAGTGTCCGATCAGGCCTGACCCCCAGCCGTTCGCGGAATCTCTTGATTGCACAAACGGTTTATTGATATGTGTGCTTACGTATTGCGACGTTCCCGTATCTTTTGCATTCTGTCCGGCCGAATATCCTTTCACCGTTGCGGCGCCCCATGATGACGATTGATTAACCGCCGATTGATAAGGTGTTTTCACCTTTGTTTTTAAAAATGAATCGGTGCCCGTCGGCGAAGTATTCTGACCTTTGGCATAGCCCGCAACGACTTGCTTTCCGTAACCGGATGAAGACGAAATGAGGGCATTGAACGGCGTTCCGATGTTTTTTTCCTTCCAGCCGTCCATATCCACCGCTTTTTTGCTGATTCCGCTGTCAAAGCCTTCAGTAAACTGTTTGCCGAGTGATGAAGCCGTCCCGCCAAGTCCGGATGTCTCTACAGACGCTGCGGCCGACACAGATGCAGAAGAAGAAACACCGCCCGCTCCCGCCGGAACAGCAGAAGACTGAGCCGAAGCCGCGCCCATATCATCGACAACACGCATGCCGAGCTTAGACGCAGCTTGTGAAAGCAGCATCTTTCCGCGTCCGCGATTGTTGTCAACGGGAATGACAAATTCTTTACCGGCTTCACCGATCCAGGAAATGGTCGGCTTTGTAATGTAGCCGCCCGTGGCGTTTTTGTCCGTTTTTTTCTTTTTATCTCCGCCGCCTCCTGTGACAAAGTTCATTATGCCTGAAATCATTTTGCCGCCGGTTTTATCCCAAATCTTTTTCACCCAGTCGAATGCTGCAGAAAAAGCATCTGATATGGCTGTTCCCACTTTTACAAGAGGTTCTTTTATATGTTTCTCAAACCATCCGCTTAACCCTTTCCATATATCCTTTACCGTATCTAAAGCAGTCTGGAAAGCATCTGATATTCCTTTACCGACATTTTTCACCATGTCTTTCACCGGATTCCAGACAGTATCCATGAACCAGCCGGAAACCGTACTGAAAACAGATTTAATTTTATCCCAAGCTCCTGTGATTTTACTCCAAATGGACGTCGCCACTCCGACGACAGCCGATTTTACGGGCCCCCACACCGTGCTCATAAACCAGCCGGATACTGTGCTGAAGACACCTTGAATCGTCGTCCACGCATTCACGATATTTGACCAGATACTGGTTGCCACTCCGACGACAGCCGATGAAACCGGCGTCCATACATTTTCCATGAACCAGGATGACACCGTGCTGAAAATCCCTTGAATCGTCGTCCACGCATTCACGATATTTGACCAGATGCTTGTCGCCACTCCGACGACAGCTGATGAAACCGGCGTCCATACATTTTCCATGAACCAGGATGAAACACTTCCCCAAGTATCTTGTATTGTTGTCCAAGCACTTTGCGCCGCTTTGGAAATATCATTCCACGTGTCTTTCAAAGCTCCTGAATCAAAGGCCTCTCCCAAGCTGGAACCGCCTAAACTGCCGGCGATGCCGCCTACCGCGCCGCCGATTAATGTGCCCACTCCGGGAACAACGCTGCCGATAGCCGCTCCGGCCGCGGCTCCGGCAAGACCGCCGCCTGCTGAGCCGACCTTCTCTCCTGCATTATCTTTATTGATTCCGGCTAAATCAGTAAGTGATAACAATTCACCTATGCCGGGAATTCCTTTAGCGGCACCTTTTAACCCTTTCATACCGCCTTTTAGCGCCTTTGAATCTCCCAAGCCTTTCAAAAGCGCGCCGATGCCTTTACCTGCCCCTTTTGTTTTCGGCGTGTTTACGGATGCCTGTTTGCTTCCCTTTGCGGATGAACCTCGTTTTGAAGATTTATTCCGCTCTTCGACTTTACTGCTTTTGCCCCTCGTCACTCCGGTACAGCAGCAGCATCCCCCAAACGCCCCGCCGGTTTTTTTGGCTGACTTTCCTGAAGATTTTGACGCTGTTACCGTGCGCTGTGAACCCTTTGTCAGATCAGGACGCTTCGGGCCGTTGGAGCCGCCGGCAGTAAGGCCGCCCTTACTCTTTTCTTTTTTCGTGCCGCCTCCTAATAATCCGCCGATATTGAGTTTGCCTAATTTTTCAGCGATTCCTGAAAATATTTTTTCTATTAATTCCCCGGCTTTTTCGATGATTTTGTCCGGGCTGAATTTCTCAAATTTCTTGGCAATCTTGCTGACAATTTTATCAACAAATGCCTCGGCTTTTTCGATGATCGCATCAGGACTGAATTTGCCGAACTTTTTATCAATGCCTCCGAACAGTGAGGATGTAAACTGCTCCACTTTTTCCAAAATCTTATCCGGATTGAGAAAATCGAATTTCTCAGAAATTCGGTCAATCGTGTCATTTACAAATTGTTCGGCGCGGTCGATTAGCTTATCAGGACTGAATTTGCCGACAACGTCGTCGACTTTCTTCATAAACGAATCAGTAAAATGATCCAGCTCTTTCAATATGGTCTCCGGGCTGAATTTGCTGACAACGTCATCTATCTTTTTCATAAATGAATCAGTGAATTTATCCAGTTCTTTCAATATGGCTTCCGGACTGAATTTGCTCACGACCCCGTCTACTTTTTTCATAAACGAATCAGCGAACTTGTCCAGTTCGGCTAATATCGTTGCCGGGCTGAATTTGCTCGCGATTTCGTCTACTTTCCCCATGAATGAGGTCGTGAACTTATCGAGTTCTGCTAATATCGTTTGCGGGCTGAATTTGCTCGCGATCTCGTCCACTTTTCCCATGAATGACGTTGTGAACTTATCCAGTTCGGTTAATATCGTTGCCGGGCTGAATTTGCTCGCGATTTCGTCTACTTTTCCCATGAATGATGTTGTGAACTTATCCAGCTCTGCTAAAATCGTCTCCGGGCTGAATTTGCTTGCGATCTCGTCCACTTTTCCCATGAATGACGTTGTGAACTTATCCAGCTCTGCTAAAATCGTCTCCGGGCTGAATTTGCTTGCGATCTCGTCCACTTTTCCCATGAATGAGCTCGTGAACTTGTCCAGCTCTGCCAAAATCGTCTCCGGGCTGAATTTGCTTGCGATTTCGTCTACTTTTCCCATGAATGACGTTGTGAACTTGTCCAGTTCGGCTAATATCGTTGCCGGGCTGAATTTGCTTGCGATCTCGTCCACTTTTCCCATGAATGAGCTCGTGAACTTGTCCAGTTCGGCTAAAATCGTCTCCGGGCTGAATTTGCTTGCGATTTCGTCTACTTTCCCCATGAATGATGTCGTGAACTTGTCCAATTCGGCTAATATCGTTGCCGGGCTGAATTTGCTTGCGATCTCGTCCACTTTCCCCATGAATGATGTCGTGAACTTGTCCAATTCTGCTAAAATCGTCTCCGGGCTGAATTTGCTTGCGATTTCGTCCGCTTTCTTCATAAAGCTTGCAGCGAATTTATCCAGTTCCGCTATGATTGTTTCCGGATAAAATTTGGATGCGATGTCATTGACTTTTTTCATGAAGGTGTCTGCAATGGAGTCAAGCATTGAAAAATCGTTTTTCGGCGAAGCAGGAGCAGCAGATGCAGAAGCTTTTCCGACGTCCGGCATATTCTTTTGCATTGCAGCCAGCTGTGCTGTCACCTTTTCGTTTAACGATAATTGAATGACATTGTTTTTTCCCGTCAGCGAATCAATGCCCGCTGAAATTCGGCCGACTGTTTTCATGACGTGATCTATGACGCGTATAGTGACAGAGTACCCGTTCTTTAACGCAGATTGCATATAGCGTTTGATACGTTCCATGGCAGGGGTCACTTCGTCTGACGCATAAAGTGAAACGGTAAATCCTTTAAAACCGGCAGCCAGATCCCGCAATCTCTCAAATGCCGCTGTCGCGCTGTCTTTTGCTCCTATTTTAATGGTTAAAGACGCAGGCAGACCCGCTAATTGGGCTTGCACCTTTTGAATGACGGCACTGGCTCCGTCTTCAGCTGAAATAGAGATCATTTGTGCGCCCAGCTTTCTTTTCATAGAGCGCTGAATGCGGTCAATTGTTCTTAAAACTGATTTACTCTCTTTGCGTATATCAATTTCACTTTGGCGTTTTGTCATTTTCCTGTATTTCTCAAGCGCTCTGAAGCCATTTTGGATTTTCCTTATTTTCTTTGAAACCCGATCTTCCAATTCAAAACGGGCGGTCAGCTTTGCCATGATGTCGCTCCCCCTTTCTTCGCTTGTTTTTCAAGAATGTCCAGCTTGTAACCGATTAAACCGTACAACAGCGCCTTAAAATGTCTCGGTGCTTCATATAACTCTTTCAGTTCTGATGGAGAATAATGAAGCTCATGCATCGCGTAATAGAGATACACGGCTTCCTTATTCCCATCTTTTATCAGTTTTTTGCTTCTTGCTCCAGATCTTCTAATTCATCTTCAAAACCATTGATCTCAATCGCTTTATTCAGCCAATTTGCATACTCACCGCCGACTGAAAGCACGCGTTTTGCCACCTCGACCGGATCTGCCGTTTTGTAAGCGTCGCGGAGCTCCTTAGACCGGAAATCAGGGTAAATCGTAGATTCAACCGCGATCCGCGCATAGAAGCGCTGGCTGTCTAAGTCTTTTACGCGGCCTCTGCCCTTCACATTTTTATATGTCGTGCTTTCCTTCTCCAGTTCATCAATGCGCTCAGTCGTAATGGCTTTAAAAATAAAAGGCACGATGTTTCCTTTTTTATCGACAAAACGCTTTGAAAGCGGAACCCGAATCTCCTCAGCCTCGACTGTTTTACCTGGCATAAAGAATGATAGATCATATACTTGTTCGTTTTTTTCGCTCATGATGAAAACTCCCTTACTCTATTTTTTATAAAAAACAGGCCTGTAAAAAGGCCTGTTTCACTCATACCGATCTTAATTAAAACGTTTCAGAAAGCTTTTCCGGCACATCGAAATCTTCAAAGGTAAACGGCACTTCTTCTTCGAGTGCTTCTGAGTCTACGTCCAGTCCGGCGATTTTTGCAGAATCAAAGTTGACGTCATACAGAGTGACGCGTTCTGTTCCGCGGCCCGATGATTTGTCATCAAGAACGGCTTGCAGTGTAAAATACGGGTCGCTGCCTTTTTTGACGTAATCCATCATAAGGACGGCGAATTTGGATGTGACCTTATAGAATGTTGCCGTGCCCGTTCCGTTGGCGCCTGTTGTTTTATGTCCCGTCATGCGGCGGCCCATGATGTTTACTTCTGATTTGTTTTTTTCCACGTTTGCTTCAAACGTTTTAATATGCGCCATCTCTTCTCCGTCGAGAAATAAACGGCCTTCTTTTCCTGAAATCGTGTTTTGCGCTTTTAATGCCATCTTAGTTTACCTCCACGTTAAAGTAGAATTTTTCTGCCGCATCCACAGGCTGTACGGCGAGATCGATTAAAAAGCCGTCGCGGTCTTCATTCAGCCCGATTGTAATGTCTTTGTCTGAATTAAAGTTGGCGATGCCACCCGCATCCTGAAGCGTAGTCAAATATTGAATGATCATCGTTTTGACGAATTGAAGGCCGTCATTTGTCGCAGGAAGATCGCTGCCCGTGCCTTTTTTCGATTTAATTAAGGCTTTCAGTTCACGTGTCAAATCGTTATTCACCGCATCAAGCACACGGACGATTTTGTTTTTCGCGAACTTTTTGTTTTTCTCTGCCGTAAATGTCACCAATGAGTTGATATCTTTTTCAACGCTGACTGACTTATCACGGGCATCATAAGAGAAAAGGAATTCACCTTTGGAAAGACGTTCGATCACTTCATCATGAGTCAGGCGGTGCAGCACATCGACGGCGCCTTCGTATTCAACGAATGTTAAGGATTGATTAAATGCGGCGCTGGCACTTGCGCCTGCCACCCAGGCGGTCGCATCTTCAGCTTTAATCTCGGTTCCGTCTTCCAGCAGGACACCTTCAGTCACATTGATAATGCCTTCATAATCCCCGCTGTAATGGGCGGTCACCCCTTGCACTTTCTGTCCCTGCGCATCGCGAAGGCGTTTAATGAATGCGGCAAATGTCGCTTTCAGCTGATCGTTTTCCGCGACAGGAAGAGCGATGACATCGAAATTCTCCGTTTCAGCAGCAGCTAAAAAATCCGTATAGTCTGAGTTGACCGGTGCTTTATCAGTTCCGCCCGCAAGACGGATGCCTGCCTGCGGGTTTAACGTTTCCCCGGATTCTTCCTCGGTGCCTGTCAGCGGGATGGAAGCCGACAGTTCGCCCGTTCCCGTGAATGTGACATAGCCGTTTGCTTTTAATTCTTCGGCTTTTTTCACCGTTTGTTTGTCAACTTCCGCTTCATCCATGTAAGTGGTCACATCGAAAGCGGTCTGATCAAGGACGTTTTCACTGATGCGGATGATGATGTCATTTCCTTTTGAACCGCCGTACAAAGCGGTTGCCTTAACACCTTGCGAAAGATCGGCGCTCGCTCTGATTCCCTCTGTCAGACGGTACATCAAAACGGTTTTTGCTTTCTTTTTCGCCTCACGAAGCAGAATCAGTGACGGATCTTCAATACTGAGCCCCACTTTTTTATTCAAATCTTCAATACTTGAAATGGAAACGAATGTTTTCGCTTCCCCCCAGCCGGATGCGACGGGAAGGGCGACAATCCCGCGTTCACCGATCGATACCCGCTCCTGGGCGGTTGTTTTAAAGTTAAAATAGATCCCGGCACGTTCTTTTTCTTTTCCTTGCGTAAATGTTCCGCCGTTCATTATTGCATGACCTCCTTGGTTAAAAATGCTTCAATGTAAGACTTGGCTTGCGCTTTTGTCATTTGTTTTTGCTTCACGCCGAATAAAGCCCCCTGGAGAATCTCAGGTTTTACGCCGAAAAGCTCCTTCGCGTGCTTTGTTAAATCCGCCGTGTCATAAAGAACCGCTCGTTCCGCCGCTGCGGCATTTTTCTTTTTATGTTGTTTCACTTTTCTTTCACCCCGCTGTTAATGTCCACATCCCGCAGTGCGGGAGATGTTTGTTTCTGATAGTAGTAGCGGCTCGTCCAGCGGATTGTGATCACTGCCTCGCCTTTGTCTCCGACTCTTGTTTCGATACGGCTGATGCGGACGAAATCACCGGTATCCTCCCCTGATTCCGTAAGCAGCGGAATCAGCTGTCTTGATTCTCTCACCGCATCAGCGATCCGGTCGGCTGTATAGAGCACCTGCACCGAGTCGGCATGGAACAGCTTCACATTCAGACTGTACGTTTTCTTATAAGTGGAGACTGTATCATTTTCGTCAAAAACAAATGGGGGCGGAATGTATAGTGACGGCACCTGAAATTGTTCAGGCAGTTCATTTTCATATACGGGCACGCCGCACTGCTGATACAAAAAAGCGGCGATTGAACCGGTTTCGCGATTCATCCGATATCTCCCCCCAACGTGTTAAGCCACTGATTGAAACGCTTGTCCAGCGATTCGGCGAAGAGTGTTTCATACAAAAGAAGGGCTTTGTCCCAAAACCCATTCCCGCTGATCCACTGTTTTTTGAGCGCCATTCCCGTTGAAGCTGACGGATCATAGATGAACCGGGAGCCTTGAAAATACCCGGGCACCCATCTGACATTTTCATCTGAGACGGTCCAATGTCCGTCATTTATGAATGAGGCATACTCTACATTGGTGCCGATTTCAAGGGTCAGTCCCCCGTTTTCAATGATCCATACATGATCCTGCGCTCCTTTTCGGAAAGAAGACAGCAGGTTTTCTGTATCAATCCCTCCCGAATGAATAAGCTCCTCCCGTACCAAGTCGAGAAAATCCTCTCCTGACTGTTCCAGCCATTCGCCTGCCTGACGGGCAAATTCTCCGGATGATGCCTTTTGCAGCGACCGATTCCATTGTTCAAGGTTTTTTATGCTCATAGCCTGTCATCTCTCACAGCGATAACCTCCCAATGGTGCTGTCTTGCTTTCTTCGGCATTTCCAGAATATACGCCTGTCCTTCCCAAATGATTTTGTCATTGACACGCACAGCGGCCTCTTTCGGAAAATGAACGAGAAACCGCTGATATACCTTATGATCAGGCGCAAGCTGAATAAGCTGCTGCTGTTTTTCAACAAACAGACACGGCACGTCTTCAGCGTCGGGCACTTCCGGATAAGAAAAGACAGGCTGGAGCTTTTCGGCGGGAATCCCGAAGCGTCCGGCCTTCGGAACTGACACCGTCTCATGATAAATATCGCATCTGTCAGTGAGCAGCCGTTCGTAGCTCATAAAGGTCTCACCTTTGCGATTGCAGAAACCGGGGAATAACCCGGCGTGATATATTCACAGAGCAGATGGTGCACCGCCGGTTTTCTGATTCCGCCTTCACCTGCCACCGTATACGAGTAGTCGCCTATCTTTTCAGATTGATAGGCGGAAGCGGCTGCTTCATTCTGGTTGATCAGCGCAAAATATTGAGAAAGCTTTAATAACGCAAGCTTAATCTTTTCGGGAAGCGGTGAGTAAATAGGGTCAGTGAACGAATGCCCCGCCATTCTGGCCGCTTCCGCCTCCGCCTCCAGAATGTCCTGTATTAGAAGCGGCTCCGGCCTGTTTTTGACTTGATCATAAACTGAATATGAAACAACGTCAGACGGCTGAATTAACATAACTGCCACCCCCGTCTTATTCTTTAACGTTTACGATTTTGGCGCTTGCATCTTCTTCTTCAAATTTGCTGTCAAGTTTAGCCGTCAGTACGATAATAAATTTGCGGCTGCGAATATCTTTATCTACTTCGATTCGGATATTCCGTGAAAAACCGAGAATGATATTTTTTGGGTGAGTCAAAATGATGTCAGACGCATCGTATTGGGAGTCACCTTCTCCGACCGAGTACGGCTGCAGATTGGACACTCCTTTGACCGGAACGCCGAATGCTGAAGACAAACCGCCCTGCACCGCAAGATCCCCCAGATTGGTCTGACGGTCAGCCACACGGTCTTTCCATTCAATCTCCATGCCTTGAGATGTGTAAAATCTGAATTCCTGAGGCAAGCGCAAATATTTAGCCGGAATGGCTTTTAAGCCTTTTTTAAATGTGGCTCTGGACAGCTCTTCCCCGTTTCCGTCAATGACGTGAGATACAGTCTGCTTACGGATTCCGTCAAGCTGTGCCAAGTACGGATCAGAAGAAGATGTATCGCCGTTTACGACAAGCTCCTCAATATCGACTGCCGCCCGCTCCGCCAAAATCTGCATGATCGTCTGCTGCAGGCCGTCTTTTTCAATATTATTTTCAAGCGTGTCATAGGTGATATTAATTTCCGCAATGACTTCTTTCGTATTCAGCTGCACCGTACTTGTTGCCGGGACGGTCAGCTGATCGTCAGTTAAGGCTTTTCCTTCCTCAGCGGCACGCAGAATACGCTGTCCGAAACCGATTTTTTCAAATTTCTGCGAGTCATTTTCCATTTGAATCACACGCGATTCGCTGAAAATGGTCGGCGTGTTCTGCACCATGCGGATAAATGCTGAAGCTTGTGCGGGGTTCATTAAACCGCCGCTTTTTAAAGCGGAAAGTGACATTTCCGCCTTTCTGATGATATCTTGATTTCTCACTCTACAGTTCCTCCTTCTGACTGGGCTTAAAGCAGTCCGCTCCAAATGGATTTTTTAACAGGCTCTTGGCCGCCCGTCTCTTCTTCCGGCTGCTTTGATGCGCCTCTTACTTTTTCAAGCGCTTCAATGCGTTTAATAATCGGCGCGAGCATGTCCTCAACAAGCGTTTTCAGCTTTTCTTCATCAGACGGCGCAGCCGCCCCGTCTTTGTCTTCCGTGTTTTGGTCCAAGCTGTCAAGCCGCTTTAAAAGCGGGTGCAGCGCGTGCTCAATCGATTCTCTAACGTCTTCTTTTCTCATCTTGTTCAAGTCCTCTCCTTTGCGGTTTCTTGATTTGCGGTCACGGTCGAGAAATTGCTTGACCGCGCCGAATAAGCCGGCTTGCTTTTCTGCCGGCTTTTCGTAAACGTCAGCGGTTCCCGCCATGCTGTAGCCCGTAATGATACCGGCTTTAATCTGATCCCATACTTCATCGGAAGCTTTGGTGACAAGCACCCAAGATCCTTTCCGGATCACAGCATTCCCGATTTCAAAGTCATCCGGGGCGACGTACGACTCCACCACCTCGCCGGTCCCGCCTTCAAAATTATGATTTGTATCGATGTTGCGGGCGTCCGCCAAAAAACCGTGAGCGGCCTTTTCAATCTCTTCAGCCGTCATATAATCGCCATGGGCATCCGGGACATCCGGCTCGTAAACGATGCCGTAAACAAGCTTCTGCTCATCCGATTCGCTTTTTGTAAACACCTGCACCTTTTTTTCAAATGACGGAAGGCCTCCGGCTGATTTTGTAAAAAAGAATTCCGTTTGGTTCGCCGCCTTATCGACATAGCTCACAAAACTGATGACGGCATTTCTCAATTCTCTCGGCACGAGATGTTTTCACCCCCTTTCAGGATTGCTCCTTTTTCCCTTTCAGCACCGGCCGGCTGTAGTACTCTTCAGGCCACTCCTCAAGCGTCTTGCCGAGCACTCTTCCGGCCAGATCACGGAGGTCATTAGGAGAGACCGCGCCGGCGGAAATAAATGGTGTAAGCACCTTCGCAATTTCAAGCGGATCGCGAAAATCAGGCCCTTTTAATGTAAGCTGTACATCGTGGAGACCCAGTTCAGGCAAAAATAACGTGTTGAGCTTATTAATCAGCGTTTTCCGCTCCGGCTGAAACACCTGCTCCTCCGTTATTTTCCGTGCCGTATCGGCGGTGGCTTTGTTGTATTCCTGCGCCTCGCCCGTATAAAGCGGCGGGAGACGGAAAGCGGAGCGGAGTTTATTTCTGCTTTTGTCGTCATATTCAAGAAACAGCGCATCATCCTGCAGAATTTCCGCAAGTGATTTAATTTCCACAGACACGGGCGTAATGTCTTCGCCTCCGTGAAGGTCTTTTTCCTTCGCAATGCCTTCCGCCTCAATCAGCAGAAATTTGTGGGCATTTTCCACCCCTTCCAGGTCATTCATATAATCCTGGAGTTCTTTGTACGATGCTTCTGACAGCATGCCGTTTTCAACCGTAATGGCGGCCGGCACGTGACGGCCCTGCTTGAAATACATAAAATTCAGTTCTTCCGCTTTCCGGGCGCCGTATAGATTGACGATATTGCCGACCCAGCGCGGAATTCCGTAAGTGCCGCTGCCGATTTTTAAGTGAATGGCTTCATTTGCCCGGTATTCTTCAGACAGGGTCTTTACGTATTCGCCGGTTCTCATGTCCATCATGCGGGGATCGCCGTATTCCTTAAAAAACACTTTCCGACCGTTCAGCATCTGAACATATTTACGGAACCGTTTTTGCCTTTTAATCGTTTTGGATGCGCCATTTTCTTCATAAGAAAATGTAACTTCAACGGGATCAGTCACACCGCAGACGCGCATATGTTTCACATCCAGATATTCAATCCCCGCTGGTTTTCCCGCCCCGTCCCGAAGCACTTCGAGAAAACCGTTGCCCGTTTTTTCACGGTCTTCTATCGCATATCCGAGGATCGTCTCGGCCGATTCATCAAAATGAAGACATTTGTAAAAGCTCTCCAGCTTCATCCAGTTTTTTTCGGCCCGGGCCTTTTTTGACGGGGAGCAATCTGGGCTATTTACATCAAAGGTGTATTCCACATCAAACCCAAAACCCGTAATATTGACCCGATACGCGTCAATGCACTGCTGAAGAATCGTCGAGTATTCGGCGATTGTTTTCAGTTCAATGAGATTATAGGGCGGTGAAATGATGTCTTCGCCGTACAGATCGGCAAATTGATCTTCGTTCATCTGCCTTGCCTGCGGCGCGGCCATTTTTGATTTAAAGACGGTGGCTCTAACGTTTTGATAGTTCGGCAACGCCTACCTCCTCCTTTCCCGATTCGGACGTCTCCGTTTTTGTGATGCATCTTTCAGATCCGCCGCGTCATAGTCATCCAGCGCATACCAAATGGCTGAAAGTGTGTGGGGATCAATTGAAAACTCATCTTCCGACAGAGCGCCGTTTTTGTTTTTTGCGTACGTTAAGTTCTGCAATTCGCGGATCGTATGTTGACAGCTGTCTGAGCAATAGATGTGTTTGAACCGTTTCAGTTTTTTTGTATACTGAAGTCTTGAGCCCGGAAACTTTTTGGCCGCAACCATGCAAAAGCCCTGCCTGCGAAAATATTGGATGCTTTTCGGCTCAGCCGAATCCGCTTTGATCAGCTCTTTTTGATCCGCCAATTCCTGAAGCTCCTCAGCTGTCTGATCATCGGTCATTTTGTTTTTGTAATACTCCCAGAAAATATAAAGCTCTTTTTGATCCGGATCGACGGCAAGCCGGATGACCGCATTGTATGACTCTTCAAAACCGAAATCCATGCCGGTCCGAAACAGGGGGCGCCTGATGGAAGCAATCCGCTCCGTTACTTCGTTGTGCTCCATGACCTGAAACTGCGGAAACACGCGGATGCCGTTGACGCCGAACTGTCCTTTGCGGGCGATCCGGTATAAATCGGGATCGTAATGCCGTAAACTGTCCAGCTGCTTAATATAGCTTTTCGGCAAAAACAGATTATCGCACGCTGTGGAGTGGTGGTAATACGTATCCCCCTTAACGACGGTGCCTTTTTCATACAGCGTCTGATCATCCAATACGAAGCGTTTTTTTTGCTCATCACGAAAAAAATGCCGGTACGTCCAATTGGAGGTGCCGACGGGATTTGTGGTGCATATCATATGAAGCGAAAGCTCGGGATGGCGCAGACGCCCGATCAGCTCCTTAAAGCCTTCATACTTCACTTCAGAGCATTCTTCAATCCAAATCAGTGAAATATGATGAATGGATTTCAATTTGGCCGGGTTGTCCATCCCTTTAAACATAATCCGGCTTCCGTTTGAAAATCTCAGCTTCATCGGTGAAGACACGGCTTTTACAGCATGTCCCAGCTCAAGCTCCCCGATAATATCTTCAAACAAGGCAAACGTAGAATCTCTGTGCGTATCGAAAACTTCCCGCACGACAAGCGCCGTCCGCTTTTCACGAAGCAGCTTCAGGATGATTTTCAGCGCGGTATGATAGCTTTTTGACGAGCCGTAGCCTCCGACGAGAAATTGGTACGTTTCATTCCAATTGAACAAATAATCTTCAAAGCGCGGGTTGACCGCTTTTTCAATCATGACCGTTCCTCTTTCCGCGTAATGACAATGTCAATCGGCTTTTGGCTGTCTTCTGTTTTTTCCATCTTCTGCTGTGCCAGCTTTAATTTTTCATTTTCGATTTTTTGTTTAAATTGATCAGGGAAAAGGTCAAAGTACAAGGACAGCTTTTCAAGAGCCTTCATCTTGTCGGCAAGCTTTATTGCAATGCCCTCTTTTCCGAGTTTTGCTTCTGTGACGATGGTTCCGTCCAGAAGGTGCGAATCTTTAACGTCAACGTAGCTGATTTCCTGCATAATCGGCTTATCATTTTCGTCAAAGAGCGGCCCTGATTTTCCGAAGGCCTGAACCTCTTTTTTTCCGAAGGTTACATAATCGGTAATGTCGGCGAAAGCGATTTTCACATAGACTTGAAGAACGTCCATCGCTTCGACAAACACTTTATTGACCATTTCCTTTTTCATGCGGCTGATTTCTTTGGCGACTTTTTCGTTTTTTAACAGCCTGCTTCCCGTCACATGCGCGCTTTCCGGTGAATACCCGGCTTTTATCGCAGATTGGGTGGCGTTAAAGCTTTTCACATAATAAAGACAAAACAGCCGCTGGCGTTCGTTTAACTCATCACCTTCGCCCGGGTTATTTTTTCCGCCGCTTTCCGCGTTCTTATGAAGCGCCTCGTCCCAGCGCCCTTCTTTTTTCCATCTGCCGATCGTTCTTGCGGATACGCCTGATTTGCCGGCAAGGGCGCGATTTGTGATGCGGCCTTTATGAGACTGATAGATTGTAAATGCCTGTTTTCTTTTTGCGTTTTTCATGCTACGGCATCACCGCCACCTCCGACATGATTGTCTATAATAAAAAGCGGCTTCTAATCGGGCCGCTTTTTGTGATCGTCTGTTCACTTCTAGGTGGCAAACGTATGACAACTTATGAAGCAGGCGATTGATTTCTTTGTTCCTGCTGTTTTTGTATTTTTAGAAGCGCCCGTTTGACCGTCGTCTGTACGGTTGATTTCTTTACATTCAGCAAGGCGGCGATCCGTTCATATGAAAAGCATTCCGCTTTGTGGAGCAGCAGCATTTCTTTTTCTCTATCCGTTAAAACGGCTAATGCGTCCCGCAGTCTGATTCTGTCTTCTTCAGTCACATTCCCGGAAGGTTCAAACATCAGCGCCTGCGAATAGGTTTCTATGATTCTCGGATCTTTAATCAGCATTCTCTGATAAGCGTCTCTGCGGTCTATCGCTCTTCTTATGCCGGGCTGCCGGCCTTTTTCAAGCCATTCGATGACATATTCCACATCTGTAATGATCGTTCTGATGATTTTTTTATCTTTCAGTTCTTCTGAAGTAAGCACCGTTTCATCGGCTTCCTCCAGCTGCTTGTACCACTTTTTCGTCTCTTTCAGCGTGCGTTTATATTCAAATAGTAAGTCTTCCATGCAGATCCTCCTCTTTTTCGGAACAAAAAAAGGACACCAACCAATGCGCAGCATGTACGCGATTGATCAGTGTCCGCAGGCTTTCCGTCTTGGACGTATTCTGTTTTTTTCGATTAATTCAATTTAAAGCCGATTTCATATTCGACCCGGGCCAGATCCCCTTTTCGCGTTTCGACAAGCGTTTTGCCGTGCTCCGGCGCTTCGGCGAGCCATGCTTCCTTCTTCAGTCCGTCTATAATAATCACCCGAACCTTGCCTTCTTCCAGCTGGCTTTGTAATGTTGTATGTTCAATGTCAGTCAGTTTTTTAGGATTCATGTTTTACGTCCTCCGTTTTTTTCAGGATGTTTACTTCATGTATGAGGCTTCCGAGCTCATTTATGAACGCTTCTTTTTCTTCAGAACTTTCTCCCCGGAGCAGGCGGAGAGCCGTTTCGGCCGCCTCAAAAAGTTCCGGGGCTTTTGCCATCAATGCCGCGTTGATCTGCTGAGAGTATGAACTTAAGTTGAAAACGGCCGCGATGAGCCTTCCGTTTGAATAAGGGAACTTCTCTTTATCCGCTTCGCTGTAAGCGGAATAAATGTAAATGGTTTTTTCTTCTCCGCTGTGTACGGCCCGCCATGGAGCGGGGCTGTGTTTTTCTTGCAATGGTTATCCTCACTTTCCATCAGCCTCATGCCATGCTTCAATTTGCTTTTCTATCCGTTTCGCCCTGAACAGCAGGCAAAAAAGCCATTTAATATATTTATACACGTGCATCAAGCCTCGCTTTTGCGTCTTGAACCATTCGCTCAAGACGTTTAATGACCGGCGTTAAATCAGTGCCTGTTTTGCAGTTCGGGCAAGGGTGAAAGACAGCGCCGAAACCCGTTTCCGTCACAATGACCTTCTTCGGCCCGCACAGCTTACACATTATCTCGCCCCCTCTAATCTGTGGTTTACGTCAAATGAATTGCCATTAATGATGACTAAATAATCGCTGCACATCTCATAAATTCTTGTGCCCAAGGCTTCATCAACCTGCACCAGTCCGTCACAGGCCAGCTCGCTCGAGATAAAAACCGGCTTATGATTTAAATAGCGGTAATTCACGACGGCGTACATTTGTTCAATCTGCCAATCGGTCGCCCGGGGTTTTCCGTTCAGCGGTTTGAACAGATCGTCAATAAAAAGCACATCCGCCTGTTTCATACGGCCAAGCTTTGCATCAAGCAGATCAAAATCATTTTTTAAATCCGTAAATCCCTCCACAAAAGGAAAATACAGCACGGGTGTCTGCTTCTGTCTCATGACATAATTGCTGAGAGCGGTCAAAAGATGGGTTTTTCCCGACCCCGGACGCCCTAAAAGGGCAATGCTGTTTTTCCGGCAGTTTTTAATCTTGTCGAAGTTTTCAACATATTCAAGGGCGCACTCATATGCGTCGACGACTGCCTGAGGCTTGCCCCGCGTGATAAATCCTTTGAAATCCAGCTTCCGAAAGGCGCCTGTAATCTCACTTGCGCTGAGGATGCGCTCTGCTTTTCGTTCGGCGGCGCAGCGGCACTTAACCCACACATCCATTCCCAGCTGGTTTTTGAGATAACCGCCCTGATCTTTACAGAGCGGACAGTCAAAGCGGCTTTCGTCTGATTCTTCCGGTCTGTCCGCCAGTAATGGACGTTTTCCGTTTTTCAGGTCGGCCAGTATCTGCTCGATCGTTCGTTTTGTCATGTATCGTATTCCTCTCTTTTTTTGTTGTGATTGTCCTTCCCGCAATTCGTGCATTCAAGCGGTCTTCCATATACTTGGCGCAATAGCTGAAAGCCTTGATCGTTTCAGCTGAAGATGTGCGCCGCTGTTCAAAAGCGGTAAAGCATTCGCCGAGCCATTTGATTGCTTCTTGTGCTGACGCACCGAGGGAAACAATACGGGCGATGGCCTGATAATCCCGGGGCGACGGGTATACGCTCCGCCCCTCCTGTGCAGACCTTAATCTGATAAAATGGGCGGCAATGTCGTTAATCGTTTCTTCAGCAGTATGATTTTTTGTTATATCTATTTCTCTCCGGACATTTTTGTCCCGGTGATCCGCCGATATTGTCCGGTCAGTTGCTTCCGGGCGGGTCAATGTCTTTTTCGGCGTGAATCTTTTCGAGTGCTTTACGGAGACGATGAGTCCGTAAGGGGCGCGGACGGTTTTGATATATTCATGCTGTTCCAAAACCTCAAGCCACCGTCTGACGGTTTTTTCGCTGACGGCAAATACATCGGCCATCTCTCTTGCTTTTACGGGCTTATGACCAAGGACGATCCCCCACTTTACACCGTCTTTTACGTGTTCCTTTGTCGTTGAGCTGATGAACCATAAAAACAGCCAAATGGCGGACCCTATTTTGTCATAATGTTCTGAATTCAGTAATCCGGAATAGATGAAAAACGGGTAGCTTTTACGATTCATAAGGGACGTCTCCGTTTGTCTTCAGACCTATATAGCGTTCATACTGCAATCGGTTATCAAATCGGAATACCGGAAGTCCGCAAGCGGTAAAAGATATCGAACCGCCTGCTTTTCCTAAACATCTCTGGTCAGCCGGATTGCTGCTGAAACGGATGATTATCGGCTGCATCTCTCACCCTCCTGATCAATTTTTTATCGTATATTGATACATTTTGTATCATTATGATGTTGATTATATACGATACATTTCGTATCATCAAGACCTTTTTGATACTTTTTTTATCATCTCTTTATTTTGATACATTTTGTATCTATAATCATAAGTAACTTAGGGTGTTGAAAAAAGAGAGGTCATTCGGATGATAGGCGGAAGATTAAAGAGTCTCAGAGGAAAGAAAACGCAGGAAGAAGTCGCAAATCATATCGGTGTCTCGCGCGCCAGATATTCTCATTATGAAAACGGCCGATCTGAACCCGATTACGACACGCTGCAAAAGCTTGCGGATTATTTCAAAGTGTCGACTGATTATTTGTTAACCGGAAAAGAACCTTCAGATGAAGACATGTTTGCCGATCCCGACCTGCAGATCGCATATCGGGACATGCAGGACTTTTCCCCGGAGAGCAAACAGCAGGCCATTGAATTCATTAATTATTTAAAAGAAAAAGAGAAAAACCGCAGGCCGAAACATAAATAATCCGCTCTTTTCCTTTAAACTGCTTAACGTTCAGCCGATATAAAAGCTGAATGTTTATTTTTAAAAGAAAAGGGAATTGATTCAAAGTCCGATCAGGGCTTTTCTTTCTCGCTTAAAAAAAGAACATATGTTCGAAAGGGTGTATTCAATTGGGCGATTTTTTAACACATCTTGAGGAATACGTCAAAAACTTATATTGCCGCATGGGAATGACCGCCCCTCTCCATATTGATATGCAGATGATTGCCAAGGAGCTTGACATTTGGATTCATTTTGAAGATACGCACAGTATGATGCTGAAGCGGGACGGCATGTACAGCATCGTCCTGAATCAAAAAAAGTCACCCGAAGAGCAATGGCAGGATTTTGCGCACGAACTGTGCCATGTGCTGAAACATACCGGCAACCATTTTCATATGAACAAGCTGTTCAGGGAACTGCAGGAATTTCAGGCCAACCATTTTATGTACCACTTCTGTGTGCCGACCTTTATGCTGTTAAACATGGAGCTTCCCCAGCGAAGGAGCCATGCCGTTATTTTAATCGCAGCCGCTTTCCGGGTGACGGCATCATTTGCGGAAAAAAGGCTGGAGCTGTTTGAACGGCGTAAAGCAGGTATTCAATTTCAGAAGCGGCTCGCTTGTCTGTTATCCGACAAGCGGCCGAATGTGTATTATGAAAGCGGACAGACACACTTGCATGCCGCTGAAGAAAAAACGCCGTATTTTATTGAAAATTAGCGATACTCTGCCGCCAGAGTGTCGGCATTTTAAATCGCAGGAAAGGTTTTTTGCATCATGACGCTGTTCTCACCGTGCTGCCCGCCAAGCACTTCTTGCACCGTATAGCTCCAGTAAATATAAGAACGGGCCCCCTGTTCATTTATCATAAAAACCGGCCTTCACGGCTTCTACATACCGAAAAAACAGATCGGTTGGCGTATATTTTTCTCCCCGGCAGCCAAAATTACTGAACAGCGCGTGTCTCTGCGCCGTGCTCACTTCCAATTGCAGCCCCATTTTCCTTTTTGTCCGATTGACAATGTTGCCGGGATTTACACCTGCCAGCCGATCATTCTTCTCTGTCAGCTCGGCATCAAACCCCGCTTCACGCAGCAGATCACAAATCAGTCTTGCTTTTTCCAGATCCGCGCCCCCGACGAGTGTATTTGCCTTTTTCAGATCATGATACCCATGAAAAGCCAATCCGTAATGATGGGCGGTCACTTTTTCTAAAGCCAGGGGTTCGTCAAAACGTGTGCTTGTCAAATGGAGAGAACGGTTATCGCACCGCTTCGTTCCTTCAAATAAATAAATTGAGCTTTGGTCAGAAAATGCCCGCACCAGCTCACTGACACCCGGCTCAATCCTGCCGCCGTGGGGAGCGAGGACGATACATTTACTTCCCTCTTTTTCTTCATAAATAATTCTGTATTCCGATTCAGCAGCAGATAGGGCTGCGAAATTATCATATCTATCTTTCATGTGTAACATGCTCTCCTTTTCCAGTCAGCACCAGTTTACTCTACTCACCTGGGAATGGAAACCTTTTTATAGTATGATTTGATAGAATACGTATCAGGGGGGATATATCATGGGGTTCATCAATGGATTGCTGGGCAATGCGTCGACAATATCGACGGCTGAAGCAAAAGCAGAACTGGCTCGTATTCTGCTGGAAGGTGAGAATGTCAACGCCGCATTTAAGCTTGTCCGAGATATCATTGTCTTTACGGATAAGCGTCTTATTCTTGTTGATAAACAGGGACTCACAGGGAAGAAAACGGAGATTCAATCCATTCCGTACAAGAGCATTTCCAGATTCAGCGTAGAAACTGCCGGCCGCTTTGACCTTGATTCAGAGCTGAAAATTTGGATTTCAGGCGCGGAGCTTCCCGCTGTCTCAAAGCAGTTTAAAAAAGATGAAAGCATTTATGATATTCAAAAGGCCCTTGCAGCAGTTTGTATGTAAGAAGAAACGGAAGCCCGGGGGGCTTCCGTTTTATTGATTACAGTTTTTCTTCAATTTTCGCCTTCGTTTTCGGGCCGTAAATTCCGTCTGCCGTTAATCCGCTGACGGATTGAAAACGTTTTACGGCATTTGCCGTTTTCGGACCGTAAACGCCGTCCGCCCCATGATTTTTTGCTCCTTTATCGGGATAAAAATAAAGAGCGGATAAAGCGTTTTGCACTTGTTTTACGTTTGTCCCTTTCGTCAGCGGTTTCGTCACTTTGATCACACCGGATGGAAGCGGATAGGAAGACACAGCCTGACTTTTTGAAGAAGAACCCGTCTGAGCGAGCTTGATCACTTGTCCGACTGTAATGTGATTCGGATCGGTGATATGGTTGATGCTTTGCAGCGATTTTACGCTGACACCGTGCGATGCGGCGATTTCCGATAAGGTGTCGCCTTTTTTCACATGGTATTCAGACGCGGAAGAAGCAATAGAGGCTTTTTTCGCCGGCATACTCCCGCTTAATTTTTTTTCAATCTTCGCCTTCACTTCATCCCAGCGGCCTTCAGACAAAATGCGGTGCGGGCAGTACTTTCCGTTCCAGTCCTGATGCTTTCTGATTCTGTCAATCCCCCAGCCCCGTTCTTTCAAAAGCTGCGCCGCGAACGCAATCGCCAGTTCTTCTGCGGCTCTGTACCGTTCGCCGCCTGACTTGCTGTAACAGATTTCTATAGCAATCGACTTTCGGTTTCCGGTACCGTTCGTGCCGTCTCCCGAATGCCAGGCATTCCGGTCCAACGGAATTCCCTGGATCACTTCTTTGTCATCAACCGCAAAATGATAGCTCGTTGATTCGCTGTTTCCCGTCATATAGCTGATTTCATTAGCGGCGGATGCGTCGTTTGCCGTGTTATGAATGGTAATATACTCCGGCGTCATCGGATTCGGACATTTTAACGCATATTTATCAGCCGATACGAGCCGTTTTTTCACTTCAATCCCCACTCTTCATCTCTCCTTATGCCTTTTTCATCAATAGGTGGCATTCGTAGGACAGATAACTTGAGCATATAGACCCTGCATTCGGATAAAAATGGAATGGATACGCACGCAAAAAATAAGACCCTTCCACAGAAGGGTCTTTATGTTATGTTTGGTTGCGCGCGGCAATATGGAATGTGCCGTCCGCTTGGTTTTCCAAATGGCTTTCATGGCCGATCACCTGTGTAAAGCTGAACCCGACAGCAACAAGCAGCAATCCTGACAACAGTTTAGATTTCATATAGACAATCTCCTCTCTGGATTTGTTTTTGGGCGTGCACCATTTTTTCATAAAACGTGAGCGCTTTTTCAGGCTGTCCGTGTTTCATGTAAAATTTGGCAGCATCATGCGCCAATTCTTCCACATACGGATACAGCATGTGTTCTTCCAGAAAATCAAACGTGTGCCTGACGGATGCGTTATCCATTTCCTTGCCGTATAACGCATGTAAAAATTGGAACAGATTCACAAACAATTCATCATTGTATTCGCGGGCGATACTGAGCCCGAGGCGGTATTGCTTCTCTGCTTCGGCTGTAGTGTTCTGTTTATAAAGAACCTGTGTTAATGAGTAAATAGAATGCGGAAGATTATCGAACTTTTCTGACCTGCAAATGGAAACGGATGTCTCAAAATATTCGGCTGCTTTAGAGAGGTCTCCCATTTTTTCGTAACAGTTTCCGAGATTATATAAGGCTGAACTGATAAGACGGGGATTGCCTTCTTGTTTTGCAAGATCTAAAGCAAGTTCTAAGTGGGGCAATGCTCTTTCTGGATACTGCATGTCATCATAATTCCCTGCAATAACGAATTCACATTGGATTCTGCGGACGTTGTACGTCTCATACGATTGGTACGTTTCAAGGGCTTGAACGGCATAACTCATGGAGACGTAGGTTTGTTTCAGGTTGTAAAATATCTCGGCCATTTTAAAAGCAAACTCAGCTTTCTCGATGTCATCAGAAACGAGTGCAAGGTTTTTTTCAGCCCGTTTGTAATACATCATGGCGTTTAGGAACATTTTCTGTTTAAATTCGTACATTCCTCGAAAAAAATTAAAGTAGTAATCAAGCAGTCCTGTCAGTTTATACTGGTTGCCTTCAATGTCTTCCAATAATTCTGAAAACTCAGGCTGAGAAGGGTCCTCTTTTAAGGGCTTGATGTAATCCAGCATGACACGGTGTCTGAATTCCATTAATGAATAATACAGCAGCAGATCCTGATCTTCTTCCATATCCTCGATCTCTCTCTCTACTTCACGTTTGACGCGCTCCGCCTCAAGGACGTGAAACTGCCGGATATGGGTATACCATTCATTAATTTTGAGCCCGACAAAAGAGGACGGAATAGTCTGCTTCATCCTCAATAAATCCCCCCTTTTGGAATGACCGAGATATGTCATATTTTATCATATTTGCTAGAAAAAGAAGAACGCAAAAAGACCGCAATTGTCGAATTTCGGATATCCGCAACGATTTATCTCCGTCACAAGCTTATTGCTTGTTTCTTCCGTGCCGTTGATATAGCATATCCTTGCAGCTTTTTATTCTGTATTAAATGGGGGTTTTCACATGACAGCACAAAATCAATTGGTCAGCCACTTTCTGTCACATCGAAACGTGACGATTGAGCTGGCGGAAAAAATCAGCCGCGAACATTACGATTACAAGCCGGCAGAGACATCAATGTCCGCTCAGGAACTTGTAAAACACATGGTTTATTCTTTTCTTATGTTTGCAAACGTCATTAACGACGGAAACGCATCAGCCATCCAGAACAAACCGAAAGAAGAAGCAGAAACAGACCTCGTCAAACTGGCTGAAACGTGTACTGAAAAAACGACAGACATCCTGTCACAGCTGACAGAAGAGCAGCTGAACCGCGAAATTGACCTGACCGCCTCTTTCGGCAGAAAAGTGACCGGCGCGGCTCTCCTTCAGCTTGCCATGGAGCATGAAATTCATCATAAAGGCAATCTTTTCGTGTATGTCAGAGAAATGGGCCACACGGAACTTCCGTTTTATCAGCAAAAATCATAATCCGGCCATCCGCCGGTCTGCGACATAACAGCAGGCTGGCGGATTTTTTGTTCTGTATAAAATTTTCCGAAAATTTAATTGATTACCGCCTCTTAATCATATATAATCTGATAAAAATAGTAGGATTATTCAGGAGGCACACAGATGACAGTAAGCATTGTGTTTATGGGTTTCTTTGTCGGAACGCTTGTCGGATTGACGGGTGTGGGAGGAGCAGCGCTTTTGACTCCTTTACTGATCGTTTTGGGGATCAACCCCTCAATCGCCGTCGGCACTGACCTTTTATATAACTCCATCACCAAACTGTTCGGTGTCGTTTCTCATTGGAAGCAGCGCACCGTTCAATTTAAACTTGTCGGTTACTTGGCGCTCGGAAGCATTCCCAGCGCAACAGCCGCCATCGGTGTTCTTCACTTGTTTCCCGCTTTTCACCAGCATCAGGAGCAGATTATCAAACAGGCGCTCGGCTACGTACTGACCCTTGTCGCCATTTCCATTATCGCCCGCCTTTTTTTCGATAAAAGACTGCGGCCGAACCGCTGGCAGCAAAAAACGCTTGAAGAAAAGCGGACACTCATGATACTGATCGGCGTCATTTTCGGCTTCATCGTCGGCCTGACATCTATTGGGTCCGGCTCATTATTTGCGATCGCCATGTTATACCTGTTCAGAATGAAAACGGCAGAAGTGGTGGGAACGGATATCGCACATGCCTTTCTGCTCGTAACTGCTGCCGGTCTGTTAAACGCAAGCTTCGGAAGCGTCGATTACCTGCTTGTATTGAATCTGTTGATCGGCTCTGTGCCGGGTGTGCTTCTCGGCAGCTTCTTTTCGCCGAAATTCTCACCGCGCCCCCTGCAGTTTGTGATGGCGGCGATTATTTTAATCAGCGGAATCAAATTAATATAAAAAAGCGTCCCTCTAC
>NZ_JANIFO010000015.1:0-82104 GCF_040259625.1 Bacillus sp. B1(2022)
CAACTATTAACTAATGCGAAGAAATTAGATGAGAGTAGAAAGCCGTTTACAAGTAAGGAATTAACTCTCCCTTGGCTAAATAAAGAGAAGTATGGCGCCTTTGAAGTTAAAGGGAAGGTAAAAGCTTAGGGTAAAACTAAAGATGTAAGTCGAAGAGTATACATGTTGAAAGATATTGATATAAACAAAGTTGATGCTGAAAGCGGAAAAACAAATTTACAACTTATGAAAAAAGGTGACGCTCCTTTTGCTAATGATGGCACAAAAATCAACTTACATCATTTAATTCAAGAAGAGCCAGGAACGATGGTGGAAATTCCAGCTTCTGTTCATCAAAATAATAAAAAAGTTCTCCATGGATTGAAAAAAGGTGGGGAAAGTTTTAGAAATGACAGGGAGTTGCGGAATCAGTATAAAAGCTTCCAACGAAGATATTGGAAATGGAGAGCGAGCCAATTTGAGAAAGGAGAAATGTAACAATGACTTATCATGAAATTGAAGAATTTATTAAAGAAAACGCTGAAGATGATGATTTTACAGGCGGAATAAGTGAAGAAAAAATCAAAGAGATACAAAATCGTTTAAATGTAAAACTTCCCGAGAGTTATAAGTGGTTTTTAAATAAATATGGCTCCGGTGGAATTTACGGGGTAAATATACTAGGCCATGGGAAAGTTTCTGCAAGGGTTGTTACAGTTACTGAGGAATATAGAACTTATTATAATTTAAGTGACGGTATTATCGTTATAGAAGATGTAGATGAATTCTCTTATTGCCTTGATACAAACAAAATGGAAAACGACGAATGTCCAGTAATAGTTTGGGCAAATGAAGCCGGTTATGGTGACAAGGTTGCAGATAACTTTCTGCAATTTTTCTTGGAAGAGCTTGAAGAAGCAAAAGAAAATTGGGAAGATGACGAAGATTGGGACGATTAACTTGGTAAATCCTCTGAAACGCTGATGAGAACATTCGATGATTTAGCGCCATGCCACGAGATTAATAAATAATTTATGAATGAATAAAAGGAATAAAGTTTACCTTGAACAGCGAGGAGAATAGTGAAAATGTATGAAGAATATAGTAAGCAATCTTTACCGTCAAGAAAGTATAGGGAGTTGTTAGGAAGCGCAATCTGTGTTTTCAACTCTAACAATGCATTTATCATTGAAAATATACTTAAAAATGATGAGGAAAACAGGTTTAATTGGCAAGAATTAATTGACTATACTTCTGGTCAACTTAGTCAACCAATAAAGGAAACTATAACTAAGTTTTCAGGTGCAAAAATTACTTCGTGTTTTTCTGAAATCATTGAAATGAGAAATAGAATTATTCATAGCTTTCGAATAACCGATGGTGATGGTAAACAGACTTTAGCAACTAAACATAAGCATGGAAAACAGTTTATTATTACAGAGGATTACCTTTATCATTTTATTAAAAAGAACGAAGAGTTAAGTGATCTCCTTCATGAATTTAGAGGCCATTAGTTCTATTATGGAAAAGGGCGAGCGTCTTTTTCAAACCACTCCACACATTAAATCAGAGTTAGGTCTAAAAAGATTGTGAAGGGTTACTTAAACTATCGGGTGCATTAGTTATACAACAACCAACATCTGTTGTTCTAAAATCCTGTTCATCTATTAGGCCTACGATTTCTGTTGAAGAAGCAAATAGAGTTGAGTCTTGGGTAAATGAGGATTTTGAAAAAGGGGCAGACTTGCTTTGTGGTGGAAAAAGAGAGGGATCATTTTATTATCCAACAGGTTTTGAGTGCATACCTCACGACTGTAGGCTTGCTACTAAGTGAAGTTTTTGGCCCTGTTGTTTCGCTATATAAAATTGAAGATCTTGAAAACGCTATTTCAAAATCTAATGATGTATCCTATGGTTTACAAGCTGGAATCTTTACTCAGAATATAAATGCGGCTTTTAAAGCTATAAATTAATTGGATGTTGGTTGAGTCATGGTAAACCATGGTTCTGATTATCGAATAGACGCTATGCCTTTTGGTGGGGGGAGGGATCGGGCTTAGGATGGGAAGGAATAAAATATTCTATCAGGAGATGACTGAACAAAGCAGTATGCTTTAATATTTCAAACAAAGGGTAAACCTTTAGAGTTCCGAATTAGTCTCTTAATTGTATTTGAAATGAGGAAGGCCCTGTTATTTCTTGAGTTAGAGGAGTAAACATTTGTTTATTCCTCTTTTTGAGCAGAAATAAATACAGATCAAAAGCGATCTTTTATACACCTGGAGCACAACATTGCATAGAGCAGGTTTAACAGGTGAACACAGAGCATAAAAAAACACCCCCTTATATGGGAGTGCCAAAACATTTATGCGGTTTGCCCTCGGCGTTCCGCTGAGAAGTCATTATGGTGATCAAGCGCGATGTGGATACTGGCTGTGTGGCCTCTTCGGGCTTCTTTAAAAACTTTGTGGCCGTCAAGAAGATAATGTCCGGCAAACCCAAGTAAAATAACTAAAAAAATAAAAGCAGATGTAAGTTTAAATTTCATAAAGACAATCCCCTCTCTGAATTTGTTTTCGGGCATAAAGCACTTTCTCATAAAAGGCGATAGCTACTTTATGGTCTTCATTTACATTATAATACATTGCTGCATCAGTCGCTAGGTCTTCAACGTCTGAAAGCATTGCTTTTGACTCTAAGTAATTTAAAGCCTTAAAAAGTCGGTCTTTGTCATTCTCAATGAATAGAGCCATAAGAAAATCAAACATTTTCTCTAATACGTCATCGTTCAAATCCTTTGACAGCATAAGACCTTGTTCACAAACTTGTTTTCCATCAACTGTGTTGGACAACTTAAAGTGCGTTTTTGCCAGCATAAAAAAGTATGTCAAGCAGTCGGCTAGAATTGTGAAGAGAATTAGTTTGATAAATTGAGACGCCTTCTTTAAAATACTCCAATGCCTTCTCCATATGTCCTGTTGTAAATGAGTATAAACCGAGATTGTACAAAGAAGAACCTATTAACCGTGGCATATCAATTTCTTGTGCTTGTTTTAATGCATTCATGAAATGCAGTATTGCTTTTTCTGGATACTCCATGTCTAAATAATTCAGACCGATGACGAATGAACATTGGATTACTCTTATTGAGTACGTTTCGTGTGCTTTGTAGGTTTCTATTGCTTGAACGATATGATGCATAGACATGTGGGTTTGCTTCATGTGATAGTACACTTCAGCAACTTTATAGTGAAATTCAGCTCGCTCTATTTCATCGGGGACAATAGATATCTTCTTTTCAGCTCGGTTGTAAAAACTTATTGCTTTAAGATATTCGTACTGTTCAAATTCATACATCCCATGAAAAAAGTTAAAATAATATTCAAGAATTCCTTTTAGATCGCTTTGTTTACTTTCGATCTCTTCTGATAAGTCTGAAATTTTAGGTCGTTCTTCATTCATGGTTTTTGGTTCAAGATAATCAAGCATTAATTGATGTCGAAAACACATGAGCGAATAGTACAACAATAAATCTTGATCTTCTTCCATAAGCTCTATTTCTTGCTTCACTTCTTCCTTCAAGATTTCTGCATCTGCAACACTGAATAACCTTATGTATTTGTACCATTCATTGATTTTTAAGCCAACTTTTGAAGAAGAGATCAATTGCTCCAAAAAAATCACCCTCCTAGCATTTCGTCTGATTATGTAATATTTTATCATAATGTAATATGTTGGGAAGGGGGGTTTTTCTTAATTTCTCAATTCGGTATGGAATGCGATAGAATCCTCCTTGTTAGAGAAGGGTACGGGATCAGTTTGCTGTTGCTTTTAGTAAGGCAAGCCATTCATCTAATGTTCCTGAGAAACCTTGTTGAACGCTAATTCATATGCTGATTTTCCATCTTTACCGGCAGCACCAGTAGCTCCAGTACTGCCTTTTTCACCTTTTAATGAAGCTAACCATTTAAAAGTGATGAATATTCAAGGCGGGAGTAAGGGGAATTAACAAAAAAATGTGAGGGAATGTAGATGAAACGATTTATCTTGGTTATACCGTTATTGGCTGCTGTTATTGCCTCTCCAACTCAAATGAAAGCAAGTCCAATGCCTTGTAGTGCAGTACTCGAACCGGTAAATCAAAAACTGAAAAATGCGAAGGGTGCGGCACTAATCTATAAGTGCAGTTATACCCGCCAAGTGCTGCAAGAACGAATATGAGTATTCTTGCTGTCCACCTTCCTCAGCCATCTTCTTATGGAAGCTACGACGGTTATGAAGGATTTGCCTCCAAAACAGGGGAGATCAGTTGGCGATTTAAACTATATCTGACTCCCGAGGAAAAGTGAGAGCCCTAATTGGGCTGGAAGGGTTGATTCCATATCAGCTGAAATGACAAATGTTAAAGTGCAAGTGCGCCTTTCAAATTCTAAGACGCAAAAGTTGGGGCCAAGTGTATTAACAAACAATATTCAATCTTGCTATTAGAAATGTAGAGTTCTTATCAAAGAGAGCAATGCGACTGGATCTTTTGTAAAGTGTCAAAAAGGTAATTGATCGAGAAATTCTGGTGAAAAATGAAAAAGAGTCCATTAAGATGCAATGTCTGGAGTCAATTCATCATTTGACAGAAGAGAGCCGGCAAAAGTCGATATTGCGTTTGATTTTGTACATAGAAAGACGGCATAAAAAGAAATGGTTAGCTAAAAAAAGGCAAAGAGTCAACGCTCTTTACCATCAGGTGTTTTCCTTAAGCGGTCTGCAATATGCTTAATTAAACTCAGCGCAGCAGTCACTAATCCAATAACTAAAACAATTTCAAGTAAGAGGATAAATCCAAAATTTAAACCGCGACTTTCAAAGTAATCACCAGTAAAAAAGAGCAATTGATAAATTCCAAGCATTAGCACAATAAAGGAAGCGCCTATAATCGCCAGAGACTTTTTAGAGAACTCCTTAGTATGGTTAAAATTATAAACCAATAAGAACAAAAATAGACAAGCCATGGCGATCTTATGAGTCAATGAATCACTTGCTGAGAACCCTTGCACAAGTAAGGAGATAATTAATCCGGTCATTCCGATTATTTTATTCAATATATCACCTGCTTTGTATAAGTATGACCTTAGATGTCAGTTTACCAATTAAAGGTGATATTCTCAACATAATGCAATTTAAAGTTAACTTAAAATGTGATTATTTTAAGAAAGGGGTTGAAATATGCTCGGTTGTCAAAAAGGGGAGCAAGTAAGGTCTTTGAGGAGGAGGAAATGGGAATTATATTGTGGACGACAAATCGAGGTTCTGTAGGTGTTGAATGGGACTCTGGTGAATATGGTGAATACAATGATAAAATCGATGAGCTATTAATGTTAGCAGATTAAAATGTTTTCCGAAAGTTAAACGAAAGCAGTTCATTAAAGGAAGGGTTAGACAATGATTAAAATAACGCTATTCCAAGATGAATATTGCAATGGTGAATGGGTTGAAATTGATAGGCTATTAAATGGTTTCATAAGAGCAGAGTCAATTAATATTGAAGTGATTGATATCAAATACAATTCACTAAATACTGTGCGAACTCATAATACAGCTCTGCGTATATATAGAGAAAGGACTTAAGATCACTAGGACGTGAAGATGAAATCATGATTTTAAACGGAGTAAGAGGAAGAAATGAAAACCTGTGTAGCAACCAGGGAAACTGAGTACTTTACCAATGAATCAATTAAAGAGGTGCATTATGCTGGTGACAATAAAGAAGCTGCCTTTAGCAAAATTGATGGCACTTCAGGCAACAGGCTAATTTTAGATGTTTGTTTTGATGGCTTGAGGATTAAATCTTTTATCAGAATTCATAATGGTGATTGGCGAGTAGCTTTTGATAAATTGGGCAGCACAAAGAAAGAGGTTGAAGACTACAATGCCAAACTAATTGCGGCACAATTTCTTTGAAATGTTGGAGAGAGCTGAACAAGTCTAGATAAAAGAAGTAGGATTTTATCACTGGCTTGTTTTTTGTGTAGGAGCCTTGAATCTTCGATTGTATTATCAATATATCATATTTTTACAAATAATCCATTTCTGTCTTACGATAGTTTTTAATGAATACAAAAAGCCCCACGAATGGAGCTTAAATTACGTTTTATTGAACATAGCCAGAAAAGTCGCTCGGAGCAGAGAAAGATAGATAGTAAAGCGCATTGGCATCTAGATTTTTTATTGTTCCTGTAGCTGTACCGTTAGCATTTACAGTTAGTGTTTCAGTAGCAAAAATCCAGTCGGAATCATTCCAAACTTTCACAGTTAGTTTAGTTCCAATATTGTTTGTAATTGAATAGCTTATCGAAGATTTTCCTTGAAAATAACTGTTTGAATATAATGTATTGCCAGTTGCTTGTCCAGCGAATGTCAATTTGTTTTTCGTAAGATTTACAATGCTATTTGAATTAGGAGGGTTAAGACCAAAAGCTTTAAATTCACCTTCGGCAGAGCTAGTATGCTTAGTTGAAAACCTAGAATTGTCGGTCTCAGCAGATGCGGCAGTGGCAAAGCTCAGAGAAAGAATGGCCACCATGGTGCAAACAATAAAACTAAACAACTTTTTCAAATTAAACACTCCTTTATTTGTAAATTCAAGTAAATAATAACACATAATTTTAGGAGGTCAATAGGTTTATTCAAACTGGAATGAATCTGTCACAAAATATGAAGAGCATTTTGGTCAAGGATAACTTATTGTATTATGTACTAAATTTTCAGTTCATTTTAAGGGGCTAAGCATTAAGGAGTTATGTAACGGAGAGATTATACTCTCCAAGATTCAAAGGAATGTATGCGGAGTTTACCATGTAGTCTTAAATCTATAATCACTTTCAGCCAGCTATAAGAATGTTTATTAATCTCATGGGGGCTTTTTTAATACGATTCCTTCAAGATGCTTTTCTTTGGCAGATTAAAGTAAGCTAGCGTCCCATTACAGTCTCAAAGCTAGGAACACCACCTTGGGCCGCAAAAACAACAGTACCATTGAGCATATCAAGATTCGAGAGTTCTGGGAACTTGCTTGTTACTTTATTGTTGTGACGAAGTATAAAGCTGGAAGGTTCAGTGTGAGCTTTAGGAGCTGAATTTCTTAGAGAAAGCACTGTATGAAGAGGGATTTTAATTAAATAAAGCAGACATTAAGCCTGCTTTATCTTTTTGAACATTATTCCTTTTTTATATGCATTATGTTCTCACCAAATGCCCGTCCTTAAGATTTTAAATTCTGGGCACGATCAGACTTTTTAGGGAAAATACATTCTAACAAAAGAAAAAATAAAGTTAATCCTAATGATAATTTAAAATTGTCGCTGTTCCCAATTGAACATAAGATACCCACTATATAAATGAATAAAAACCTAAACAATGAGGCAAATAAAAACTTGAAGAAGTTATCCCCAATGAGATGCCTTCCAACAGCCACAAAAATATTATCAAAAGTAAAAGAATAAACAACCATACACACACTTGTTATAACAATCTGTTTAAATTCTATTTCTAATTCAAAGAAGCTTACAAGCACATTTGCTGATCCTGTTGCAAATAAGATTATCACCATTATGACTGCAGTAGGAATGAGTGATAAAACCAAAGCTCCTATTACTGTAGATAATAAAAATTTTTCATTTGTGTTTTTTTCTGCAGCTTCTTTCTTTTCTCCTCTGTACATAAAAATAAAAAAGACGATGAGAGATAAAAGATAAATTGATAACGTCATAACAAGCAGATTCATGGTGATCTCTCCTTACCTAATTAAAACAAAAGAGTGAAGGTTGTAAGCCTCACTCTCTTGTTTTTAATGTATAGTTATGCCAAAAAGAACACAACAACCTTCGCAATTAACTGTGCATCAGCTAATGGAATTCCGGCTTTCACTAAGGCCACAGTAACAGCTGTTTCTCCGAAATTTGTAAGTTCATCTATAACGTCCGCCGCTTTGTGTCCCCACTTAGAACAAGCATCACCAGCTTTTTGAGCCCATTTATATGGGATCTTTTTAATAAGGTTTCCTAAAGCGGGACCGCCAACCCTAAGTGCTTTTACTAACATTTGTTTAGCGAAAGGAATGCCTTGTGTATGTACTTCAGAATTTGAAGCTAAAGGAGCCTGTACGCTATTTTGAACTACAGGTGCTTTTTTACTTTCTGCTGCACTTGCATAGCCAGGAGAAACAACTGATACAGCCAGCACAGTTAACGTGAAAAACATGATAAATGAAATAAGTTTTTTCTTCATTTCTTTCCTCCTCCTTAAATAACCATAAGTTTAATATATTGGTAACTATATTAAATATCTGGATGAAAATCAATATATTTCCCAAAAATTAGTTATAAAAGAAGGAAAACAAAAATTCAAAAAACATGCAGTTCACTATTTTGTTATTATACGAAACACAACTTTTTTTTAAAAGAACCTAAAGTCTCATTGGGGATGCCCATTTCATGCTGTGGAGAAGATTCAATTAAAGAGATGAATATATGGCCAACATTTTAAGTAAAGAACAAGATAAAGCAATCCGGCATTTCAAGGACAAGCTGAACATGTCTGAAAAACGGTACACATCCTTAATTAATTTAAATTGATTAGAGATAAGCAAAATGATTATGCGGAAAGGCTGTGTAGACTTATAGGACCTTATAATATAAACATTAGATCGCTTAAAGAAGGTGATGTGGTTGATCAGTCAATTGAATATTTCATGATGCAATTGTGCAGTTCTATAATGGTGAAGACCTCGCCGTGTTCCATTTGTCTAGGGGGGAATTTGTTTAAATTCATAAACATGAGGCGTTTTAGTCTGTCATTTCCTAAAACAGTGTTTTATTCTTGTTACAAATATGCAAGAAGGGCGGTTTGAACTTGTATAGAGTGTTTATAATGCTGTTAGTTTTGTTATGTATAACATTAGGGTGTCAAAACCAACATAGCAAACATTTTATGGAGGCTGAGCAAACTATGGTCGGCTATGTCATTTTAAAAAGAGAGAATCAAGCAATTCTCATACCTAATGAAAAAGCTGATGTTAAAGACTATGAAAATCTTAGTGAAAAAGAGATTATTGAAAAGTATAGATCGGATATAGTTTTACTGGGGCTTAGTCAACTTAACAATAAAGATGACTTGAGCAAAGGACAAAAAATTCGTATTTGGTATAAAAAATTAAATGAATCTTCACCGCCAAAAACAAACATCTCAAAGTTTGAAAGTATTTAGTACATCTCTTTAATTCCTAGGAATACCGCTGCAAAACTGAAGCGGCATTTTAAACAGAAATAATGTCTTCAAACCTCATCTCATTCTTCATTCGCGGTGGCTTATTCCTGCCCCAAGATTCATTTGACGATTGTTGACTCAGGTGCAGAGAAGGCACATGCCAAGAACACATTTTTGAATTACTGGGCACCTTGAATAAAACCAGCATTCCCGTATTCATATGCGAAGAGATCGGTACTGAACGCTGGATAAAGAAAAAAGTTAACCATACATTTGAACAAGCTTGCGAGGTTTTGATAAAGAAAGAACAGTCAAGAGACGAACCATTACATACATATAATACTCCTGTGAAAGCGGGGGTGTAGTTTTGGAACCTTACCAACGTTATGAGGAATTGAAGAAGAAAACAATAAAGGTTGTCCATAAAGATAATTACAGTATCCGCTATATAGAACAGGATGAAGCCAGTAATGACTTAGATGAATTTTATAAACAATTTGCTCAGCATTTATTGGAGGCTGCTTTGGAAAGGAGTGCAGAGTAAGCTTCTTTTTTTAATTGGTTAGTAGTAAGTATCTTAATAAACGGCTTTATCGGTACTGATATTAATCACATGTGTCACCTCTTGCAGCAAAGCGGCTTCTGCGACATTTTGTCCGCCGATAAGGTTGGTTTGAATGGCTTCAAAGGGATTATCCTCACATGTCGGAACCTGCTTCAGCGCAGCTGTGTGAAAGACAATATCAACACCTTTCATCACTTGGTTGACTCTTCTGTAGTCACGAACATCGCCGAGCACAAACGACAGTCTTTGTTCATCCGCGTATTTTTGTTTCATCACATATTGTTTGCTGTCATCTTTGCTGAACACAATGACTTCTTTAGGGGTTAAGAGCAAAAGGCGTTTTACTATTTGGCTTCCGATTGATCCTGTCCCGCCTGTGACGAGAACAGTTTTATCGTGAAAAAACGGTTGTAGCTCTACTGCTTGCTGTTTAGGCATGGCTTATCCTCCAACTCTCGTTTCTCTACCATGCATCATATGTTGAACAATTTCAGCGAGTTAATGAAAGAAACCAATAAATCAAAAATTAGAGAAAAACATTAATCTGATGCGCTTTCATATCGCTTTACCCGATTAATAGACTAGAAATCACAAATAAAACATTGTACTAAATGTTCATTTTAAATATTTGCTCACGTCAATTTTTTCTCTTCATAAATTCTCACATGCGGACAATCTTCACAAAAACTTAACACTGAACTTCCTGTATGTATTTTACAATTAAAGTACACTTTCATAAAAGGAGGAAGGAAAATGAATCATTCAAAAACACTTTTGTTAACCGCGGCAGCCGGATTGATGCTCACATGCGGTGCGGTTTCTTCCCAGGCCAAGCATAAGCTGTCTGATCCTTATCATTTTACCGTGAATGCGGCGGCGGAAACGGAACCGGTTGATACAGCAGGTGATGCAGCTGATGATCCTGCGATTTGGCTGGACCCCAAGAATCCTCAGAACAGCAAATTGATCACAACCAATAAAAAATCAGGCTTAGTCGTGTACAGCCTAGAGGGAAAGATGCTTCATTCCTATCCTACCGGGAAGCTGAACAATGTTGATATCCGCTATGATTTTCCGTTGAACGGAAAAAAAGTCGATATTGCGGCGGCATCCAATCGGTCTGAAGGAAAGAATACCATTGAGATTTACGCCATTGACGGGAAAAACGGCACATTACAAAGCATTACGAACCCAGACCGCCCGATTGCGTCAGCAATTGATGAAGTATACGGTTTCAGCTTGTACCACAGTCAAAAAACAGGAAAATATTACGCGATGGTGACAGGGAAAGAAGGCGAATTTGAACAATACGAATTAAATGCTGATAAAAATGGATACATATCCGGCAAAAAGGTAAGGGCGTTTAAAATGAATTCTCAGACAGAAGGGATGGCAGCAGACGATGAATACGGCAGTCTTTATATCGCAGAAGAAGATGAGGCCATCTGGAAGTTCAGCGCTGAGCCGGACAGCGGCAGTAACGGAACGGTTATCGATCGTGCCGACGGCAGGCATTTAACCCCTGATATTGAAGGACTGACGATTTACTACGCTGCTGACGGGAAAGGTTATCTGCTTGCATCAAGCCAGGGTAACAGCAGCTACGCGATTTATGAAAGACAGGGACAGAACAAATATGTTGCGGACTTTCAGATAACAGACGGGTCTGAGACAGACGGCACAAGCGATACAGACGGAATTGACGTTCTGGGTTTCGGGCTGGGACCTGAATATCCGTTCGGCCTTTTTGTCGCACAGGACGGAGAAAATATAGATCACGGCCAAAAGGCCAATCAAAATTTTAAAATGGTGCCTTGGGAAAGAATCGCTGATAAAATCGGCCTTCACCCGCAGGTCAATAAACAGGTTGACCCGAGAAAACTGACTGACAGAAGCGGAAAATAAACATGAAAAAAGCAGCTTATCCAAGCTGCTTTTTGATGTGAAGAGCGTTTCATGAGAAAGTCTTGGAACGGATAGCCGCAAGCACAGCCGGAAGCTGGTCATACGTGTACGCCGGTACTGTCTCTTGATAATTAAGCGCCGCGATTTGTTTACGTTCACCCGGGTTTGTCATATAAAAATGGATTTTATCCGCAAAATCCGCAAGCCCGCTGTAAGAAACAAAGGATGAAAACGGGGGCGCGGGAGAAAGGTCTGTCAGCTGAAAGGCCTGACAAGCCGCAATGTCTAAGCTTCTCGTATTTAAACTGATATTTTCGATGCCGCGTCCGTTCTGATTGAGCGCAAACCGATAAGAACGGTGAGGGTTTAAGACCACGTCTGCGCTGTTGTAATATAATGCGGCACGTTCGGGTGCAATCCATTCATCCATTACGAGCACATTTTGCTGCCTGGCGATTTTTTTAGGCAGATGTCTGCGCCATCCCTTCCCGATGATACGAAGCGTATACGGAAGCTTCGCCGCTGCTTTCACCAGTTCAACGCGGTTCGGGTACGGGTATCCGATCAGAAGCAGATTTGTGTGAAGAGAAGCTTCAGCAGGTTGTTTCTTAAAAAGCCGCTGATTAACGGGGATCGGGACATAATATACGTGCTGTAAGCCCATTTGCCGGTAAGCATCAAGCGCGTTTTGTTCTATCGTTAAAACGGCATCGGCGAAAGGGGCGATTGTCATGCTCACATCGAAATAAAAAGGATCTTCCGTCATCCATAGATAAACGGGAATCTGTTCTGTCTTCAGCCATTGAAGCCATTCAGACGGAATACGGTCTCCCGTCATCATCAGACTGATGTCTGGTTTGAATGCCCGTATACTGCGGATGGTATCTTCCTCAAACTCAGAAACAGAAAAAAAGCGGACGGAAGACTGTAAAAAGCCTTCCTCGATCCAGCGGTCAAAATACGTGTATATGCCTTTATATCCTGAACGGATATATAAAACGTTCATATGCTGTTACGAAGTGAACGTGACACTTTCAACTTTGTCGACGTCAAGCAATGTTGTAGCAGAGCCTGCCGGTGTAACGGAATTTTCCTGCGTAACAAAAACGATTCCGTGAATTTCGTCAAAGGCAACAAATTGAACCGGGCCGATCATGTCTCCTGAATCCATCACAATGCTGATGACAGTGCCGGGCTGAATTCTTGCAAAAATCCATCTCGCCGCTAATGAAATACCGCTTCCCAATACAGATTGTGCGCTGAGACTGTCTTTCACCGCTGCTTCATCTACTTTTGCATCAATTGCCGCTTCCAATAATTCTTTTACGCTGTTTTTCACGTTATCTCCTCCATCTGTACCGCCAGATAAAGCGCTGTTGTCAAATACAGGGGCTAAAAGAGTTTTCAATAAGTTCTTTTTAAGCTCCAAACGATCTTCGCTCATGCGGACATACACCTCCTTTAACAATTTCAACCTCACGTTTATTCATATTCCTGATTGAAGAGATTGGTATAAGTCGAATGCCGTTTTGCTTGTGTTTTTTTCAATATTTAATCAAACAGCTGAATTTTCGAATCAGGCTTTGTTTGCCTATGCGGTTTGTAAGAGTATGACATACGTTGTATAGATTAAAAAATGAAGGAGAGGAATACTTTGGATTCAGAAGAAACTGTAAAACACGGGGGTTTTGAGGAGGAATTTCAGCTCGTACTGCTTCTTCTTCTTTTGTTATCCCGTCAGCCGTCCGGAGATCATTCAGATTTGCGGCGTCAGCTTGTAATGGCAAAAGAGCTTGGGGTTCCTGTATCACGCGTCAATCTGATTAACGGCAGCACACTGCAAAACGTAATTGTCAAAGAAGTGCTGTCAGATTTGGCCGTTTTTCAAAACCCGCTCAATAATACGAGATCAAACGTCGCGATTTCAAGCATCGTCAGCTGGGGTGCTTTTTAATAACGGATATCAGGCTCTGTCTCTTTCGGAGCCGTTTTTTATGTTTTACAGAAGGGGTGATGGGATGGAAAAGAAGATCTCAATTATCTTAACGAGTTACAACAAACCGGATCTTGTGAAACAGGCGATTGAAAGTGTTTTGCATCAAACCTACAGCAATTGGGAGCTGTTTGTAATGGATGATCATTCAAATGAAGAAACCTCGGCTGCCATCAGTACGTATATAAAAGATCCTCGCATATATTATGACAACAGTTTTATCAATCCTGCCGAACGGCTGAAGTCCACCCGGTATGCCGTTTTGATTAATGATGCGCTTTCACGGGCTAAAGGCGAATACATCACTTATTTGACAGACGACACCGTATTTCATCCGGATAGGCTCAGCCGCATGGCGGAAGCGCTTAATCAATACAGCGAGTTTGATGCCGTCTATTCCAGCCAGAAGGTGATACATGTAAACGGGCGCGGAACAGAACAATTCCACTTCTATCGTTTTGCTGAAGAGGTGCTTGATCAGGCCGCTTTTCTCGTTGATCACTGTTCAGTGATGCACCGGAGATCATTGCTTGAGCGTGTGAAAGAGAAGTTCGGCAGCTTTTGGGACGAAGATGTTATGCATTGGAATCACGGAGACTCTGTTTTTTGGAGCAGGCTCAACACATTTACATCATTTCTGCCGATAAAAGAAGTGTTGGATACGACCTATAAAACACCCCACTCATTTCAAAACACGTATCAATCGCTTCCGTCTGTCCTGATCGACGGATCCTTTGTAAAGGGGACGGATCAGAAAGTATATCAGCTTGACCGAAATAAAAGGAAGCCTGTAAACGAGCGCTGGCATACGTTATATGAAGGCCGAACCGTCGTCATTCCGGATCCGTTTTTATTTCAATATGAGGAAGAGAACTCCGTCAGTATTCCGAATTTTCAGCTCGTCAGGGATCAGTTTCATGTTTATTTTATAGAAGACGGGGAGAAAAGGCTGGTTGATCATAGCGCATTTCGCTTTTACCGATTTAAACGGCATGACATCCCGGCTTTAGAGCGGGCCGAAATACAATCGCTTCCGGACGGTCCGCCGATCAGCCGGGGGGCATCGGGCTGTATTCAACATCTGCCCGGGAGAATGCTGTTTCGCATTGAACGGGAATTTTATGTTTATTTGAGAGGGGTTCTCCATCCGATTAGTCATGACGTAGCGAAACGCTTTTTTGCGAATCAGAAGGCGATACCCATTTCCTTTCAGCAAATTAAACAATTACCAATTGGAATGCCGTTCTATCCGGTGTACGATGAAATTATGAGAAATCTCAATATAACAAAAGGTTGAGGGATGCAGTTGGATGTGTAAGGAAAAGGAGAGCTTTTATGACCGATCAATTTGATAAAACCGAGAAGCAGTATATAGAGCTTACTTCCGGCATTCAGAGGTTCGAGCATTTCAGTGTATATACGGACCCTTTTTTGCCGCAGATTTTTTCGCATAACTTTGTTCAGCTGCACCGTACATTTCCGTTAGACAAACTGCTGCCGTTTTTTTCGTCCGTTCCGGGCTTGCTTCAAGCCAATTATATTCATGTGAAAGCGGCTCCGGAGCACGCGTTTCCGCTTCTTCTGAAACAAAATCTCGTAAAGCAGGGCTGCGTAGTGGAAGATGAGCTGTTTTTTGCAAGGAAACTGGAAAATGGGGACCTGCAGGCCGGACACCCGCTCACTGCTTGGGGGACGGAAAAAAGCCTCGCCGACGGGTCGTCTATTATGAACATCTATGATGCCCTTTACATTGGCGAGGCGGCGGCCGAACAAAAGCTTGAGCGGAAATATCCTTTGTATAAGGACGGAACGGTTATGCTTGTCGTGTGCTACAGCGACGCCTCGCAAACGATTCCGATCGGCTGCGGAGAGCTTTTCATCAACAAAGCAGATAAAACCGCAAAAATAGAAGAAGTCGCAATTCTGGACCAATTCCAACGAAAAGGCTACGGATCGATATTGATGAATGAGCTGATGGCGGCGGCAAAGCTGAACGGCATGGAAACCGTATACCTTGTGACGTCCGGGATGGACGGTGTAAACCGCTTTTATGAAAAACTCGGCTTCAAAAGATTTCGGCGTGTGCATACAATTTTTCATTATTTTCTTACATAGTTGGGCATTCGCATAAACCAATTGGGAGTTGGCCCGCATACAATGCCGTATATCGTAAGAAGAAAGGATGATTTGCGTATGTACGGATACGGATATGGCTACGGTTGCGGCAGTTTTGGCTATGGTTACGGGCACGGCGGCTGCGGAGGCGGAACCAGCACTTTTGTGCTGATCGTGGTATTGTTTATTTTATTAATCATCGTCGGTGCGGCTTTTATTTGTTAGACTGAAAAAAATCCTATATTGAAAATCAGTCTGCAGAGAACATCACTTTCTGCAGGCTTTTTGTTATATCCATGCTGAAAAATCAGATTGAAAAACATTTTAATACATATTACCTTTCTGGAGAAGGGGGCGAAAATGTGAACATAACGATTGAAGAATTACCTGAATCTAGAATTGCTTACTTCCGAAACATCGGAGAGTATGGCGGAAAGCAAAACAATGAACTGATGGAGTCATTTAAAAACTGGGCGCAATTGAATGGTCTGCTTGATCATTCTGTCATTTTAGCAATTCCGCAAGATCATCCGAATCGTACTCCTAAAGAGAAATGCCGCTATGATGTTTGTCTTGTTATCAATCAAGACCATGTGCCTGAACCAGCCCGGATTGGTACATTTTCCGGAGGGAAGTACGCTGTTTTCTTGCTTGATCATACAAAAGAGGCAGTCAGTGGATTTTGGAACACTGTTTTTTCTGAGATCGAAAAAAATAATTTATCAATCAGAGAGCAGCCCATTATCGAAAGGTATACTTTACAAAAGGTGAATCATCATTTGTGTGAAATATTGATTCCCATACAGTAAAGAAGACGGGGATTTTCCGCCTTCTGCTTATACTGATTCAGATCAAAAATGATGTGATGATGAGCTGAGCAAAGAATAAAATCAACAATAGGAATAGAATTTCCAGAACGCTTTTCAGGCTGTCGGGACATCTCCTGCAGCCTGTTTTACAGAAAGGTATTTTCTGCAAAAAACTTTCTGAAGGATAAGAATGCGGTTATTCATCTGTTCATACAATGAAGCAAATGGGTTTTTGAGGTGGAAAGATATGGGGAGCTATTTAATCAAACCGGAGCTTGACGGGAATTATCCGTCAGTCAGTCATGGAAAGGGATCATATGTGTATGATCAGGAGGGGAACAAGTATCTTGACGGAGCATCGGGGGCGGTCACTTGCAATATCGGCCACGGCACGGAGAATATTATACAAGCTTTAAAAGAGCAGCTTGACTCTGTTTCGTTTGTGTATCGCTCGCAATTCACCAGTACTCCGGCAGAAGAACTGGCTTTATTTCTGGCCGATCATCTGCCGGGCGGGCTGAATTGGTCATTTTTTGTAAACAGCGGCTCAGAGGCAGTCGAAACAGCGATGAAAATGGCCGTTCAATATTGGCAGGAAAAAGGGCAATACCAAAAATCCGTCTTTCTATCAAGATGGGGCAGTTACCACGGCATTACTTTGGGAGCGCTTTCATTATCGGGGTTCTACGAACGGAGATACCGCTTCACCCAGTTGCTCGAACGGTTTCCTGCCGTTTCAGCGCCTAATATGTATCGTTCAGAGCTGCAGGGAGAGGAATTTGTGAAAGCTGCGGCGGCTGAACTGGAAACGGCTGTTCAACGGATCGGTTCCTCATTTATCGCGGGATTTGTCGCAGAACCGATTGTCGGAGCAGCCGGGGCGGCCATCACTCCGCCGGCAGGTTATTATGAAGCGCTTGAGGGTGTCTGCCGCCGGCACGGTATTTTGTTTATCGCGGATGAAGTCATGACGGGGCTCGGGAGAACAGGGCGGATGCTTGCTTCTGAGCATTGGAGGATCGCACCTGATATCGCGGTGCTCGGAAAAGGGTTAGGCGCCGGTTACGCTCCGATAGCGGCAGCCGTTGCGTCTGATGACATCATTGAAACGATCAAGCGGGGCTCCGGGGTCATTATGAGCGGACATACGTACAGTGCCAACCCATACTGTGCTAGAGCGGCGCTTGAAGTGCTTCGCTATGTTAAGAAACACGAGCTGCTTCGGCAGTCAGAGGAGAAAGGCGTAATGCTGAAGCGGAAATTAGAAGAAATCAAAGAGCGCAGCGGGGTGATTGGGGATGTCCGCGGTAAAGGCCTCCTGATCGGGGTTGAATTCGTTAAGGATAAAACGACGAAGGACGTTTTTTCGAAAAAACAGGCCTTCACCGAAAAAATCATTAAAGCGGCAAAAAAACGGGGCCTGCTTATTTACCCTGCAAAGCCCGGTATTGACAGCGGAGAAGGAGACGCCGTCATCATCGCCCCGCCGTTCACAATTTCATATGCCGAGCTGGATGAGCTGTCAGATCTATTTTCCCAGGCCGCAGAAGAAGTTGAAAAAATGATGAAGAAGGATTGAGCTGATATGTCTATTTTTCATAAAAAAATCGATATTCATGAAGCAATTGCCGATGTCAAGGACGAATCTGTCATTATGTTCGGCGGTTTTGGGGGAGTGGGTTCACCTCCGTCATTAATCGAAGCGATTTTGGAAAGCGGCGTTAAAGAGCTGACCGTCATCTGCAATGATGCCGGATTTCCGGAAATCGGCATCGGCCCGCTTATCGTTCATAAGCGGGTAAAAAGGCTGATCGCTTCCCATATCGGCTCAAATCCTGTCGCGGGCAGACAAATGACTGACGGAGCGCTTGAGGTGGAATTTTCGCCGCAAGGGACGCTTGCTGAACGGATTCGCGCAGGCGGAGCGGGGCTAGGCGGTATTTTAACTGATATCGGCATTGATAACGCAACCGTTTGTGAAAACAAAGAAACCGTAACGATTGACGGAAAGTCCTATTTAGTTGAAAAAGCGCTGACGGCTGATTTCGCTTTTGTGTCGGCACATACTGCTGATGAATTCGGGAATCTGACGTTTGACAAAACGGCGCGCAACATGAACCCTCTGATGGCTGCGGCGGCCGAAAGAACATTTGCTGAGGCGGCAGAGATTGTGCCTGCCGGCGAACTTGACAGCGAGCATATTGTAACGCCGGGCGTTTTCGTGGAGGGTGTCGTGCAAAGTGAAGGAGTGAAGTGGAAATGGGCTTGGGAATAGCGGAAAGAGAGAGTATCGCGAGGCGGGCCGCCAGTGAAGTTACCTCAGGTATGATTGTCAACCTGGGGATCGGCATTCCTTCTTTAGTGCCGAACTTTCTGCCGGCCGGCATGGAGGTCATGCTGCAGGCGGAAAACGGCGTCCTCGGGATCGGCGGCAGTCCGGAGCGCGGAGAGGAGGATGAGCTTTTATGCAATGCGGCCGGGTTTCCTGTCAGTACAGTTAAGGGTGCTTCCTATTTTGATTCAGCTCTGTCTTTTGCCATGATCAGAAAAGGGCTGATAGATATTACCATTTTAGGCGCGCTCCAAGTCAGCAGGACAGGTGATCTCGCCAATTGGCTCGTGCCGGGAAAAAAAGTGCCCGGAATGGGCGGGGCGATGGAGCTTGCCCAAGGCGCGAAAAAAGTGGTTGTCGTCATGAGCCACACCGATCAGAAAGGCCGGCCGAAGCTGGTCGAAAGCTGTTCATTGCCGCTTACAGCAGCGGGCTGTGCAGATCTCATCATTACAGAGAAAGCCGTCATCAGCATAGATGATGGGGCTTTTGTTCTTGAGGAACTGCTGAATGGCACGACCATAGACGATGTCATTCAAACAACGGATGCCGAGATCAGATTGGGAGAATGTTTTCTTAAAAGGGGGCCTGTCCATGGATCAATTAGAAAAGAAAGTCACTGAGTGGGCGGAAGAAAACACAGCAAAAGCGGTAAGCTTGCTGAAACGGCTGATCGGGGAAAAAAGCACGTTCGGCCATGAATTTAACGCACAGGCAGTCGTTTTAGAAAAACTGAGACAGTTTGACATGGATATTGATGTATGGGAGCCGAGTGTCAAACATTTGAAAGAGCATCCTTATTTTGTATCGGAACGCGAAGACTTCCATGAAAGCCCGAATATCACAGCCGTAAAGAAAGGGGCCGGGGGCGGAAGATCACTGATACTGAACGGACATATTGATGTTGTCCCGGAAGGAAATCCCGCCGCATGGACGTATGAACCGTTTACCGCTGTTGAAAAGGACGGCAAAGTTTACGGCCGCGGTTCAACGGATATGAAAGGCGGTAATACAGCTCTCTTGTTTGCGTTAGAAGCGCTTGAAGCCTGCGGGATTACGTTAAAAGGAGATGTTCTGTTTCAAAGTGTCGTAGATGAAGAGTGCGGCGGCGCGGGAACACTGGCGGCTGTTATGAGGGGCTACAAGGCTGACGGGGCGCTTATTCCCGAACCGACTAATTTAAAGCTGTTTGTTAAGCAGCAAGGGTCTATGTGGTTCCGCATTACGGTAAGGGGATTGTCCGCACACGGCGGCACCCGCTATGAAGGGGTGAGCGCAATTGAAAAAAGCCTGCATGTCATCACAGCCCTTAAAGAGCTTGAACACGTCCGCAACGCCCGTATCACAGACCCGCTTTATCGGGACGTTCCGATCCCGGTTCCCATTAATATCGGCACCGTCCAAGGGGGAACGTGGCCATCATCGGTAGCTGACCGTGTGGTGATAGAAGGCAGGTGCGGAATAGCTCCGGATGAAACGTCCGAAGCAGTAAAAGAAGAGTTGGCAAGCTGGCTGAAAGATTTGGAGTACCGGGATGAATGGTTTAAACACCACCCCGCGGAAATAGAATGGTTTGGGGCTCAGTGGCTTCCGAATGATCTCCCGGATGAGCATCCGCTGATTTCCGCTCTGGAATCTTCTTTTGAGAAAATGAAAGGGGCAAAACCGGTTCGTGAAGCGTCCCCGTGGGGAACGGACGGAGGGCTTTTGCAGCACGCGGGACAGACGCCGGTCATCGTCTTCGGGCCGGGAGAAGTCAAGGCGGCGCATCAGGCGAATGAATACATTGAAATCCGGGCGTTAATCGATGCCGTCAAAATCATTTCTCTTTTTATCATGGAATGGTGCGGGGCGGCAGATGGGGGTGACGGAGCTGATAAAGGAACTGAGGGCTGAAAAGGGAGCGGCCGAGATTGATGCAGACCGTTTCAATGAGCGGCTCAGAGTCATTCGTTATGACGGACAGATCACGGCGCTTATTCCGGCCGTTTTGGCAGAAGCAAAGCAAGAAGGAGCCCAAAAGGTAATTTTCTTTGCCAAGCGCGGCGATGAGCCGGAATTTGTCAAGCATCTTTTTATTGTTGAGGGTGTCATAGACGGGTATTACAACGGGCATGAGGCTGTTGTGATGGTGCGCTATTTAGCAGAGGAACGGAGACGGTCAGATTCATATGTATCAGAAGATTCGACTGTTGACCGTTTACATGAGACACCGCGGCGGGGACTGACTCAGACAGAAAGCGCGCTGATGTTCAGAAAAGCGGACGAAGATGATGCAGACCGTTTAACGCACTTATATAAACATGTTTTTCTTACCTATCCGACTCCTGTCTTTAATCCCCTTTATATTAAAAAAACAATGAGAGAAAACACCATCTATTATGCCGCATTCGATCAGGATCGTCTCATTGGGGCGGCAAGCGCAGATATCAATTCAGTATTGGGGCACGCTGAAATGACCGATTGCGCGGTTCTGTCAGATTACAGGGGGAACTCCGTAACGGCACACTTGTTTAAAGCGTTGGAGCAGGAACTCGCGGGCCGGGGAATCATTCATCTTTTTTCCTTGGCCCGTGCAGCGTCTTACGGGATGAATGCCGTTTTGTATCATGCCGGATACGGCTACAGAGGCAGGCTTGTGAACAACTGCCGCATTTCAGAAGGGCTCGAAAATATGAATATATGGTGCAAGACTTTACGTTTGGCCATTCATAAGGAGGAATTCGTTTGACAAACAAATGGTTTCAGCCGAAGCGTCATTGGAAGGAGATTGAATTGTGGAAAGATGTGCCGGAAGACAAGTGGAATGATTGGCTGTGGCAGCTCACCCATACTGTAAGAACCGTCGATGACCTGAAAAAAGTCATTCATTTGACCGAAGAGGAAGAAGAAGGCGTCAGGATGTCTGTAAAAACCATTCCCCTGAACATTACGCCTTATTATGCTTCTTTAATGGATCCCGATAACCCGAGATGTCCGATCCGCATGCAGTCCGTACCGCTGTCAGAAGAAATGCACAAAACGAAATATGACCTTGAAGATCCGCTGTTTGAAGATGAAGATTCACCGGTTCCCGGTCTTACGCACCGCTATCCCGACCGCGTTCTTTTTCTGGTGACAAATCAATGCTCGATGTATTGCCGATATTGCACAAGAAGGCGTTTTTCCGGACAGATCGGAATGGGGGTGCCGAAAAAACAGCTCGATGCGGCAATCGCTTACATCCGGGAAACGCCGGAAATCCGTGACTGCCTGATTTCCGGCGGAGATGGGCTTTTAATCAACGATCAGATTCTGGAATATATTTTGAAAAACCTGCGTGACATTCCCCATCTTGAAATTATCCGGATCGGAACGAGAGCGCCCGTCGTATTTCCGCAGCGGATAACGGATAACCTTTGTGAGATTTTGAAAAAATATCATCCGGTCTGGCTGAACACTCATTTTAATACGAGCATCGAACTGACGGAAGAATCGGTTGCGGCGTGTGAAAAGCTCGTTAACGCAGGTGTTCCGGTCGGTAACCAGGCCGTTATTTTAGCAGGCATTAACGATTCGGTGCCGATTATGAAAAAACTCATGCATGATTTAGTGAAAATCCGTGTGCGTCCGTATTATATTTATCAATGTGATTTGTCAGAGGGAATCGGCCATTTCAGAGCGCCTGTGTCAAAAGGGCTGGAAATCATTGAAGGACTGAGGGGCCACACAACGGGCTTTGCCGTGCCGACCTTTGTCGTCGACGCCCCGGGCGGAGGCGGTAAAATCGCCCTGCAGCCGAACTACTTGCTCTCCCAAAGTCCGGAGAAAGTTGTGATCAGAAACTTCGAAGGGGTGATTACATCTTATCCCGAGCCGGAAAACTATATCCCGAATCAAGCCGACGACTATTTTGAATCTGTTTTTCCGGGAACGATGGCCAAACACGAGCCGGTCGGACTGAGCGCCATTTTCGCGGACAAAGAGGTTTCGTTCACACCGGAAAATGTATCGAGGATCGACAGGAGGAAAACGTTTACATCAAACCCTGATCATGAAACGCTGAAAGACCGCAGGGAAAAGAGAGATGAATTGAAAGAAAAGAAATTTATTGCACAGCAAAAGAAAGAGCAAAAAGCAGGATCGGAAGTCGGAGGTGAGTCGCCGTGAAGCCATGCGAGTGGTGCGGCAATCAGAAGGCGTCAGCTTGTCAGGCGGCTGTGTACTGGGAGCTTCCTGACGGTACGAGGGCCATAGAAATTACAGAAACACCCTCATTCGCCTGTTCCTCCTGCGGCATGACTTATCAGGAGGAAGCGGTCATAGCGGAAATCGAAAATCAGCTTTTTTTAGTCAATGCAAAAAAATTACCGGAAACACTCACATATCAAGAGCTGATGGAGACAGAACGGATCTTGAAACGGAATTATTTTGACTTCTCCTAGTCTTCTTTTGTTGTAATTTCACACTTGAATTGTATAATAGTACAACAAAAGACAGTCATCAGGAGGGGAAACCCATGAAATCCTTTTATCACTATTTGATGAAATACAGGCATCCCAAGCCGCAGGACGCAATCAGCCAGTTTGCGAATCAGGCATACGAAGATCACGGCTTTCCGAAAACGTCAAGCGATTATCACGAGCTCAGTTCTTATTTAGAACTGAGCGCCGACTATTTAGAAACGATGGCGACATTTGATGAAGCTTGGGAAAAATATGAGACCGAGGTGCATCACGCCTGACGAAAAACCGCACATTGTGCGGTTTTTTTCTGTTGAAATGACTCGCTTATGAGGTGCCGTATGATCAAATCCCGCAACGCCGTCCGTTTTGATCAGCACGTAAACACATCTTCCTGACGGCACGTATCATAAGGCAGTAGAATGTATAGCTGCAGAGTTCACCGGATCAGGCCTGCTGCCGGCGGGGTCCCGTGTAAGGAACCGCTTTTCACGGAGAAATAATCAAACATTTAAATGAAGTGAGGGGAATCAAATGATCCATCAGGTAAGCCTGATGAGGCACTGACGTTTGGACGGAAAAGGGGATTTTATGTGACAAGGTTGAAGCGGATTGAAGTTGTGCCTTCATTGAAAGCCGAAACGAGTTTGGTTGTTCATGATAAACAAGCCATTGCAAATATGCAGCCGGAATTGGATCTCCCTACACCTTCGATGATTTGTTTCACGGCAAATCTTGAACATCACGGCGGTGATATTGTCAACATGCCTTCGGGCCGGGTATTTACCTTTGCGTCATAGAGAAAAAAACAAAGACTCATAAAAAATAGAAGCTTTTTGTCTCAGCATTGTTACTGCTCATTCGATCGAGAGCGGAATGTCATCGGACGCTTCTGTTACGGTAAGTGAAAAAACGCACAAGCATGTTGCGGTTTTTGCCATTTTGAACAGGTACAGAAATAGATATTTCCTGTGGTTTTCATGCCCATGCGAAATGATGGCGGCCGGCATACGATAGCGTATGACAGTCCGCGGCAAGGGGGAGACAGCATGAAGCCAGATAAACCGAAATTTCAAGTGGGAGACATCGTGGTCGTCGTGATGTACGGAACCGTCGGCACCATTACGAAGGTTCATCAAATTGATAAACATTATCTTTACGAAGTCAATCATAATGAAGTGCTTTATTTTGAATCGTCCATCCAGCTTTATAAAGATTATGAGGGCGTGATCGTCGATATGGAAAAATTGGATATTGAATATGAATTTCTGATCGGCGACGTAGTATATGTAAAGGACTACGGAAAGGAATTATTCCGTGTCATCGGCCACAGAACTGAAATATGGAGATATTTAGAGGATGGCTGGGAGGATATTATTTATGAGCTGACTCGGCTGAAAGACGGAGAGTGGCTTGAAACGGAGGAAGAGGATCTCACGCTGGTTCTGAGAAAATATGAAATGGATCAGTTTGTGCATCAGCTGCTGTTTGTCCACTATGTTGGGGAAGCATCTCATGAGATCGGCGAGGATACCGTCGCGTCTGCTCTTCTTCAGTTTGAAGGCGATGCTGATGATCCCGATGCCCTGCATGTGCTGGCGGTATCGATTGTAGATGAGCTGCTTGATATTTATAACGATTATAAGATTCTTTATCATTTGTTCGGTGACGAAGAATATAAAGATATGATGAATTTTGTGCTGGAAAGCCTGCGGGAGCATTTCAGCTAGCCGGCAAAAAAACGGACGGTGACATATAAAAACCAGGGCAGACAGCCGGCAAAGATTACAAACGACATTCCTTTCAGCACTTTTTCCAATACGATATCAAATCCATCTCCGTCCAATAAAGCCATCATTTTCGTCATCATCTTTTCTCCCTCCGGGGCTTGTTTTTTAAAAGTATATGAGCGGACAAAACGTTTAGAACTTTCGGGTATAATTTGAACGGTTTTTTCATAAAACATAAAAAAGGAGGCGGTGTTTGCATGAAAGAAATAGATCTTGTGATTGACACAGAAGAAATAGCTGATTATTTTTACAGTCAGCTTGCTATGCGCGGGTACATACCGAGTGAAGAGGAAATCTTCGAAATAGCCGACATCACCTTTGATTATTTATTAGAAAAATGTATGATAGACGAAGAGCTTGATGAAGACTGAAACTGCGGAACCGAAGTGAAAAAGCTTCGGTTTTTTCAATCAGCTCGGGAGAATGAAACATGGGGGGAAAACGTTGTACAAGCCAGCAAGTCTTTTCGCATTGTTTATTCTGCTCGCAGCAGCGATCCGGATAGAAGCCGTCCGGGTTTTTGATGAGCGTGTCATAGAAGCGGCTGTCAGGATCAGGGCTGCCTGGCTGAATGAATTGATGTTATGGATAACGGAGCTCGGCACGACCGCGGTGCTTTTGCCGCTTCTTCTTTTGACAGGCGCGGCTCTGTATATGTACAAAAAAACGCCGGATGTTGTTTTTTTGCCGCTTCTCTTTCTCATTGAACGGATTGTAAACATAAAAATAAAAGAATTGATTGAAAGAGCGAGACCCGCTTTTGAACCGCTCGTCCATGAAACCTCATACAGTTTTCCGAGCGGCCACTCCATGAATTCGGCAGTGATGTATCCCGTCATCGCTTACTTTTTGATCAAGCATGTTCCGTTTTTCACGAAAAGAAAACGGGCCGTCACCGTCTTTACCGGGGTTCTCGTCATTCTGATCGGATTCAGCAGAATTTATTTGGGCGCGCATTTTCCGACGGATGTGCTTGCCGGATTCAGTCTCGGACTTTGCCTCGTTTCGCTTTTTGCGCTCTTTGACGAAAAGTATCATCCGTTTCGACAAAAATAGAGACAGGAAAAATGAGAAAAAACGCTAATACTATTAAGAAATAAGAGGGAGGGATCTTGATGCTGTTATCGCTGCCCGTGTTTAAAAAAAAGATTTGCGCCTATGATGTGACGATTTTTCAAACACCCCGCTACGGCGAGAAAAAGGGATACAGGGTCGTCTATCGGACAGAGCTGGCCGCTGACAATCATCAAGACGCACTGGAAAGGGCATTTTCTGTTTTTAATGTGCCTGATACGGTCCCAAACGACTATCAAGCCAGATTCATAGCGACCGGAGATGTCATACTCATAGACGAAGGAAGAAAAGGAAAGACCTATTACAGGCTTAACCCTGCGGGATGGAGCAAAATTAACCGGCTGCTCGTCCAGCCGAGGTAAGACGGGGCCGGCTGAATCTTCAGCCGGCTTCCGTATTGTCTGGGAAAGACAGTGTTAAGGCTTCCGTTTAGCGGCGGAATGCTCTTTTCCATGCGCTTCATCAGCTGCAATGACGTCTGAAACGGGCACGTGATTGTTCTTTTTCTGGCCGGTCACCCGGTTGCGCTGTTTTTTGCCCATTATGTTCACTCCTTTTACTTTAGGCTTGTCATCCCGCATATTCTGCCCAAGATCGCCCCAGTCATGCTGATGATTGTCTCTTACCGTTATTCAGTGTACAATGGGTGGGAGTTTGAATAGGCAGGAGGAAAAGGAAATGAGTGTACATATAAACGCAGAAAAAGGCCAAATTGCGGATACAGTGCTTTTGCCGGGAGATCCGCTCCGAGCGAAATTTATTGCGGAAACTTATCTTGAAAATGTGGAATGCTATAATGAAGTCAGAGGAATGTACGGATTTACGGGTACATATAACGGTAAAAAAGTATCAGTCCAAGGCACCGGCATGGGTGTTCCGTCTATCTCTATTTATGTGAATGAACTGATTCAAAGCTATGATGTTCAAAACTTAATCAGAGTCGGCTCATGCGGAGCCATCCGTAATGACGTGAAGGTGCGTGACGTGATTTTGGCTATGACGTCTTCAACTGATTCACAGATGAACCGTGTCGCCTTCGGCAGTGTAGATTATGCTCCTTGCGCAGACTTCGAACTGCTTCATAAAGCGTACCAGGAAGCGCAAAAAAACAATCTTCCCGTAGCGGTCGGAAGCGTATTCACCGCCGATCAGTTTTACAATGAAGACTCCCAAATCGAAAAGCTTGCCAGATACGGCGTTCTCGGCGTAGAGATGGAAACGACTGCTTTATATACGCTTGCCGCTAAATACGGCAAAAAAGCGCTGTCTATCCTGACTGTAAGCGATCATGTATTAACGGGAGAAGAAACAACGGCAGAAGAGCGTCAAACGACTTTTCATGATATGATTAAACTGGCGCTGCATACTGTATCGTAAACTTGAGATGAGGGTTATGCTGATTAAAGCAGCCCTCTTCTTTATGCATCGCCCTGATTCAAAAAAAGAAAGGTAAGTGTAAAATGAAGAAATCCACTAAATGGTTCTCGCTCGCTGCCGCTCTCAGCGTAACCGCAATCGTGGGAACCGGCTGCAGCATTTCAGGCGGCGACAGCCACAAGGACACAAAAACAGCAGCTGAAACAAAACAATCAGATGACACATCAAGCAAAAAAACAACGAAGGCAGAAAACAGCGATTTTGTATTGGAGAGCAAATATTTTAATGATATTAAAGAAGTGAACGGGCTTGAGACCATTCAAAACCCGACAAATACACTTGCGCTCGTGAATAAGACATACACGCTGCCGGGAGATTATAAACCGAATGATCTCGTGATCCCGAAAGTTGAATTTTCTTTTACTGAGAAAATCGAGAAACGATATATCCGCAAACCTGCCGCCGATGCTTTGGCGGAACTATTCAGCGCCGGGAAAAAAGAAGGTTATGACCTGGTTGCCGTTTCAGGATACCGCTCTTATGACAGACAGAAAGTTATTTTCGATAATGAAGTCAGTCTGAAAGGTGAAAAAAAGGCGAAAGAAGCCGTCGCATATCCAGGGCAAAGCGAACACCAGACGGGGCTTGCCATGGACATTTCCAGCAAAAGCAACGGATATGAGCTGAATGAAGCGTTCGGAAACACGGCGGACGGCAAATGGGTGAAAGACCATGCGTATGAATACGGCTTTATCATCCGCTATCCTAAAGGCAAAGAAAATGTCACAAAGTATGAGTATGAACCATGGCATTTACGCTATGTAGGCAAAAAAGCGGCAAAAGCCATCCATGACCATCAATTAACACTTGAAGAATATTTTAATGAAGTAAAGAAAGTGTAATAAGAAGAAGCCCGCTTGAAAAATAGAAAGCGGGCTTTCTTTATTACCAGAAGAGTAAACCTCCAAGCGCAAATCCGGTAATTAAACCAAGGCCGATACCGTAGGCTGCTCCCCAGCCTCCCCAGCCTCCCCAATAGCCGAACCCGTATCCTCTGTGACGGCCGCCGACAGGGGCGATATACACTTTGCTGTTAGTCACCCGTACGATTCTTCCGACGTGGACTCTGCCGTTTCGTTCTGTAATTCTTGCTACTTTTCCCTGGTGCTGCCGGCAAAGATGATAATAGTTTTGCATCTTTTCTCCTCCTATCCAACCTATCTTTCTATGTCAGCTTATGATAGAGTGCGGTAAAAAGGTTGGACGAAAACAGGAGGACAATCGCCGTTTTACTTGTAAGCGACAAAAGCGCAGTGTCCCATATATTCACGGTACGTCTGCATAAGCTCGTAATGAGCCGTCAGCGTATCGTAGTGAACCGGCTGAATAACGGGCGATAAATCCATTTCTGTAGTCGGCTCCTGCGCATTGTTTTCAAAGACAGCGGGAATGAAATCCGCTTTCTGAAAGCCTTGCTGAAGCAATCTCTGTTTCCATGCCGTTTCATCCTGCAATACGGTAAAACCGTAGAAGTCTTTTATCTGCGTGATGGCGTTTTCCGGCATGGGCTTTTGTAAAGCAGCTTCAATGCCGATCAGCATACCCCCGGGTTTAAGGACCCGCAGGATTTCAGACAGCGATGAATCAAGATTTGAAAAGGTGAGAACTGATTCGGAAAGAACGGCGGAAAATTGATTTTCAGCAAACGGGAGCCGCTCAAGCTCCGCCAAATAGCCCGGAATGGTTAAGCCTTCAGCGGCAAATCGTTTTGCTGCTTTTTCAAGCATAAGGGGATCCTTATCAACACAGGTGACGGGGTACAGCAGGTGGCCGAGATAAGCGGCCGTCTGTCCCGTTCCGCAGCCGGCGTCAAGAATCGGTTCGCCAGGAGGAGGAGCCGCTTTTGTGAGAACGGCTTTGGAAAAAGCGAGCCCGCCGGGGTGAGCCCCTCCGACTCCGAATAAGGACAGCATTTCTAAATATTTGCTCAATGGCCGAATCCTCCTTTTTCCTCAGCATATGTTGAGAGAAAAGCATAGGTTTGGGTAAACGGGAAAGAAGGGCGCCTCATGTTTGAAGTTGACGAATGAGCGTTCGTCTATGATAATAATGTAAGAATAAAAAGGTGGTGTTTTCTTGAAGCGGCAATTTAAACTGTTTTTTATTATATTGATCACCGCGGTCGCAGCCTCGGCGCTTACGCTGTTTATCACGGGCAATACGACCATTTTCGGACAAGGCTCGGCTGCTTTGACGAACAGCAAATTTGAGAAATTCAATAAAGCCTACGAGCAGATTAAAAGTGATTACTATCTAAAAACAGATGACAGCAAATTAGTAGACGGAGCGATAAAAGGCATGATCAGTTCCCTGGATGATCCATATTCTTCTTATATGGACCCGCAGGAAGGAAAGTCTTTTGAAGAAACCATTTCCGCTTCGTTTGAAGGCATCGGCGCACAAGTGGAAGAAAAGGACGGCAGCATCCTGATCGTATCGCCGATTAAAGGGTCACCCGCGGAAAAAGCGGGGGTTAAACCGAATGACCAGATCTTGAAGGTCAACGGCAAAAGCGTTAAAGGCCTTAATGTAAACGAAGCCGTCGCATTAATCCGCGGCAAAAAGGGAACAAACGTCAAGCTTGTGCTGCACAGAGCGGGTGTCGGCGATCTGAACCTGTCGATCAAACGTGACACCATTCCGGTTGAAACGGTGTACTCTGAAATGAAAAAAGGAGACATCGGCGAAATCCAAATCACATCCTTCTCCGAATCGACGGCAAAAGAGCTGAATTCAGCCATTGACAGCCTCGAAAAACAAGGAGCGAAAGGATACATTCTCGATTTAAGGGGCAACCCGGGCGGACTGATGGATGAAGCCATCAAAATGAGCAACATGTTTATCGATAAAGGGAAAAATATCATGCAGGTCGAATACAAAGACGGCACGAAAGAAGTCATGAAAGCGACGAAAGAGCGAAAAGTGACAAAACCGACAGTCGTCCTCGTCAATGACGGCACCGCGAGCGCCGCGGAAATCATGTCGGCTGCGCTGCATGAATCATCGGGCATTCCGCTGATCGGCGAGAAAACGTTCGGAAAAGGAACCGTGCAGACGGCAAAAGATTACAGCGACGGTTCTACCGTTAAACTGACAATCGCTAAATGGCTGACAGCGGACGGAGAGTGGATTCATAAAAAAGGCATCAAACCGCAATATCAGGTTAAGCTTCCTGAATATGCGAACCTGCCGTATTTAGATGCGAAAAAAACATACAAATACGGGGATTCCGGAACCACCGTCACCAATGCGCAAAAAATGCTGAAAGCGCTGGGGTACAGCGTGAAAGTAAACGGCACGTATGATAAAGCATTTGAACAAGCAGTTAAACAATTCCAAGCAAAAGAGAAACTGAAACAAACAGGCATTATAACGGGTGACACAACGGCAAAATTGATGACGGATCTGCAAAAACAGCTTGCGGACAACGATACACAAATGAAAAAAGCCGTTGAAACACTAAATAAGAATATGAAATAGTAAAAAACACCGATGCGCCGCTCGCGCATTGGGTGTTTTTTGTTTGCGAAAAGCCCGTCTTATGTCGTTTCCTGTTCAAAAAGGTGGCTGTTCGCCTGAATGAAAAACTGTGATTGCTCATAGTGATAGGTGACTTTTGAGAAGTCAAACGGCTGGCCGTTGGTTAAATGAAAAATCGTTTCAACGCAAAGCTTAGGCGCTCCTGTAAACAGACCTAAGTACTCCGCTTCTTCCTCATTTAACATCCCCGCGTACAGATATAAATCTGAAAAACCGCGCTTTAACCCGAGACCTTCTCTAATATAATCAAATATTGATTCTGCCACGATCTCTTTATTCAAATACGTAATAATCGATTTGTTGTAAAATGACTCTTCGATACACAATGTCAGCCCGTCAATATATCGGATTCGCTTGACATAATACACGTCGCCGTCAGGCGGCATATTCAGATTTTGGGCAGCCTCAGGCGTGGGTTTTCTCACTTCCAGCGCTAATAATTTGGAAGTGACATTAAAATCTTCAAGTGATTCTTTAAATCCCTGATTAGAAAGCAGACTGATATACCCTTTTCTTTTATTCCGTCTGACAAAAATGCCGCTTCCCCTCACTTGAAACACAATCCCCTTTTTTTCTAATAAATCTAAGGACTTGGTGATCGTGCTTTTGCTCACGTTAAACCGGCTCATTAAGGTTTGCAGCACAGGCAGTTTATCCCCTTGCTGCAGCTGATGTTCTTCTATGTATTTTTCAATATCTATCGCGATTTGCTGGTATTTTAACATATACATTCCTCATTCATTTATTGTCCCGCTTCTTTCAGAATTATAGCATAATCGTTTTTAAAAGCCATTTCGTAAATTAACTATAATTGTTTATGTATTGATAAATTATACCGGTACAATTATAATGTAAACGTATAATATGAAAATAAAGGCAGGAATTCTTCTGCACTTGCGAAGCGGATGCTTGAAGCGGCTGCAGTGCATTTATTCGGCATGCAAGCGGCAGTCAAATAAAGGAGGATATAAACGATGGGGACATTGCCAAAAGATTTTTTATGGGGAGGCGCTCTGGCCGCCCACCAATTTGAAGGGGGATGGAATAAAGGCGGCAAGGGGCCGAGTGTAGTGGACGTCATGACGGCAGGCGCGCATGGTGTGCCCCGGAAAATAACAGATACAATTGAAGAGCGGGAATTTTATCCGAATCATGAAGCGATCGATTTTTATCATCGTTATAAAGAGGACATCGCATTATTCAGCGAGCTGGGTCTGAAATGTTTAAGAACGTCCATCGGCTGGAGCAGAATTTTTCCTAAAGGTGATGAAGCCGAGCCCAATGAGGAAGGATTTGCTTTTTACGACCGGGTGTTTGATGAATTGCTGAAACATGGGATTGAACCGGTAATCACGCTGTCACATTTTGAGATGCCGCTGCATTTGGCGAGGGAATACGGCGGTTTCAGAAACAGAAAAACAGTCGGATTTTTTGTAAAATTCGCTGAAGTGTGTTTTGAACGCTATAAACATAAGGTGAAGTATTGGATGACGTTTAACGAAATCAATAATAAGATGGATGTGAATAATTCGATCTTTTTATGGACGAACTCGGGCGTCGCCGTCAAAGAAAACGAAAACGCAAAAGAAGTCATGTACCAGGCCGGCCATCACGAACTGCTGGCAAGCGCATTGGCTGTTTCGAAGGGAAGAGACATCAATCCCGAGTTCAGGATCGGCGCGATGGTATCACATGTTCCGATTTACCCGTACTCATCTCACCCCGACGATGTGATGCTGGCTGAAGAAACGATGAGACAGCGTTTTTTCTTCCCGGACGTGCAGGTTCGCGGATATTATCCAAGCTATGCGTTAAAAGAGTTTGAAAGAGAAGGCTATCAGATACACTTTGAAGACGGTGATGAAGAGATTTTGAAAAACGGCCGAGTGGACTACCTCGGATTCAGCTATTATATGTCTACAACCGTAAAAAGTGATGTATCAAACGATAATACCGGGGATGTCGTAAACGGAGGATTGCCAAACGGTGTGGAAAATCCTTATATTACAGCGAGTGATTGGGGCTGGGCGATTGACCCGACCGGTTTACGGTACACATTAAACCGCTTATACGACCGCTACCAGATTCCATTATTTATCGTGGAAAACGGATTCGGCGCCATCGACACATTAGAAGAGGACGGTTCAATTCATGACACTTCAAGAATTGAATATTTATCGTCACATATAAATGCTTTGAAAAAAGCAATCACATATGATGGTGTGGATGTAATGGGCTATACACCATGGGGAATTATTGATATCGTGTCATTTACAACCGGAGAAATGAAAAAACGCTACGGCATGATTTATGTTGATCGGGATAATGAAGGCAACGGTTCAATGAGGCGGCTTAAGAAAGACTCATTTGAATGGTATAAAAAAGTGATTGAAACAAACGGCTCATATGTATCTTAAAGGTGTAAAAAGGGAAGGCTTCACCGTTGTGTGAAGCCGGCTTTTTATCAGTAATTTTGAAAGCGTATTCATTCAAGCGGGAAGGAGGTGACTGTCCGGCTTTTCAATTAGAATCGCTTATAAAAATAAGGAAAGGGATGGTGGTTCATGTTTTTTAAAAAAGGTCTGCACATAACGCTGGTTTTTCTTATGTTTTTCTTTTTCATATCAAGCAGCATGGAAACCGAAGTGTATGCGGCTGATCGGAAGGCTTCAGACAAAAACAAAGTAAGGGTGTGGTTCAGTTCTGAAAAAGATCCGGCTTCCCGTACGTGGTATGACGGGCCGCTAGAAGTGAAATACGCCTTAGACGAACAAACACCGCTTACATTGACAAAAAAGAAGGCTTCTGACTCCGCCGCTGTGTATATTGATCCGTCGCGCCGCTATCAAAATGTGTTAGGCGTAGGATCGTCCCTGGAAGAATCCACAATCCATAATTTATCAAAAATGACACCCGCAAAAAGAAAAGAAGTGCTGAAAAAACTGGTTGATCCCAAAGATGGTATCGGAATGGACGTTATGCGCATAACGATCGGGACATCTGATTTTACGGCACAGGAATTTTATACGTACGACGATATGCCTGAAGGCCAAACAGATCCTAAGCTCCGCCATTTCTCGATCCAAAAGGATATTGATTTACACATTACAGCAACCATCAAGGAAGCGCTGGCGATAAATCCAGAACTAAAAATCATTGCCTCACCGTGGAGTCCGCCGGCTTGGATGAAAACGAATGAAAACCTCAAGCGGGGAAAGCTGAAAGATAAATATATCGGCGCACTGGCCGTTTACTTCCGCAAATTTATTGAGGCGTACGAAAAGCAGGGAATTCCGATTTATGCGATGACCCTTCAAAATGAACCTTTGCTGGAAATCGACTATCCGAGCATGTATATGCCGCCGTCTCAGCAGCGTAAACTGGCACTGGCCTTAAAAAAAGAAATGAAAAAACACGTAATTGACACGAAAATTTGGATTTATGATCACAATGCGAGCGGGGCGTGGAACTATATTCCGCCGATTTTAGATGATAAAAAAGGAAACCGGGCCGCAGACGGCATCGCTTTTCACGATTATGACGGTGACCTTTCCGTCATGTCGGAAATCGGAAAGAGATATCCTGATCAATCTATTCACTTAACGGAGCGGTCTGTCTGGGGGACGGCAGGGGCGGACCGGATCGCGCAGTATTTCCGCAACGGCGCGTCGAGCTACAATGCGTGGGTGACGATGCTCGACAGTCAAATCAAGACGCATCATTGGATAGGCACCCCAGACCCGACGCTGTTTATTCAGGATGCTAAAAACCCTGACCGCTATTGGAATATCCCGATCTTTCATATGACAGGCAACTTTTCAAAATTTATCGACCGGGGAGCAAAGCGGATAGAAAGTAATTACGGCTCCAAAAACACAGTCTCGAATGTATCGTTCCTTAATCCTGATCAATCCATTGTGACAGTCATAATCAACCAGACATCCGCCGATCAAAAATTCCATGTCGTTTCAGAAAATCGGCAGTTTGAAGCTGTCATCCCGGCTAAAACCGTGGCTACCTACAAATGGAAGTGAAAAAAGTAAAAAACCGGCACATTTACGTGCCGGCTTCTTTCTGTTAAGCGCCTTTTTGGTTCAGTTGATCAGAAGGCGCTTTATTGAATAAACCGTCTTTGACGGCGTTTGAAGCCGCTTTTTTTACAAAAAACGGGTTAAGGATAATAACGGCTGCCATGTTAGCGGTCAAACCCCAAAAGCCTTCATATATACCGTGGGCGGATTGGGTGATATTTACCGTGAATGTCACGATAAGACCGACGAGAAGACCGATAATTGTCGCTTCTTTCGTTTGATTCTTCCAAAACAGACTGACGGCGATAGCCGGAAAGATCTGAACCATGCCGGAAACACCGAGAAGCTGAAGGGTAACGAGCGCAGTCGGGAACAGCATGCCGAATAAAAGCGCGAGTCCGATGACGACAAATACCATTGAACGGGTGATCATCGTCAGCTTGCTTGGTGACACATTCGGGTGAATCAAATCCCGATATAAGTTATTCGCAAATAAGTTTGATGCTCCGATGGCCATGATAGAGCAGGGAATCAATGACGCAAGGGCAATCGTGGAGTAAGCAAAGCCCTGCGCGACTCCGCCGTAAGACGTTTGAATCAGCTTCAATAAAGCAAGCCGCGGATTGGTATCTTCCGGCAGGACAAGAAACGCGATAAAGCCGAGAAAAATAACAAGAATCAAAACAATATTATAAAGCGGCAGAAACATGCTGTTTTTGCGGACGGCATCTGCGCTTTTTGCCGTAAATACGCCGGTTGCCGCATGCGCCCACATAAAGAGCGCCAGCGCAGATACGATGGAAGCTGTGATAAACCAAGGAATTCCTTTCGGCCCCGAGTCCGGGATCGTCAGCATTTGCGGCGCTTTTTCAGCCAGAGTGTGAATCATCGGCGTCCAGCCGTGAAAATGGATCAGCGGGAGTGACACGACCATAAACAGCATAATCACCCACACGAGAATGTCTTTAATAATCGCCGTAAACGTCGGCCCTTTAATTCCGCTGAAAAAAGTATACAGCGCTACAAGAATAAAAGAGATGATGACGACCATATTGACATTAATGACACCCGTTCCGGCCACCTGAAGCGTATCTTGAATTCCGCTCAGCTGGAGACAAATATAAGGAATGAGCATAAGAACGCCGACAATGGCGACAAGACTGGCCAAAAGTTTACTGTCAAAACGCTCACGGGCATAATCGGCAAGCGTCGTTAATTTGTGTATTTTTGCCACCTTCCACAGCTTCGGCAAAAAGAAATAAGCGATAAAATACGCCAAAACAGAATACGGGATTGCAAAAAAAGCAACGCTTCCCCCTGTGTAGGCTGTGCTTGTTAAGCCTAAAAACGTATAAGCCGTATAGAGATCCGCGCCGACTAAAAACCAGACGAGGAGCCCCCCGAACCGTCTGCCGCCGACAGACCATTCCTCAACAGAAGTGCGTGATGATTTGTCTCTCCCGGCTATAAAGCCGATACAGACAACGGTTAAAACGATGACGGCTGTAATGATCAATGCTGTTATATTTGCGGGCATCAGTCCAGTCCTCCTTGTTTCTTCTGCAGCCTATAAATAAGAAACGAACATAATGGAGTGACTGCGATCCATAAAAGCAGCCAGAAATGAAAAAAAGGCAGCCCGATAATGATCGGATGAACCCGATTAGCGACTGACAGCAGGGCCAGCTGGCTGAAAGGGATTAAGATGAGAACGAAAATTAGTGCTTTTCTGACCATTTACTTTCCTCCTGAAACTTGATAATGCTCCTTATCATAGCAGGTGTCAGATAAGATCACAAGATATTTTTCAGAAAAAAAAGAATTCTATTACTTTTTTAACTGAAACACTTTAGTTGCATCTTCATTCATATTAAATTAAAATAGTTAATATCTCGAAATCAAGATATTTAGGAGTGAATACATTGAATACGCAAGGATTGCACCATGTTACCGCATTTGCAAAAGATCCTGCTGAAAATCTTCGGTTTTATACTGAAGTGCTGGGTTTGCGGCTCGTTAAAAAAACCGTTAATTTTGACGACCCGGCCACTTATCACTTTTATTTCGGCAACCAAAACGGAGAGCCGGGCACGATCATTACATTTTTTCCTTTTCAGGGAAGCCGCCCGGGAACCGTGGGAAAAGGGCAGGCCGGAAGAATTTATTTCTCCGTGCCGAGAGGAGCACTCGCGTTTTGGAAGCGCCGGCTTGAAGAAAACGGCTTGTCTGTAAAAGAACAGATCATGCTGTCTGAACAAGTCCTTCTCTTTAATGATACAGAAGACCTGCCGCTTGCCATAATGGAAGATGAAAGAAGCGGACAGAGTGAATGGACTCCTGCGGGCATTACTGAAAAAGAAGCGATCACAGGCATGAGAGGTGTTCTTCTGTACTCGTACCGTCCTGAAGCAACCATTCAATTTCTCATAGAACGCTTCGGTTATTCAAAGACAGGAGAAGAACATCAGATTGTCAGGCTGCAATCGGAGGCGCGGATCGGACATATTATAGATGTTGACCTTGCGCCGAAAGAAGCAGGTATCGGCGGTTACGGGACGGTTCATCATGTCGCTTTCCGCACTAGCGAAAAAGAGCAGGCGGAATGGAAGGATATTCTTGCTGATTCTCATCTTGCTTCATCTGACATTCTTGACAGGTCTTACTTTACTTCAATCTATTTCAGAGAAAGCGGCGGCATTTTATTTGAAATGGCAACCGATGAACCGGGGTTTATGACGGATGAATCCTTTGAAAATCTCGGAACAGAGCTGAAGCTTCCGGAATGGCTGGAAGAGCATCGCAGCCAGATTACAGCTGTTCTGCCCAAAATGGAGAAAGGAGAATGATGATGAAACATGTGTTTGAACAGGGGACGTCAGAAAATGTTCTGCTGCTTTTGCACGGAACGGGAGGAAATGAACATGATCTTCTGTCGCTCGGACGTTTTATCGATCCGAACGCAAGTCTGCTCGGGGTCAGAGGATCAGTGTCGGAAAACGGCATGCCCCGTTTTTTTAAGCGGCTGAAAGAAGGCGTATTTGACGAGAAAGATTTAATTGAACGGACGGAAGAATTAAAGAATTTTATTGATGAAGCGGCGCAAATGTACGGATTCAGCAGAGAAAACGTGATTGCTGCCGGCTATTCAAACGGCGCCAATATTGCAGCAAGTCTTTTGTTTCATTATAAAGATGTACTGAAAGGAGCGGTTCTGCATCATCCGATGGTGCCGATACGCGGAGTGAAGCTGCCTGATATGGAAGGGCTGCCTGTGTTTATCGGTGCGGGAAAACGCGATCCTCTATGTACAAAAGAAGAATCGGAGGAGCTTTATCAGTATCTGATAGATGCCCATGCATCCGTTTCTCTTGTTTGGCAGGAGGGCGGTCATCAGCTCACACAGCAGGAAGCAGAGCAGGCACGAACCTGGTACAGTGAGCGATTCCTATAAAAAACCCTTAGTCTGCTTAAGCGGACTAAGGGTTTCTTTCATCTTACAGCCAAGTTGACACTTTAGATACAGGCAGCCGGTTGCTTTTATGCGCCGGTTTAACGGCTTTACCGATTGAAATCAGCATGACGGGCACGAAACGCTCGCTCACGTCGAATTCCTTAACGAATTGCTCTTTATTGAATCCGCCGATCGCGCAAGTGTCGTAGCCTTTTGCTTTAGCGGCAAGCATCAGCTGCATCGCTGCTAAAGAAGCGTTTAAAAATGCTGAATCACGGGCAAACTGATCATTTTGGTATGCACCGTTAATCTGGCCTAAAAGCGTTTGTTTAATCTCTTCTGTGATATTGCCTTGCTCAGCCAGTTCAGCATAAACGTCTTCACCATTTTCATTTGCTTTTAAATCGCCTAATACGGCAATAACTGCTGATGAATCAATAATCTGTTTTTGATTAAAAGCAACCGGAAGCAGGGCAGCTTTTGCTTCATCACTGTGAAAGACTTGAAAATGCCAATGCTGAAGGTTCCAGGCGGAAGGCGCTTGCGTTGTGATTTCAAGGAGTTCTGTTAATTCCTCTTTTGTAATGACCGCGTCTTTATCGTATTCTTTAACAGATGCGCGTTCTTTTAAAACGTCTAATACGGATGTCATCATGTTTCCTCCTTCGGATAAACGTGTTATCATAATAGAAAAGTTAGAAGCTTACTAAATGTAACTCGAAAACTAATTTTAATGGATCACAAAAAACTTGTCAATTCATAGATGAAGGGATGAACTCACGTGGGATATACAATGTGTCCTAAAATGGAATCCGCTTTTTCTCTTTTGGGAAAGCGCTGGAACGGCCTCATTATCCATGTACTGATGGACGGGCCGAAACGATTTAAAGATATGACCGAAACGATACCGACAATCAGCCAAAAAATGCTCGCGGAGCGGCTCAAAGAGCTGGAACAAAATGAAATCGTCGAGCGTCAGGTGCTGCCTGAAACACCTGTCAAAGTCATTTATAAACTGACTGATAAAGGCTTGGCCCTGCAAGCCGTTTTTCAGGAAATGCAAAAATGGGCAGACAGTTTTTGCGAGCCCGGGGGATCTGCCAACGACACATGTGATGAATAACAAAGGCTGCCCAAGGCAGCCTTTTCTTAATGACAATGTTTACTCGTCATAAAAACCATTAATATCAAAATTGTTCAGATTGAGGTTCAAGCCTTTTAATTGCTTTAATAGAGCATCGAATGTAAGGAAATGATCATTTTTACATTCCGCCGGGACATCATTTGGAGAAAATAGTTTCATTCCTCCCTCAATCCACTGTTTCCGGTATAACTGAAATGCCGATTCAATTAAATAATCAGGCGTTACAATAAACCCTAAGCTTACGTCATGGTCCTCGCTGTAGCCGAATTCAAACCCGCAGCAGGGGCAAATATCAATGTTTTTTAATATTCGCCGTTATAAACGGGATTTGTCTCTAATCCTTTAAATCCGCAAAAAAGGATATAACTCACTAACCAACATACATCCCTCTTTTATTCAGTTTGCAATCATTCAGAACAAGCGGGGAGGCCTTTTACAGTTTCCCGGTTAAAAACTGAGCCTCACCAAGCCCGAAGCTCCAATCGGCGTTCCCGTTTTCTGTAATGGAAATCATGATGTCCTCGGGTGATATGCCGCATTCTGTTTTAAGCTGATCAGCCATCAGTTGATATAACGTTTCTTTTTGATGTTCGGTGCGCGCTTTGCTGACAATGCTGATGATGACAAGATCTTTGCTTCTTTTGAAACCGAGCCCGGTATCTTCAATGATAAGCTCATGAGGCCGATGCTGGTGAACGATCTGATAACGGTCCGTTACAGGGACGTCAAAAGCTTTAACCATGGCGTAATGGGCGGTATCCAGTAATTTTTTTAATGCTGCGTCATCCCGGCCTTCAATAACGTCAAAACGAAGTAATGGCATATTTTATTCCCCCTGATGGTTTTTTATCATGTCGCAACTTGTAAAAAAGTATAACAGTTAATCAAAATGTAATCAAATTATAACCAAAATATTTATACATTAATGCAATATCACAGAAAGGCACATGTTGTTACAATCGCCCAATCAATTTCCTCATTTTATGAATACGCTTAAGAATAGGCAGACATAAAGGAGGAAAAACATGTACCCTCGTCATGCATTGTATCGCGGGAATTTCGGTCCTGCCGGATTTCCGGCGAGAAGTCCTTTTTTGTTCGGCGCTCCTTTATTCGGCGGATTTTTAGGCGGTCTTCTCGGAGGCGTGATTGCCACAGGTTTCACAAGACCCCGCTATCCGTACGGGTTCGCCGGTTACGGATACGGAGGCGTCCCATACGGCGGTTTTGGGCCGGGAGCCGGCGGTTATCCGCCATTTTATTAAAGAAAAAACGGCCTGCATTGCGCGGGCCGTTTTTTTATCTTAAAATCTCCACTTCCGATAGATTGTAGTCTTCCTGTTTTGAAAACATAACTTCAATCATCCCGTCTTTATAGACTGCTTTTGTTCCTTTCCGTTTGACGAGGCTCGGAAGGACGATTTCTTTTTTTCCTTCTCCCAGACTGCTGTTCTCTACAACGAGGCTGTGTGACGTATGCTTAATCCTGATACGGTCGAGTTCCTCTTGTTCGGCGGGAATTTTCGCAAAAACATGATCGGATGTTTCAAACAGGTCAATTTCCGGCTTGGGCGGTTCCGCTTCGACCGGCTCGGCATTTTTGGACATGGGATCGCGAAAAGGGAACTGTCCGGCATAACCGGCGCCGAATACGCTTTCCATCACTCGGTTGACATATGTCTCGACATCTTTCGGATCAGCATTTTTAAACGTTTCTTTAGAGAACTGATTTTGGAAGGGAAAATATTTGTTCCAATCAAACACGGCATCTCACCCTTTCTTAACGGACAACATAGTATATGCCCGCCGGAAGCTTCCCGTGATATAATATAATCTGTTTACAGAAAGGAAGGGGAAGGCCGTGCAAGGGAATAACGCAAGAAAAGGAATCATTTATACCGCTTGTTCTTTCGCCATGTGGGGGCTGTTTCCGGTCTACTGGAAACTTCTTGAACAAATACCCGCATTGGACATTTTAGCTCACCGGATTTTATGGTCATTTGTTTTCATGTGTGTGCTTTTAACTGTGCTTAAGAAGTGGAAAACCGGATGGCGTGAACTGCGTCTTTTGAAATCGGAAGGGGGCCTGCTGGCGCTTTTTTTCGCTTCCGTTTTAATTTCCGTTAATTGGTTTGTGTACATATGGGCCGTCAATCACGGCTTTTTGCTTGAAGCAAGTCTCGGGTACTACATTAATCCGCTCGTTTCCGTTCTTTTGGGCATCCTATTCTTAAAAGAAAAGCTTAACAAGATGCAAACAGCAGCCGTTTCTATTGCCGGGGCGGCCGTGATCATATCTGCGTTTCAATATGGCGCGGTTCCTTATATCGCATTGCTGCTTGCATTCAGCTTCGGCCTGTACGGCTTATGTAAAAAAAGAACCCGCATGTCCAGCACGATCGGACTGACGCTGGAGACGCTTTTGATTACCCCGGCTGCACTTATTTATTTAGGATATACAGCTGACGGGAGCACTTCCGGGTCCTTGGGGGCAGGAACATGGGCGCTCCTATTTTTCGCAGGCGTATTTACGGCCCTGCCGCTGTTGCTGTTTGCAGAGGGGGCAAAGCGTCTGCCGCTGTATCAAGTCGGCATTTTGCAATATATAGCGCCGACCATTACCCTTATGCTCGGCGTATTTGTGTATCATGAACCGTTTTCCGGGCAAAAAGCGTTTACCTTCATTTGTATATGGGCAGCATTGCTTTTGTTTACCTTTTCACAGATAAAATGGAAGCGGCCGATAAAAAGCCGCTAAGCCTTTCGCTTTCCAGCGATAGCTTAAATTATGTATAATCATTACGAGTATGTAAAGGAGCTGTACAATGGGCACTGATAAAGACATAGCAAAAGCCTATCAGGCACTGTGGAATAACCGCACTCTCCCGGCTTCAACTCTTGAAGAAGCGGAGAAGGCAATTGATCTTGAATTGCTTGATCAAAGAACACATCCGAGGCTCCGGAAGTCACCCGAGGAAAAGTTTGCTCTGGCGGTGCAGCGAATTGTAGATTCCCGGCTGCGGCCGATTGAGAAATATGAATTGGTTGAACTACATACGAAGCGTTTGCAATTTTTAAAAGAAGAAAGAGGGGAGCAGCTATGAAAGCGATCATAAAAGAAGATGTGCAAACTTCTTTAGAGCGATATGCCGATCGTCCTGTATATATCCATTTGGAAACAACGACCGGTTCTTATTCAGCGCATCTGAATGAGAAAAACATGACGGTTGTAGCCTATATACGCAATGCAAAAGTGACGTACCATCAGGCGAAAATCAAAGGAAACGGCCCGTACCGCGTCGGTTTGAAAACAGAAGAGGGCTGGATTTACGCAGAAGGTCTGACTGAGTATACAGTAGATGACGAAGACCGTCTGTTAATGGCAGGGCATCTGCCGGGCGGAAAATTGGCGATTTCGCTTCAAATCAGCGAAAAGCCGTTTACAGTTTAAAGAAAAGGGTGAAAATCATGAAAGAACATGTACTCGTCATCCTGCCTCACCCTGATGATGAATCATACGGAGTGGCAGGGCTGATTGCTTTACACAGACAAAAAGATATTCCCGTTACGTATGCATGCGCAACGCTTGGCGAAATGGGCCGGAACATGGGAGATCCTTTTTTCGCGAACCGTGAAACACTGCCGCTGTTAAGAAAACAAGAGCTGATCGACGCATGCAAAGCAATGGACGTTACTGACCTGAGAATGCTCGGGCTTCGTGATAAAACACTTGAATTTGAAGATGACGAGTGGCTCGCTGATATGATGGAAGAGATTATCGACGATGTAAAACCGAGTCTGATTGTCACATTCTATCCGGAGCACGGCGTCCATCCGGATCATGATGCATGCGGCGAAGCGGTTATCAGAGCGCTTTACAGAAAGAAAAAAGAGGACCGCCCGCGCACGCTTTGCATGGCAATCACCCGCAACAGGGAGGAAGCCGTCGGCAAGCCTGATGTTATTCTTGATATTAAAGAGGTTGCCGATATTAAAATGAATGCCTTAAAAGCGCACCGCACCCAAACGGAAGGCATGCTGAGAGAGCTGGAAGAAAAAATAAAAAATAACGAGCCGGTTCTTCAGACATGGTTTGAAGAAGAAGTGTATTGGACATATCCGTGGAAAGACTGATAAAAAAAGGGATAAGGCTGAAATGCCTTATCCCTTTTTTTGTGTCAGATCGGAAGCGATCGCTTCTGCAAGCGAAGACCTTATTGATAAATTTGAAAAACTCAGTCCCAGCTGCACTGCGGTTTGGGCGATTTCAGGACGGATTCCGGATAATGTCGCTTTCACGCCGAGCATTCCGAGTGATTCAATTAAGGTGAAAAGCTGTTGGGCAACCATCGTATCAATCATGGCTACGCCCGATAAATCAATGTACAGCTGCGTGATGCGCTTCTCTGAACACTGGTGCAGCGTATTCTCTAAAATCATTTTGGCTCTTGCCGTGTCAATATCCCCTATCAGCGGCAGCAGTCCGACATGATCAAAAAGCACAATTACCGGCGAGCTCAGCTCGGTGATCAATTCTTTTTGCGCTTCAAGCTGAATGTTTGTGTTTTTATACATTTCCTCTATGAAAATATGAATCACCACATCAAAAGATTTAATCAGCGTATGGAATATATTTTCGGCATCTTCTTCTGTCACGGTGTCTGAATGAAGTCTGGTAAACTGCTTGACATGGCCGACATACAAATCACGAACTCTGATAAACTCGCGAATAATATAATGGATGGGAGTTTTTAAATGTTCTTCATCCCGTGCGGCTTCGAACGCCCACTTTTCCAATGCCGCTGTATATACTTCCTTCTCTTCAGAAAAAATCCGATTGAGCTGATAATTAAACGCCAGATTTTGTTTTTTCAGATTCGTGAGTACAGCCGGGTCAGTAGAAGCATAAACAGAATCAGGATCCGTATCATGAAGGGTATCAAACCATGTCTGACTGATGTCCTCCGCCCGTTCAGTTAAATAATCGTACAGCAGTTTATGTTTTGGCATTGCTGCTCCTCCTTTATGAAATCATTTTTTTCACATAATGCTTTTGCAGTTTCATCAGTCTGAAGAATAAACCGACAGCTCCTGCGGCAAGTCCTGCAATTAACCCGATCCAGTAGCCGAATGCCCCGAGGCCCGTATAAGTGCCGACTGCGTAACCGACCGGAAGCCCGATAATCCAATACGACACAAAAGCCGCGCCGAGTGTATAGTTGACATCCTTATATCCTCTCAGAGCGCCTTGTATCGGAGCTGCTACGGCATCAGAAAGCTGGAAAAACAGCGCATAGATTAAAAAGTGCTGTGTCAACATGAGCACAGCCGGATCGGATGTATACATTCCGGCGATTTGCGGTCTGAACAGCAAAATGAAAGCCGCCGTGCATAAAGAAAAACTAAGCGCCATCACGATCCCGATATAGCTGTATGAGCGGGCATCCCTATAGCGATTTGCGCCTGCTTCAAAGCCGACCAAAATGGTCATGGCCATGGATACGCTGAGCGGCAGCATATACAAGAGGGAAGCAAAATTCATTGCCGCTTGGTGGGCTGCAATCGTCACCGTCTGAAAATGGCTCATAAGCAGTGTGACAGCCGCAAAAATGCTCGTTTCAAAAAATACCGCAAAACCGATAGGCAATCCGATTTTCAAAAGCTTTCTGCATTCAGACGGAGAAAAACGGTACAGTTTCCGAAATACAGAGTACCCGGCAAACGGCTCAAATCTGCAGACGATAAAAAAGCTGATGGCGCAAATACACCAGTAAGTCAGGGCGGAAGCGAGCCCCGCCCCGACTCCTCCCAATGCCGGCATGTTGAATTTCCCGAAAATAAATACATAATTTAAAACAAAATTAATAGGCAATGAGCAAAGCGTAATAAGCATAGTGACTCGCGTTTTGCCGAGTGCATCAATAAACGAGCGCAAAACGGTGTACACAAACAAAGGAAAAATACCGAGGGATAAAAATCCTAAAAAGTGTTTGGCGATCGTCCGGACACGAGGTTCCAGGCCCAAATGTCCCAAGATCATATCAACGGTGAAAAAGCCGATCAGGATAACCGCCGCACTGAGAACGGCCGCTACATAAACGGCCTGGATGACGGAAAACGGCACTTCCTTTTGTCTGCCGGCTCCAAACAGCTGCGAAACAACGGGCGTAACGGCCATTAATATTCCTGCCAGGCCCGTATAAACCGGCGTCCACAGGCTTGAACCAATTGCAACCCCGGCTAAATCGGCAGCGCTCACTTTCCCTGACATCACCGTATCCAAAAAGGTGATCAGGGAAAGGCCCGCCTGTGTGATTAAAATCGGAATGAAGATATGTAACAGCTGTCTGACCTTTTGGCCGATCGTGTTCGTTTCTCTCAAGTTAGGTTCCCCGTTTCTTTATTTTAACGAGAGAAATTATAACATTTTATGTATAAAAAGCAATGAAAGCCGGCCTACTCTTTTTTGTCCGGTTTCGGCTTTTTAAACATCTTGGCATAAATGAATGAAAGTGAAATGACCCCTAAAAAGGTGCAGATATATTGCATCAGCCGTGCGAATTCCATATGATGTGCGCCTCCTTTCATGATTATGGTGCACACAGCGGCGCATATCCATGCGCGTGATGCAGAAAATAAGGGAAAGGAGCTGATGTGACATGCGCCACACTCAAATGACGGAAAGCGCGTTTACCGCTGCGGTTCAAACGTATTTGAAACAAATTACAGAGGATGCCGGAATGATACTGCGGACATTGGATGAAAAAGACCAATGCCTTCTTTGCGAATTAGATGAACTGGGACATACGTTTCAGGAAATGCAGGCTGTCGCTTCGTCGTTTTACCTGCAGTCATATATCGAACATTTTACGCCTTCCTATACAGAGCTGGCGAGGGCCGTGCAGCATCTGGCGGAAGAAAAACACGGAGCGCTGATTGTGATTGAACGTGCAGATCCGCTGGACGGAATGATACAAAAAGGGACCAGCCTGCATGCCGAGATCAGTGCAGCTTTAATTGAGAGTATTTTTTATCCCGGCAATCCGCTTCACGACGGAGCCGTATTGGTCAGAGAAAACCGGGTTGTATCAGCAGCCAATGTGCTTCCGCTCACAACAAAACATGTCGATCTCAAATACGGGACGCGCCACAGGGCCGCAATGGGACTTTCGGCCGTGACTGATGCACTCGTGCTCGTTGTTTCAGAAGAAACGGGAAAAATGTCCTTTGCTAAAGACGGCGGACTGTATCCGCTTGTTTCGCCGCGGGCGCTTCATACGAAATAATAAGAAAATGGGAATATTGTACCCATTTAATATTAATAAGGTGAACATCTTTACCTTTTTCTGTATTGATGTTATCGTTTAAATATACATAAAATTTAAAAGAATAGGGAGTGGAAAGATGGCAAATGTATTGATGATCGGCTTTCCGGGAGAAGGGCATATCAATCCGTCTTTAGGCGTCGTAAAAGAACTGAAGGCAAAAGGGGAACATGTCGTATATTACGGCGTGAAGGAATATGAGAACAAAATCGCGTCAAGCGGAGCGGAATTCCGTGAATATGAAGATTTCCGTAAAGATGAATTCGGAAAAAACGCAACGGGTGATGAACAGCGGGACGCTACCGAGTTTTTGCTATTAATGATTGAGACTTCCAAAAAAGCCGCACTCCGTATTCTTGAGGAAGTAAAAGATGAATCCTACGACTACATCCTGTATGATCATCATTTTCTGGCAGGAAGGCTCGTGAGAAACCAGCTGAAACTGCCGGCATATTCACTTTGTACGACATTTGCAATGAATGAAGCATTTATTAAAGAAGTGTTTTCAAATACAAACCTTGTATCAGAGGAATCATCTCATTATCCGGCTTATACCGAAGCGGTCAGCCGGCTCAATGAAGAATTCAGCGCAGACATTAAAACGCCGTATGATATTTTCTCAAATGCCGGCAGAAAAACCATCGTATTTACTTCAAGAGCGTTTCAGCCGAAAGAAGAAGAGTTTGGCGATTCTTATCTCTTTGTCGGTCCGTCCATAACCGAAAGGGCGGCGGCTCAAGATTTCCCGTTTGAACAGCTTGAAGGAGAAAAAGTCCTGTTTATTTCCATGGGTACGATTTTTAACAATCAGAAGGAATTGTTTAATAAATGCTTAAAAGCGGTCAGAAACTTTAACGGAAAAGCCGTCATGTCAATCGGCAAACATCTTGATCCGGCGGAGCTTGATGAAATTCCTGAGAATGTCATTGTCAAGCCTTATGTTCCGCAGCTTGAGATCCTGAAGAGAGCGGACTTATTTATCACTCACGGCGGAATGAACAGTACGAGCGAAGGGCTTTACTACAAAACCCCGATGATCGTCATTCCGATGGGCGCAGATCAGTTCGCCGTCGGAAGCCAAGTGGAAAACACGGGCGCGGGCAAAATGTTTAAAAAAGAAGATGTAACAGCGGAACTGCTTACTGAAGCAATAAAAGAATTGAGCGAAAATCCTGAATATCAGACAAAAGCTTCTGAAATCGGAGAATCCCTGAAAGCGGCCGGCGGAGCACAGCGTGCAGCGGAATTGATAGCAGAAGACGTGAAAACTGCCGAGACCCGGGTTCTGTAATCAGCCCTCACCCGCTTCCTTTAAAGGAAGCGGGCTTTTTTTGATTGTTTTTCGGGAGGATTTTTCACGCCGTAAAGAGAATTGTATGAAAAACAGACAAGAAAGGTGGAATGTCGCGGAAAAAAGCCATGTTATGAAAATGATTCCAAAGTCTTTTGTGAAATGTTCTCAATTTATGTAAAATGTGTGGCATTGGTGAAGATCTAAGGCCAAATGAATCGGAATTAATGTCGACTTCTGAATGAATCCTGCATAACAGGCGGCGTCCAAAGAAAAGGAACGTCCCTTTCAGCAATGATAAATAGGAGGTTTTTCGTTATATGAAGAAAAAAATCGCAGCCGGACTGGCTGTATCTGCAGTAATGACTTCAACCTTCGCCGTGCATCCCGCTGAAGCAAAAACCATTCAAGTAAAAAGCGGCGACTCTCTTTGGAAGCTTTCCCGGCAATATCATACAAGTATTTCAGCCCTGCAGGCGGAAAATAAACTGAAATCAACGATACTCCACCCAGGACAGCGGCTGCACATTCCCGACGGCAGCGGCACACATAAAACGGGGCAAAAGGGAAAACGAAGCACGGGTGCCTACACAGTTACATACGGAGACTCATTATGGGTGATCGCAAAAAAATACAAAATGAGCGTTTCTGAGCTGAGAAGCTTGAACCGTTTGAGTTCAGATGTCATCTATCCGGGCCAGAAACTGAAAATTAAAGGGTCTGCCGGCGGCACGGACGGAGGCGGCAGACAGACAAAGCCTGATAAAGGCGCATCAGGGACTTACACTGTGAAGCCGGGTGACTCGCTGTGGAAAATCGCCAATCAAACCGGGATCACCATCGCCGAACTGAAAAAGCTGAATCAATTAACATCAGACATGCTGTATCCGAATCAAGTGTTAAAGATCAAAGGTTCTTCACATAACGGAAACAGCGGCACAACACCGCCATCTCATTCAAACCCTTCTGAGAAGCCATCCACTTACAAAGTAAAAGCAGGCGATTCCCTCTGGAAAATTGCTAATCGGTTCGGCATCACCGCTCAGCTCATCAGAGAAAAAAATAAATTGACAACTGATGTGCTTCAAATCGGACAAGTTCTGGTGATTAACGGAACGGGAAAAACAGAAGATCCTGTGCGGCATCCGGATAACAAACCGGCAAAACCAAACAAGCCGAATACTCCCGAACCTCCGGTGACAGGGTCAAAGATTGACAGAATGATAGGCGAGGCGAAAAAACATGTCGGCGTGCCTTACCGCTGGGGAGGCAATACGCCTGCGGGCTTCGATTGCAGCGGTTACATCTATTACCTTTTAAATAAGGTAAGCTCTGTTTCCCGTCTGAGCACGGCCGGATATTGGAATACGATGAAACATATCAGCCAGCCGTCAGCAGGCGACTTTGTCTTCTTTACGACATATAAAGCGGGCCCTTCTCATATGGGGATGTATTTAGGCGGAGGAGATTTTATTCACGCAAGCTCCTCCGGGGTTGAAGTTTCAAACTTAAGCAATCCGTATTGGAAAAAAGCTTATTTAGGAGCGCGCAGTTATTTTTAAAAAAAGCCTTTCGGGGCTTTTTTTGTTTACCATTTTCACGTTTTGACAAGACTGATGGGTAAAAAAATAAGGGGGAGGAAGCATGAATCGTCTCTTGCTTTTTCTCATGCTCGTATCAATTACGCTTTGCGGCTGCGGGGGGAGACCCGCTCCTGTTCCGCCCAAAAAACATGGGGAAAGCCGCGCATTGGAAGCATCTGCATACCGTGAGCATGCCGGACTCATCAATCAAAACGGAAAAACGATCGGATATATCGAAGTGAGGGAATCTGATGATGAAGGGTCAGACATTCATATATCAGCGGGGCATCTGCCGCCCGGCACTTCTCTCGGGTTTCATATTTATGAAAAAGGGACATGTCAGGCACCTGATTTCGAATCAGCCGGCGGTCCGTTCAACCCTTTGAACAAAGAACACGGCTTCAACAATCCGATGGGTCATCACGCCGGGGATCTCCCCAATCTTGAAGTGGGGGCTGATGGTAAAGTGGATGTCATTATGAACGCGCCGCAAACTTCATTAAAAGAAGGGAGCAGACTCAGCCTGCTCGACCGGGACGGAAGCGCGTTCGTCATTCATGAACATACGGACGATTATTTGACAAACCCGAGCGGAAATTCCGGAGCCAGAATCGCCTGCGCTCCCCTGACAAAAAGCGCCCGCAGGGAATGAGCCCTTTTGTATTGAGTATACAAGGGCTTTTTTAGTATACTCGGTTATGGAATACAAATGGAAAGGAAACATCACCTATGACTTCAGAATTACAGCACCTATCACTTCCGGAAGATATACAAAACAAACTGCAGGCTTATCAAAATCATCCCGTTTCCCAAGAATTCCGGGATTTAATCGGATCATCAGGCTATGAGGCCGAAGATAAAGCGATTGTATTCGATGCCGTCATTGCTTTGACTATGGGAAAAAATATCTTATTAAAAGGACCGACGGGTTCAGGGAAAACTAAATTGGCGGAAACGCTTTCGAACTATTTTCATAAACCGATGCACAGCGTCAACTGCTCCGTAGACCTCGATGCAGAAGCGCTTGTCGGCTATAAAACGATTGAAAATGAACAGGGACAGGCGACAATTGAATTCGTTCCCGGACCTGTAACAACCGCAATGAACGAGGGACATTTTTTATACATTGACGAAATCAATATGGCAAAGCCTGAAACCCTTCCGATTCTAAACGGCGTGCTAGATTACAGAAAAATGATGACAAATCCCTTTACAGGAGAAGTGATTAAGGCAAGCGAAGGATTCGGTGTTATCGCCGCGATTAATGAAGGCTACGTCGGCACCGTTCCGCTGAACGAAGCCCTTAAAAACCGTTTTGTCATCATTGATGTTCCGTATATTAAAGGAAGCCTCCTGAAGCAGGTGCTGACCTCTCAGTCTGTCTTAAAAGATGAGAAATTAATTGAGCGCTTTATGACGCTGTCTTCTGATTTAATCGCACAAGCGCATAACGGACAAGTGTCAGAAGAAGCGGCGTCCATCAGGGCTCTCATTGATACGTGCGACTTGGCTGCGTACATCCCGCCGAAACGGGCGATTGAAAGAGGCATCGTAGAAAAACTTGACGATGACAGGGAAAAAGCCGCTGTCAGAAATATTGCAGAAACGCTGTTCGAATGAGGGATATACAATGAAGTTTATCAAATTTAATGACAGCACGATTGATTCGTTTTTGTTCATGATGCTGACTGATCTGGCCAAAACACTGACCAGAAGCAGTGAAGTTGAAGTGGAATACGGCGTGCAGTCTTACTACAATCCCTTTGAAAAGAAAATTTACATGAGCCACTTTTGGAAAGACCGATCAGCCGGGGATATGGAAGCCGGCCTGAAAAGCGATGTCTATTTGCGCGCTGTCGGAACACGCAGCAGCTCATTTCGGGAATTTGCGGGGTTTTTAAATGACGTTCACCGGCATTTCACCCGCCAAAGCTTTGCCAAGCAGCTGTTTATGCTGCTTGAGGATATCAGAATTGAAGAGCTGATCAAAAAAGAACGGCCGGGAACGAAACGTGTTTTTCAGAAGCGGAGGGAGATGTACAGGAAATATTTCACGACGCAGCTGACATTGAATTTAGAACGGAGCATTTTCACCGACGCTTTGTATTGCGCGATGTTTGTCAAGCTGACGGCTGAGTCTCCGCTTGAAGGCATTCCTTCCATGCATGAACATATTGATATGATGATACCGTATATTGAACGTCAGCTCATCCGGGTGTATGAGGCGGATTCTACGGAACAAATCGCAAAAATAACGGAAGACCTCATGGACGGCCTTGATGAAGTGCTTGAGAAAGATATGCTGAACACGTACTTTTTTCTGCCGGAACTTGATTACGAAAAAGCGGCTGAAGAGCCTTTATTCGAAAGTGTAAAAAAAGCGCCTTCGTTAAGTGACGATCTCACGCTCCCTGAGTCTTCCGACGGAGATGAAGAAATCCTTGAAGAGAAAATGAATACGTGGCACCGGGAAACCGAAGCGCCGTCAAAAAGTTTCCTTCAATTTGATATTGAGCACGGCGCGAAATCAGATCTTGGGAAAGACGCGGCCAGAGAAGGCGATGACGGTGACCAGGCGCTCGGCTCCGTTCAAGGTTCCGCACGTCAGACGAAAAGAGAGGATTACTCCAAACTGGAAGCGCTTGAATCCATTCAGGATGAACATGAGGGCGCGGGGCTGGCTGACGGAAAAGAAAACAAATTTGCCTTCCCGGTTTATCAAACGCCTCATAAACCGTCTCCTGAAGAGGAGCAGTCTTATAAAGAACAGGCAAAAACGATAGAATCATATCAAAAACGCCTGAAGCAGATGATACAAAAAACACTTGAGCACAAAAAGACGCTCCCGCGGACCGACCTTCACGCAGGCCGGCTGAATCGCAAACTGATCCGCTATTTTACGGAGCGGAACCCGCGCCTTTTCTTTAAAAAGCAGGACCCGTCTTCAGACATTGACGCCGTTTTTACATTGCTTGTCGATTGTTCGGCCAGCATGTTCGACAAAATGGATGAAACAAAAAGAGGGATCGTTCTTTTTCATGAAGCCTTGAAATCAGTGTCCGTACCGCACCAGATCGTCGGATTTTGGGAGGATACGAACGAAGCGACTGAAACGAGCCAGCCGAATTTCTTCAATACCGTCATTCCGTTTGAAGAGTCGCTGCTGCAGGCGGCGGGTCCGCTGATCATGCAGCTTGCGCCTGAAGAAGATAACAGAGACGGATACGCCATCAGACAAATGACGAAACAGCTGATGCGGCGGAGTGAGGCGCAAAAATTTTTAATCGTGTTTTCAGACGGAGAGCCGGCAGCATTCGGATACGAACAAAACGGCATCGTCGATACGAGTGAGGCTGTCATCGAAGCGAGAAAAAAAGGGATAGAAGTCATAAATGTTTTTCTGTCCAATACTGCGATAGAGGAATCACAGATGAAAACCATTCAGGATATGTACGGAAAGTACAGTATTTTTGTTCCGGATGTCGATCAGCTGCCCGATGTGCTGTATCCGCTCTTGAAGAAACTGCTTCATAAAAGCATAGGATAGGCTTTTTCCTATGCTTTTTCGCTTTTTATTTTAAAATGATTTAATTTTTTCGGTATTGATCTGTTTTTTTTACTATTTTGTGAACAATCAAGGTAGAATCCAAACGCAATCAGTGGTAAAATATCCTTGGAAGCGTTTTTATTACATAATTTTGGGCACAGCGTTCAAAAGTTATTTCAAGATAGTGAATTGATCACTTGATTATCTAGGTTGGGGGTAATATTCAAATGTTTCAAAATAATATGAAACAAAGAATGAATTGGGAAGATTTTTACGGACCGAACCTCGGCTACGCACTGGAGCTGTACGACCAATATGCTGAAGATCCAGACAGCATTGATCCGGATCTGAAAGACATGTTTGACGAACTCGGCGCTCCGCCAAGCCAAATAAAAGAGGCATCGGGTACAAAGGAACAGGGACGCGTCACCGCAGATCTGATTCAAAAGATCGCAGCAGCAGTTAAACTTGCAGAAGATATTCGAACCTATGGCCATCTGAACGCTTCCGTCAATCCGCTCAGAAAGGATCCGAAAAAGAGCGAGCTCTTTCCGTTATCCGAGTACGGGCTTACAGAAGAAGAAATGAAAGCAATACCCGCGTCTGTCATCTGTAAAGACGCACCTGCCAATATAACAAACGGCTTAGAAGCCATCCAGCATTTACGCAATACCTATAAAAGAACCATCTCCTTCGAGTTTGACCATGTGCATGATTTCGAAGAGCGCGCATGGATTACAAAAATGGTCGAATCCGGAGAACTGTTCCGGAAAAATTCACCGGAAAAACTGTCAGCCGTTTTAGAAAGACTGACGGAAGTAGAAGGATTTGAACAATTTTTACACCGGACATTCGTCGGTCAGAAGCGTTTTTCAATTGAGGGATTAGACGCGCTTGTGCCGGTTCTTGACGACATTATCGCCCAGTCTGTGAAAGCGGGCACAACCAATGTCAATATCGGAATGGCGCATAGAGGCCGTTTAAATGTGCTTGCGCATGTGCTCGGCAAACCGTATGAGATTATTTTCTCAGAATTCCAGCACGCGCCGAATAAAGACCTTGTGCCGTCTGAAGGATCGACCGGCATCAGCTACGGCTGGACGGGCGATGTAAAATACCACCTCGGTGCAGACAGACAGCTTCAGGATGCTGAAACCAAAAGCGCGCGGATTACGCTTGCAAATAACCCGAGCCATTTGGAATTCATCAATCCGATTGTTGAAGGAAGCACGCGGGCGGCACAGGAAACAAGAACGCAAAAGGGGTACCCGGTTCAAGACGAAACAAAATCGCTCGCCATTTTAATTCACGGTGACGCAGCGTTTCCGGGAGAAGGCATTGTCGCCGAGACGCTGAACTTAAGCTCTCTGAAAGGCTATCAGGTCGGCGGGGCCATTCATATCATCGCCAATAATATGATCGGCTTTACAACTGAAAGCGATGAATCACGATCCACGAAATATGCCAGTGATTTGGCGAAGGGCTATGAAATTCCGATCGTTCACGTCAACGCGGATGATCCGGAAGCATGCCTGTCAGCCGTTAAATTTGCGGTTGAATACCGGAAGCGGTTCAATAAAGATTTCTTAATCGATTTAATCGGGTACAGACGGTACGGCCACAATGAAATGGATGAGCCGTCAACGACACAGCCGATGCTGTATGAAGCCGTCAGAAAACACCCGACTGTCAAGCGGATCTTTGCGGAAAAACTCGTAAGTGAAGGACTGATCAGCGAGGAAAAAGCGCAAAACATCGAAACGGCAGTGACAAAACGAATTGAAGACGCCTATAAAAAGGTGCCCGCCAAAAAAGAAGACGCCGTACGGGAAATTGAATTGCCGGAACCGGTGTCCAACGGTTTTCCAGACGTTGACACAGCCATTGACTTTGATGTTCTCCGCAAGCTGAACGGCGAACTTATCAACTGGCCGGAATCTTTTAACGTGTTCGGCAAGCTGAAAAGAATCCTGGAAAGACGTGCAAAAGCGTTTGATGATGACCGTAAAGTTGAATGGTCATTGGCTGAATCGCTTGCGTTTGCTTCCATTTTGAAAGACGGCACGCCGATCCGACTGACCGGACAGGATTCAGAGCGCGGAACGTTCGCTCAAAGAAACCTTGTGCTGCATGACAGCGAAACAGGAGAAGAATTTGTTGCCCTCCATCACTTAGACGACTGCGCTGCTTCATTTACGGTGCATAACAGCCCGCTCTCTGAAGGATCGGTTCTCGGCTTTGAATATGGATACAACGTGTATTCGCCTGAAACGCTTGTGATGTGGGAGGCGCAGTACGGGGACTTTGCTAATGCGGCTCAAGTCTATTTTGATCAATTCATATCTGCAGGACGGGCAAAATGGGGACAAAAATCAGGACTGGTCATGCTGCTGCCTCACGGTTACGAAGGGCAGGGCCCTGAACACTCCAGCGGCCGCGTCGAGCGGTTCCTGCAGCTGGCGGCGGAAAACAACTGGACGGTGGCCAACCTGACAAGTGCAGCTCAGTATTTCCACATTTTAAGAAGACAAGCGAAAATGCTGCTTCGTGAGGAAATCCGCCCGCTTGTGATCATGACGCCGAAGAGCCTGCTGCGCAACCCGAATACGGTATCTGAAGTGCAGGAACTGAGCGAAAGCCGATTCAAGCCTGTCTATGAGCAGTCCGGTCTTTCCCATGCTTACGAAAAAGTGACTCGCGTCGTATTATCAAGCGGAAAAGTGTCAATTGATATCAGCGATCACTTCAACAAAATGGAAGGCGATAAGGATTGGCTTCATATTGCCAGAATCGAACAGCTGTATCCGTTCCCGGCAAAAGATACGAAGGAGCTTTTCGCCAAACTGCCGAACCTGCAAGAGATCGTTTGGGTTCAGGAAGAGCCGCAGAACATGGGGGCATGGAGTTATATCAGCCCGTATCTTACGGAAATCGCGCCAAAAGGAGTAAATGTCCAATACATCGGCCGAAGAAGACGATCCAGTCCCGCAGAAGGAGATCCGACAGTCCACAAAAAAGAACAGGAACGCATTGTATCTGATAGCTTGACTCGCAAAAACTAAGGGGGAAATGAAAAAATGGCGGAAATTAAGGTACCTGAATTAGCAGAATCAATCTCAGAAGGAACGATAGCCCAATGGTTAAAGCAGCCCGGTGATTATGTAGAACAGGGTGAGTACTTGCTTGAACTGGAGACGGACAAAGTAAATGTTGAATTGACAGCAGAAGAATCGGGTGTTCTAAAAGAGGTATTGAAAGATTCGGGTGATACCGTCCAAGTAGGAGAAATTATCGGTACCATTACAGAAGGCGCTGGCGAAAGTTCTGCACCCGCCCCTTCAGAAAGTGCTCCAGCCAATGAACAAACGAAAGAGGAAGCAAAAGCTGAACCTGCTGCACAAGAAGTCAGCCAGGAAGCACAATCAGAAGCGAAATCCAGAACGGTAGCGTCTCCGGCTGCACGCAAGCTGGCAAGGGAAAAAGGAATTGATCTATCACAAATTCCGACGGGAGACCCGCTCGGCCGCGTGCGCAAACAAGATGTGGAAGCTTATGAAAAACCGGCTTCAAAACCTGCGGCACAGCCGAAACAGCAGGCTCAAAAAACACAGCAAAGCTTTGACAAACCTGTCGAAGTGCAAAAAATGTCCCGCCGCAGACAGACGATCGCGAAACGATTGGTTGAAGTGCAGCAGACTTCTGCGATGCTGACTACATTTAACGAAGTTGACATGACGGCCGTTATGAATCTAAGAAAACGCCGCAAAGACCAATTCCTTGAGCAAAACGATGTAAAACTCGGTTTCATGTCGTTCTTTACAAAAGCCGTCGTGGCTGCATTGAAAAAATTCCCGCTCCTTAACGCTGAAATTCAAGGCGATGAGCTGATCGTGAAAAAATTCTATGACATCGGTATCGCTGTCGCGGCTGAAGAAGGGCTTGTCGTCCCAGTCGTGCGTGACGCTGACCGCCTGACGTTTGCCGGCATTGAAAGAGAGATCGGCGAACTTGCGAAAAAAGCGCGAAACAATAAATTAACATTAGGTGAGCTGCAAGGAGGCTCCTTCACGATCACAAACGGAGGTACATTCGGATCGCTTATGTCAACACCGATCCTAAACAGCCCTCAGGTTGGGATCTTAGGTATGCACAAAATTCAGCTGCGCCCAGTAGCGATTGATGCGGAGCGCTCTGAAAACCGTCCGATGATGTACATCGCTTTATCATACGATCACAGAATTGTAGATGGTAAAGAAGCGGTCGGATTCCTTGTCACCATTAAAAACCTGCTTGAAGATCCGGAACAGCTGTTGCTGGAAGGATAATTTGAGACAGACAAAAAGTACACTGCCCTTACAAGCAGTGTACTTTTTTTATTGAGAGAAGGGGAGAATTTATATGAAAAGCTGTTATCCGCTTGAGATCGAATTTGAATATAATGAAGAATTGCATTCTATCACTCCGGTTCTTCTGCAAGACGAACATGACACGATATTAATAGACTGCGGATATCCCGGTTTTACAAACCATCTTCAACATGCCGCTGCCCGGCATGGAATGTCGCTTCATTCATTGACAAAAATCATTGTAACGCATCACGACATAGACCATATCGGCTCACTCGCTGCATTATCCCGTTTACATCCGGATGTCAGCGTGACAGTACATGAGCGTGAAGCGCCGTATATTGACGGCTCTAAAAAATCTTTACGGCTTGAGCAGGCTGAATCAACGTTTTGTTCATTGCCGGAGGATGCAAAGCCTTATGCAAAACAGTTCATCCGCTCGCTTCAATCAGTCGAATCGGCTCCAGTTCACCGGACAGTTACTGACGGCGAGCTGCTGCCTTGGTGCGGAGGCATTCGCGTTGTAGCCACGCCGGGTCATACACCCGGCCATATCAGTCTTTATCTGCCTGCCGAAAAAACTATGGTCACAGGTGATGCGGTCGTCATTGAAGACGGAAAGCTGAACCTTGCTAATCCCGGCTATACGTTACATATGGATGATGCGGTCCGTTCTGTGCAGCGGCTGCTCGATTACGATATCCGCCAATTGATTTGTTATCATGGAGGTTTATTTCAGGGGGATGTAAAAAAAGCGCTTTTGCGCCTGTTTCGTGATCTGCAGAATAAACAAGGATAGGAGCGGCAGCAGCCTATCCTATCCTTGTTCAGTTATGAAAACGGAATCTTTGCCGTTTCTTCTTCTTCGGCGCTGTTTTTCTCTTTTTTCTTAGACCAGTAGGTGGCAAGAACAGACCCCGACAGATTGTGCCATATGCTGAAAATTGCGCTCGGCACGGCTGACAAAGGGGAGAAATGCGCTGTCGCAAGCGCTGCGCCCAGTCCGGAGTTTTGCATTCCGACTTCGATCGCAATCGCTTTTTGTGAAGCATAATCCATTTTGAAAAGCTTTGCAGTCAGGAATCCTAACAAATATCCGATTCCGTTATGTAAGATGACGACAGACACAATCTGCAGTCCTGATTGAAGCAAATGCTCACGATTTACGCTGACGACAGAGGATACAATCGCTACGATGCCGATTACCGACACGAGAGGAAGCGCGTGCACGGCTTGTCCGACCTGTTTTTTGAAGAACAGCTTCACAATCACCCCGAGGACGATCGGCAAAAGCACGGCTTGCATAATGGAAACAAACAGTGAGCCGAAAGAAACGGGGAGCCACTCTTTCGCAAACAGCATAATAAGTGCCGGCGTTACAATAGGAGCAAGCAATGTTGAGATCGTGGTGACCGCAACAGAAAGCGCCGTATTGCCTTTCGCCAAAAACGTCATGACGTTTGATGCCGTACCGCCCGGACAGCATCCGGCCAGAATGACGCCCGCGGCGATTTCTGCGGGGAGGCGGAGCCCGATTGATAAACAGAAAGCCGTAAGCGGCATAATCGTAAACTGGGCAGCGACTCCGATTACGACATGCCAAGGCTTTCTGATTAATTCTTTAAAATCGTCTGCTTGAAGAGTAAGCCCCATCCCAAACATAATAATACCAAGGAAAATCGTCATATAAGAACTGATCCAAGAAAACAAATCAGGGCAGGCGAATCCTAAACCGCCAAAGACGATAACCCACAAGCCAAAGGTTTGGCCCGCAAACCCGCTTATTTTTTTCAGCCATTCCATAAACACAGCTCCTTTTACATTCAATCAATCAGTCAGAAAATATGACTGACTTTTCTGTATTCCATTATAAATAATGTTCTGAATAATTCAATATTAAATATAAGTTTTCAATAAAATTATTATGTAAACTAACATCTTCTTGACTATTCAGACATATATTCTTACAATTGATTTTTATACTGAAATGAATTGGGAGTGCTGAAGTGAAAGAAGCTAATCAATGGTCATCTAAGCTGGGATTTATTTTAGCTACGGCCGGCTCTGCAATCGGGCTCGGCGCAATATGGAAGTTCCCTTACGTAGCGGGAACCAGCGGAGGCGGCGCTTTTCTGCTTATTTTTATTTTATTTACTGTTTTAATCGGACTGCCGCTTTTGCTTGCTGAATTTATTATCGGCAGAAAAACACAAAAAAACGCCGTTGAATCCTATAAGGCGCTCGCGCCGGGGAAAAAGTGGCACTGGATCGGATATCTCGGAATCATTACGTGTTTTATTCTATTATCCTTCTACAGCGTAGTGGGGGGATGGATATTAATCTACATTATAAAAGGCTTTACAGGCGGCTTATCGCTTTCTTCGGGATTTGATACGTTATTTATCGATACCATTTCAAATCCTTATGCAGCCGTTTTCGGCCAGCTGCTGTTTATCGTGCTGACGATTTTAGTTGTGGCAAAAGGGGTGAGCAGCGGCATTGAAAAAGTGAGCCAGGTGTTGATGCCGGCTCTGTTTATTCTGTTTATTCTCTTAATGATCCGCTCCGTTACGCTGCATGATGCAGCAAAAGGATTAAAATTCTTTTTTATGCCTGATTTTGGCGCGATGGATGCCAATACTATTTTATATGCGATGGGACAATCATTTTTCTCGTTAAGCGTCGGAGTGTCCGTAATGGTTACATACAGCGCATATTTAGAAAAAGAAGAAAATATTGTTCAATCCGCCGTATCGGTGACGGTATTAAATGTCCTTGTTGCTGTGATGGCGGGAGTGGCGATTTTTCCGGCGGTGTTTGCATTCGGCCTCAAGCCGGATCAAGGCCCGCAGCTTTTATTTAACGTGCTGCCGACCGTCTTTAATCAAATGCCGTTGGGCATCGTGTTTTTACTCGCCTTTTTGCTGCTGTTTTTATTTGCGACGCTGACATCGGCTTTTTCAATGCTTGAAATTTTAGTTGCTGTTTTGTCAAAAGGCGATTCGGCAAAACGGAAGCGGTATGCATGGATCGGGGGACTTGCTATATTTATTGTCGGGGTCCCTTCGGCGCTGTCGTACGGAATCTTGAGTGATGTTTCTATTTTTCACCGCAGTATTTTTGACGCTGCGGATTTTCTGGTCAGCAATGTCTTAATGCCGCTGGGCGCGCTTTTAATTGCCGTTTTCGTACCGTTGAAAATCCCGAAACAGATGCTGTTTGACGAACTGAAAAGCGGTTCCGGTATAAAACGAAAATGGTTTGCAGTTTGGCTCCTATTAATTCGTTATGTGGCTCCTGTAGCCATTATTATCGTTTTTCTGCACGTCCTTGGTATTTTTTAAACCAAAAGAAGCAGGCCCCCGTTCAAGACGGGGGCTTTTTTAATAAAGCGGCCATATTACGCGGTGCGCTTGCTCGAACCGTTTCTCCGCCTCCCGCCAATCAACGACATTCCACCATTGATCCACGTAAGCCGCTCGGTCGTTTTTATATTGTAAGTAATAAGCGTGTTCCCACACATCCAGCGGAAGCAAAGGAATGACGTCCCACTGGCTGTAGAGCTGATGCTTCTCAGCGGCCAAAATCTCCAGCCGCCCGGCGCGCGGCGCCCAGACTAGGATAGCCCAGCCGACTCCTTCGACTTTTTTCGCCGCTTGAGAAAATTGCTCTTTAAAAGCGGAATAGCTTCCGAATGACGCATCAATCATTTGAAAGAGCGCCCCCGTCGGCCGTCTTTTTCCGTTTGGATTCATCGAAAACCAGAAAATACTGTGCAAATAATGGCCCGCGCCGTGAAACGCCAATTGCCGCTCCCAATGCGCCACTAAGTCGTACTGTTTCGTCTGTCTCGCTTTTTTGAGCTCCAGTTCTGCTTTATTCAGACCGTCAACATAGCTCTGATGGTGTTTTGTATGGTGAAGTTTCATAATCTCTCTTGAAATATACGGTTCCAGTGCGGAATAACTGTAAGGCAGTTTAGGGAGGACATGCTTGCCGATCGGCACATAAGCTCTGCGCTCATCCGGCTCTTCGGGTTCAGTAATGTCCCGGTAAAGTGCTGATGCCTGTTCGTACCATTCCGCCTCCGTTAATCCATCATCCTGAAGGGTGTGAAAAATCCGGTCGATTTGTGCCGCGAAGCGATCGAACCGACCTTGCTGAATAACTTGTTCCTTCAAGGTTTCACACCAATTCAGCATCTCGGTTTGATAAGCGTGCCGTTTCATTTTTCTTCCTCCTTTTCACTCATTTTCATAAAAGTGCTGAGCGCAAGCAAAGAAAACACATACGGGTAGCTGTGATACCTGATGTAAAACTGCTTCGGCAGGCCGATTCCGGTCGGATAGCTGAAAGCGGCTCCTTCGTAATGCCGGTTTTCAATAAGAAAAGATATGCCTTTTGTGACGGCTTGATGATGAGTTTTTTCGTATTGCAGCAAAGCTTCGGCCGCCCAAGCCGTCTGTACAAGCGTCCCGTAAGAAAGCGGAACATAGGTTTTCTCTTCTGCGCTTTTACAGGATTCCCCCCAGCTTCCGTCCTCGTTTTGAATGGACTTCAGCCAGCGGATCGCTTTTTTCACGGCCGGGTGGTTTTGGCTCACGCCGCAAGCCTTCATCCCTGTCAGCGCTGCCCATGTGCCGTAAATATAGCAGACACCCCATCTGCCGTACCACGATCCGTCCTCTTCTTGATGGCGGATCAGCCATTGGACGGCCTTTTCAATCTGAGGGTGATCAGAAGAAAGCCCCGCTTCTCCTAAACAGTGCAGCACCCGTCCGGTTAAGTCGCTTGTTGAGGGATCGATGGCAGCTTCCTCAGCCGATTCCAGCGGCAGCAGGCGGACCAGCGGATGATTGACATTTTTCTCAAAAGCAGAGAAGCCGCCGTCACTGTTTTGCATGGACAAAAGCCAGCTCAGTCCGCGTTCCCATGAGGCGGGATAAAGTTTTCGCGGAATGGCTTTGAGCACTGCGGCTGTGTCATCACAATCGGGATTATTTGTATTGATGTTTGAAAAACCCCATCCTCCCGGTTCAGCATGCGGGTTGTGAACGGCCCAATCAGCGACTTTCGTCTGCTGCCGTTCACGCAGAAACCGGGCGGCGCTGGTTATCATCTGATCGTTATCTGAGATGCCGCTTTTCATAAGCGCATAGTTGAGAAGCGCCGTATCCCAAACGGTCGACGTTGAATTTTCCAGGTACGGTATATCGCCGCAAGACGTGAGCAAAGCTTTCGTGCCGGCAAGCGCTTTTCTGATAACGGGGGAGTGGCGCGATACACCGAGAGCGAGCAGGCCGTACACCATAAAAATAGTGGCGCTCGCATAGCTGTATAATGTGCCGTCTTCTTCAATCCGGTCAAGCATATACGTTTTGGCCGTACGCAGACCGAGCTGGTGAAAAGCGGCAGGAATCTGCAAAAGCCGCTTCCAGTGCGCGAAAAGAGAAGAGAGGTCTCTGTTCTCATCCTGATCGGAACGAAGCCATGTAAACGGATTTTTAGTCATATGCCGGTCTAAATGTGCGAGAGACGGAACGTTGGGATTTTTCAGCGAAAATCTTTTGTTAAGCGTCACGGCCATCGGTACAAAATGAATACGGGCGTATGTACTGAACTGGTAAAAATGCAGCGGGAAGGATGGGGGAATGACTAAGAAAGATAATGGCAGATGCAGCGCGGGCCATGGATAAAGGCCGTTTGCCGCAAGCATCCACTTTGTCATAAAGTGTACGTTGCGCAAGCCGCCATTTGAGATGATAAAGCGTTCGGCCTGAATCATATGCGCCTCAGAACGGCTATATAAACCGGAAGCCAGCAAGCCGGCATAGCCCTGTACAGTGGCGGTCACATTTCCTTTCCGGTCATCAGGATAGTTGGCAAAAGTTCCGTCCGGGCGCTGTTTAGCGCGAATGCCTTCTGCAAGCTCAGCGATCAGTTCTTTATCATTGTCTCCAAGAGAAGTGAGGAGGAGGATCAGAAAGGCGTTTGTCAAAATCGGTCCTTCAAAACAAAATGACCATGAGCCGTCCGCATTTTGCGTTTCTCTTAATAGGGAGATGGTTTTCTTTTGGCGGCTTCTGACGTTTTCATGAATTGTGCTCACACTCGCTCAACTCCTTCAGAAGCATATATATTCATATGTCAAAGGCGGCATGACAAAAGAAAGAAACTGCTGACAGGCAGCAGTTTCTTGTTTGATTTAATCTTCCAGATTGATCCAGACACTTTTCACTTCTGTATAATTATTCAGCGCGTAAGAGCCCATTTCCCGCCCGAGGCCGGACTGCTTATAGCCGCCGAAAGGAGATGCCGCATCGAAAACATTGTAGCAGTTGACCCAAATGGTGCCGGCTTGGAGACGGTCAGCAATGTAATGGGCGTTTTTCACATTCTCAGTCCAAAGTCCGGCTGCAAGGCCGTATTCCGAGCGGTTCGCCCTCTCAATGACTTCATCTACCGTATCATACGGAATGGCGGCTAAAACAGGGCCGAAAATTTCTTCTTTTGCGATGGTCATGCTGTCATCCACATCCGCAAATACAGTCGGGGAGACAAAATACCCTTCTTCAAACGGGCAGCTGCCGCCCGCGACAGCTTTGGCTCCTTCCGCTTTTCCTTTTTCAATATATGAAAGCACGCGCTCATGCTGTTCCTGACTGACGAGCGGGCCGATTTGTGTATCTTGGTGAAGGCCGGCGCCTTGCTGAAGCGATTTCGCATATGAAACCATTTCGCTGACGACCTCATCATATTTGTCTTTGTGAATGAAGACACGGGAGCCTGCGCAGCATACCTGCCCCTGATTAAACATGACCCCGTTTAAAGCGCCGGGAATGGCTTTCTTCAAATTGGCGTCAGGCAAAATGATGTTAGGTGACTTTCCGCCAAGCTCCAGTGTCACGCGTTTAATTTTTTTTGCGGCTTTTTCCATGATTTTTTTGCCGATTTCTGTAGAACCGGTAAAAGCGAGTTTATCGACATCGTCATGGTTGGTCAGCGCTTCCCCGGCCGTCTCGCCGAACCCTGGGACAATATTGATGACGCCGTCAGGGAAGCCCGCCTGATCTATTAATTCCGCTAAATAGAGGGCGGTCAGCGGTGTCTGTTCCGCCGGTTTCAAAACGATTGTGCAGCCTGTGGCAAGGGCGGCGCCCATTTTCCACATCGCCATAAGGAGCGGGAAGTTCCAAGGGATGATCTGCCCCACGACGCCGACAGGCTCATGGCGGGTGTAATTAAAATATGAGCCGGCGACCGGAATCGTTTGTCCGGTTATCTTTGTAGACCATCCGGCATAATAACGCATATGCTCAATTGCAAGCGGGATATCCCCATTCGTCGTTTCATTAATCGGTTTTCCGTTATCAAGTGTTTCAAGCTGCGCGAGTTCCGTTTTGTGCTCTTCCATTAAATCGGCAAGCTTATACATCAGCCTGCTTCTGGAAGCGGCCGGCATAGTGCGCCATTCGCCGTGATCAAAGGCTTTGCGTGCCGCTTTCACTGCACTGTCAATGTCTTCTGACTGTGCCTCGTAAAGCGTCATCAGCGTTTCCCCGGTTGCCGGATTCGGTGTGACAAATGTTGATCCTGAAGCGCTCGGAACAAATTTTCCGTCAATATAAAGTTTCTTCGTGCCCTGTAAAAATGTTTCCAGCCTTTTTGTGATCTGCATCGTTAAAGAACTCATTCGTAACAAACCTCCCGAAATTTTTTTATGGTCTGTTTTGAGCATCTTGATGTCCGCGCAAAGTAAGCGCATACAGTCATTCTATAATAACAGCCCCGGTAAAATCAATTGATAACCGTTATTGCAATTCACAAGAAAAAACGGCTACAATAAGCTTATCGATTAAGAAAAGGAGTTTTATAAATGATTCATAATAATTGGCAGACAAAAGAAAGCGTCAAAAAGGTCAAATGCGTACATACAGATGCGAAAAAATACATTGTCAAAAATGTGCTGACGCCGGGTAAAGAGTATGAAGTCAAAAATGAAACAGAAGAATTCATTTTTGTTGTAGACAATACAAACAAAGTCGGAGGCTTCTACAAAGAGTATTTTGAAGAAGTTTAAAGCTGAATGAATTCATTTTGCCTGAGCCATACTAAAAAAGACTACATATAAAAGGTGGCTGCAAAATGAAAAAAACAGAGCAAGACAAACAAAATAAAACATCAGATCAGCTCCAGCAAGTGCAACCTGAAGAAGGCACCGACACGACGATGGAACAAATTTCAGATACATATAAAGAAGGAACAATTGAAGATACGGATCGTTGATGTTTTGTTGAAACCGCGGCATTGGAGAAGCCGCGGTTTTTTATGGCGAAAATAAAAAACTGACTTTTCGAAAAAAATACCGTTTTCTTGAAACCTTTTCTTTCGCTGAACCGTACTACTTCATAACAGCGGCACCTTTCGCGAAGGGCTTTTTTGATGAACGTTCTAAAAATGTAATCTGTTCGTAATGGTTTAAATGCCGTCTATGTCGTATTCTTATATAGGGATAAAGAACTTATTTTTTTATGATTGTAATAAAACAATAGTATAGAAGCAGAAAGTGGGGTTCTTCATTGGGAATTTTTTCTGTCAGCAGATCAACCGACACAAAAAAGCTGGAGGCTTTGCTCGTTGAGGGAGAACGGATCGAAACGATTTATAAACTGCGGGTTGACCAAATATGCTTTACGAATAAACGAGTCATTTTCTTTGATAATAAAATGTTCTCCAAAAAGAAAGTGCGCGTATTTCTTCCATATAAAACAATTGAAAGCTTCGCCATTCAAGAAGCGGGGATGTTTGATCCAGATACCGGGCTTGTATTAATGACAAGGGGAAAAACTTTCGAATTGGAATTTGCAAAAGAAACGGACTTGACTGAGGTTCAAGCCATCTTAACAAAATACTTATGCAGTTAAATATCACATAAAAGCCATCCGAATGCATGCGGATGGCCTTTTTATTATATAATGCTTGTTTTTCCGGAGTTCGAATCAATGAGATCCGGATCAGCAATAGAACTGATGGGGATATAAATCGGCGCCAAATCACCATTTTCTTCACCGAATCCGTAGTTGATCTTATTGGATAAAAAATAATCGATTTGCTGATACGGGCCGATCGTAATGGAAGAACCGCGGTCGACTGCATTTACTTTAAAGCCTCCTACATTTACCAAAACCGGCGAAAACATCATAATGGGCCTCCTTTTCCGGCAGGGATTTTATCGCATGCAGACTCAAAGGTAGATGGAGAATCAATTTGATCCCGGTCATCCACTTTGCCGTTCGTGCCGATGAAGCCGCTTGCATCTCCGAAGTTCTGTCCGTATCCCTGATTCTTTTTATCAGAATTCTGCCATTCCGCCAGTAAATTTTGTCCGACATTCACCGCTGAAGCATTTTCAAAGGAATTAATTTTCAACATGAAAATATTAATATTGATATATGGAGTTGGTTGAACCACAGGCAAACCTCCTTTAATACAGGTGTATGCCGGCTGTTATGACCGTATGCTTAGACAGGAGGCGATAAAAATGGATTTCGATAAGATGAAGCAATGGATGGAAATGGCGCAAAACATGTCCGGCGGAGACTTTTGGAAAAACGTTTTTGATGATGAACAACTGAAATCATTTCAAAACGGCCATTCTCATTTTCCCTTTCAACAGGGAGATGGGCAAATGAAAAGAAATGAGGATGCTTTTCCTCTTATAGATATTGTGGAAACCCATGATGAGCTCCAATTTTTACTGTATCTGCCCGGCTACCGGAAACAAGATGTTCAGCTGCTGTCCTACGGAGAATATATCGTCGTAAAAGGCACGAGAAAATCCTTTTTCAATGAACAGGATTTTAAACAGAAGACCGGAAAATACGGCGATTTTGAAAAAAAACTCGACCTTCCGCATTCCGCTCAGGGAACGAAGGGAATGCAGGCGGTATTCAAAGACGGGATTTTATATATATCGATTGCTAAACATCTGGGGGATGCAAGCCAGATCATTATCGAAGGCTGATCTTGTTTGCTGTGCCATCTATCAGATCTGAATCATCGATACTCATGATAGGGATGACGACAACGGTGCAATCACCGTTTTGTTCACCGTACCCTTCATTTCTTTTATTGGCTGCTGTGTTTCTCACCATAACGGAAGAGCCGGTGTTAAAAGTTGCTCCGCCGCTTATTCCGTTCATTTTTATATACTCAAAATTGATAACGGATGGAAAAAACATCATGATTCGCCTCCTTTTTGTATATCATGTTTATATATTCGCAATGCGGGACGCATAGAACTTTCCAAGAGTGACGGGGAAAGAAGTGATTTTCTTTGAAAAAAATAATGAAAGAGATTTTCAAAAAAGTGTGTGAAGAAGAATTAGACCGGCTTAAGAAAGTGGAACAACAGCTTGATGAGCTTCAGGATAAGTGTCATTTTGAGCCGCAAACGGTGGAAGGGGAAAAAACATATGTCCATATTGAGCACGTCAAAGTGGACAAGGTTGAGTACAATATTGATTTTGAAAAGCTGAGTATAGAAGAGCTGAGCGGTATGCTGAATATCGGCGCCACTTACCATACACCGGCGCACAGGCTCAAACAAGCCTGCGCTGAAGAATTTCGGGACAACCCGCAAACTGATGCTGCGAAAGAAAAAAGACAGACAAAGCAGCAGACACCCAATGTCACCATCAGGGGGAGAAAGCATTGACCCCGTTGTTTCAGCCTCCTTTTTCGAGGGTATGTATTAACAGATACAGCGAAGAATACAGACGAAAAAGGAGATGATGAATATGTCATTATCAAAAGTACAGCAGGACAGCCTTTATCATAAATTAATCGATTTAAAGGAAAGTCTTCAGGGAGAATCAAAAGAAAATCATTCAATGAGTGAAGACACAGGAGAACTGTCGAACGGAGTAGATAACCACTTAGCTGATCACGGAAGCATTTATTTGGACAGGGTCACGAATCAGACGCTGGACGGTGTCGATCAGAATCTTTTAGATGAGGTGAACGCCGCGCTTGAACGAATGGATAAAGGAACATACGGGATTTGCGAGAAAACGGGAAAAGAAATTCCTTATGAAAGACTTGAAGCCGTGCCGTACGCCAGAATGACCGTCGAAGCGCAGCGAGAAACAGAAGGGGATGTGAAAACAGACGCTCCGTCATATGAAAGGGAATTTCACGAGCAGGTGAAAGACCTCTCAAATAAAGAAACCGTTGATCAAAAAAGCTCACAAACATACGAAATCCTGGATCGCGAGCAGGATTCACAATAATAGCAGCAGGTACATTCATATGTACCTGTTTTTTTATTCCATAAAAAATCTCAAAATCGAAATAAAATCATTGACTTTATATAAAAAAGAAAGTAACATACTATTTGTAAGTAAATATTAAAAGATTACCGGGAGGAATTTAGAATGTCTCAAGTATTATTTGTAAAATCAAGTGACCGTACGGCTGAAGAAGGCGTATCCGTAAAATTATACGAAGCGTTTCTGGCTGCTTATAAAGAAAACAATCCGAATGATGAAGTGATCGAACTTGATCTTCATAAAGAAAACCTTCCTTACCTCGGAAGAGATATGATTAACGGAACATTCAAAGCTTCAAAAGGAATTGAAATGACAGACGAAGAGAAAAAACAAGCGTCAACTGCTGACATTTACTTAAATCAATTTGTCAAAGCTGACAAAGTCGTGTTTGCATTCCCGCTTTGGAACTTCACAGTGCCTGCTGTGCTTCATACTTATGTTGATTACCTGTCTCGTGCAGGAGTTACTTTCACATACACGCCTGAAGGCCCTAAAGGTCTGATGGGAGATAAAAAAGTAGCGCTCTTAAACGCACGCGGCGGCGTATATTCTGAAGGACCGATGGCATCTCTTGAAATGTCATTAAACTTCATGAAAACCGTTCTCGGTTTCTGGGGTGTCCAAGATCTTCACACTGTTGTCGTTGAAGGCCATAATGCTGCACCGGATAACGCTCAAGAGATCATTGAAAAAGGACTGCAAGAAGCGAAAGATCTGGCTGCAAAATTCTAATTTCCATTAACTCTTGCGCCCCTACAGGGTGTGAGAGTTTTTTCTATTATAGAAGAAACTGGCGGCAGCTTTCGATCTGGTCTTATATTGATATATTGATATTTTGTCGAAAAAACAATTTTTATGTAGAATAAAGCATTTTTTACAAAGAAAAAAGGTTTTCTGTAAAAGAATTAACCCTCTTGCCAAAATACGACTGATGGTGTAGGATATAAGAGAAGCTACATTGTTCGTATTGTTAATTAAGTTTTAACCTTTAAGCTGTAATAGGGAGTTTTATATCGAAGCCGGAATGTCATGCCTCCATTGCAGAGGACGACAGGAACGCTTCTGCAAACACCCACTTTGAGGAGTGGTGGTTTAAAACTTTCTTACTTGCGTACGGCATACGTAGCGAAAGCCATTTCCCTTGCGGAGATGGCTTTTTATTTTGAATTGCCCTTGAGCAGCGTACTTTATCAGTATGATAAAATAAAAGAATCAAAGACAAAGTGAGGTTTTACAACATATGCTGGAGAAAGCCCAATCCCTTCTGGCGCATTATTTTGGCTACGACAGTCTTCGCGCGGGCCAAAAGCAGGCGATACAATCAGTTGCAGAGGAGAGAAAAAACACGGTCTGCATTATGCCGACGGGGGGCGGAAAATCAATCTGCTATCAGATTCCCGCACTGCTGTTTGAAGGAACCACAATCGTTATTTCCCCTCTTATTTCCTTAATGAAAGATCAAGTCGACGCGCTTGAAGAAGCGGGTATCGCGGCAGCTTATATTAACAGCACCCAGACAAGCCGTGACATTCATGAGCGCCTGACCGGTTTGAAACAAGGGGCTTACCGGCTCTTTTACATCACACCGGAGCGTTTGACTTCTTCTGAATTCATTCACATCCTGCAGAATATTACGGTTCCTCTTGTCGCCATTGACGAAGCTCACTGTATATCGCAATGGGGACATGATTTCAGGCCGAGTTACCGGAATATCGAAATCCTTTTTAATGAATTAAAAGAACCGCCCGTCATCATCGCATTAACGGCGACGGCTACGCCTGAGGTTCATGATGACATATGCAAGCAGCTTCATATTAAGAAAGAACAAACTGTATATACCGGTTTTGCCAGAGAGAATTTAACGTTTAAAGTAGTAAAGGGCGAAAACAAAGACCGGTTTATCGAGCAGTATCTGGAAAAAAATAAACACGAAGCCGGCATTATATATACAGCGACAAGAAAAGAAACCGACCGTTTATATGAGAAATTAAAACGCAGCGGCATCAATGCCGGCCGTTATCACGGCGGATTGGCGGATGATGACAGAAAAGACCAGCAGGAGCGGTTTCTTAACGATCAGATACAAGTGATGGTAGCTACGTCCGCTTTCGGAATGGGAATCGATAAGAGCAACATCAGATTCGTTTTACACGCGCAGATTCCGAAAGATATGGAGAGCTATTACCAGGAAGCCGGACGGGCCGGGCGCGATGGTCTTAACAGCGAGTGTGTGCTCTTGTTTTCGCCGCAGGATATTATGGTGCAGCGTTTTTTAATAGACCAATCGGCCGCCGGAGAAGAAAAACAAAAGCAGGATCTCAAAAAACTGAGACAGATGGTGGATTACTGTCATACGGAAGATTGCCTGCAACGGTTTATTCTGAAGTATTTCGGCGAGAATGAGGCAGAAGCTTGCGAAGCTTGCGGCAATTGCACTGATACAAGGACCGCCCATGACGTCACAAAAGAAGCGCAGATGGTATTATCATGCATCATCAGAATGAATGAGCGTTTCGGAAAAACGATGGTGGCGCAGGTGCTTAGCGGGTCAAAAAATAAAAAAGTGCTGGAAAACGGCTTCAGCAGCCTGTCCACTTACGGCATTATGAAGCATCAATCCGCAGCGGAAATCAGTGATTTTATCGAATTCCTTATTTCAGATGAATATATCAGAATGGCGGACGGCACATTTCCGACGCTTATGGTCACCCAAAAAGGCAGGGACGTTCTGCTTGGAAAAAGCGCAGTCGCGAGAAAAGAAGCCTTACAGGCCGCCGCCGTTACCGAGAATGATGAATTATTTGAGCTTCTCCGGCGTCTCCGCAAAGAAATTGCAGCTGAACAGGGTGTGCCTCCATTTGTCGTGTTCTCAGATCAGACGTTAAAAGAAATGTCGGCGAAACTTCCGAAAACGGATCAGGATCTTCTTTCCGTAAAAGGGGTTGGGGAACAAAAAAGATTGAAATACGGAGCAGTTTTTTTAGAAGAAATCCGAAATTATGTAAGAGAAACAGAGTGAAAAAAAGTTTTTTTAGAAATTTGCACATTGTGTTTTTCATTCGCGCCGGAAAAATCAGAAGCTTGAAAACCCTTGCTGTATCAGGGTTTCAGCAAGACTTACCAAGCGAGAGAAATGTTTCATGTAAAGGAACTGTAATCTAATTCAAATCGTTTTGTTATTGAACTGACATTTTCATATGTTACGATATCACCTGTTAGCCGCCAATAAAAAGCTAACAAGGGAGGATTTACTTATGAAGAAGACGATTATGTCCTTTGTCGCAGTTGCAGCAATTTCAACAACTGCATTTGGAGCTCACGCTTCTGCTAAAGAAATCACGGTGCAAAAGGGTGACACGCTCTGGGGGATCTCGCAAAAAAACGGAGTGAACCTAAAGGACTTAAAAGAATGGAATCAGTTATCTTCTGATTTAATCATTGAAGGAGAGAAACTGACTATTTCTTCAGTAGAAACAACCACATCTGGGCAGTACACAGTGAAGCAGGGCGACAGCCTCTGGAAAATTGCTCAGAAATTCGGAACATCAGTCGGCAATCTGAAAAGCTTGAATAACTTGCAATCAGATATAATTTACGCAGGCACAACGTTAAATGTGAAAGGTCAGGCTCAGGCTGCACAGCCGGCTCAAGAAGCCAGCCAGCCGCAAACTGAACAAAAACCAGCTGCCGAGACAGAACAGCCGAAACAAGAAGCTGTCAAAAACGAGCAGCCTAAACAAGAACCTGTTCAAGAACAACAACCTAAACAAGAAGCGAAGGCTGTCGAAGCAAAACAGCAGCCTGTTCAATCAAATACAAACCAACAAGAGCCTAAAAAGCAGCTGACAATGACTGCAACTGCTTACTCTGCTAACGACGGCGGCATTTCCGGTGTAACGGCAACCGGTGTTGACTTAAACAAAAACCCTGATGCAAAAGTCATCGCGGTAGACCCTAGTGTCATTCCGCTTGGCTCTAAGGTTTATGTTGAAGGTTACGGAGTGGCAACAGCAGCAGATACAGGCGGCGCAATTAAAGGAAATAAAATTGACGTATTTGTTGCAAAGAAAAGTGACGCTAACAACTGGGGCGTCAGAACAGTAAATGTTAAAGTATTAGACTAGTTTCATATAGAGATGAAGAACACAAGACGAAATGCTTTGTGTTCTTTTTTTCTTCCCTTTTTTGACTGTATATAATCGTTATATGCGGAAAAAGAAAAAGCGTTTCTCTAATATAATAAGGAATGGATGTGAAAACGGAATCTGAAGGGATGTATGAATTTAATGGAGCCGGAATTTATATGTTTATGGAATGCCTTCATAGAATCACCGGTGTTTCAAGCAGGTATATGCACCGCTTTCGCCATTGTGCTCGTTATCGGACTGTCTATGCCTGCTGTCAGGCTGTTTCAGGCGCTTGACAGAGGGAGAGGAAGGCCAGCCGTTATTGAAAAGGTGAGACGTACTGGCGTGATGAAGAATGGCAGGCACGAGCTTGTGCTTATTTTAAACGTAAAAAACCAAGACGGAACGCATGATAAACGTGAACTGACACATGCCGTATATAATGAAGAGATCAGCCGTTTTTATGAAGGAGCTTCCGTATGGGTGACGGCAGCGGCCGGCGGAGGAATTATGATCGCTCCGCGCACGCCGCGGCATAAGGCGTCAAAATAAAAAGACGGGGCGGTTTTCCCGTCTTTATGTATTAATGCCGATCGATCCATATCCGTCCGCCTTCTGAGCCGGCTTCTATCCTGCATGTTCCTCCGATCGGGAATGTCATCAAAGGGGAGGTATGGCCGAAATCAGCATTTGCGATAACAGGCATGGATGACAGTTCTTCTTTTGTACGGATGACGGCACGCAGAGCCTCCTCAGACACATTTGAAGCATGCTGGAAACGTCCGATGACAATTCCCTTCACGGCTGAAAAAGCGGGAACATGGATGAGTGACTGCAAATCCCGGTCAAACATATGAATGTCCGACATATGATCATCTTCTATAAACAGAATCACTTGTTCCATCTCCGGAAAGTATTCGGTGCCCTGCAGAAGATTCAGCGTGCATAGATTTCCTCCGATAAGTGTTCCTTCCTCATATCCGGGTTGAATAACGAGCGGTCCCGGATTCCGATAAAAACGTCTGTCCTCCTGGTTCAAATACCATTTATCATCACTCCACTCGGATGAAGGCTTTACCTCATACGGGTTGTCAGAAGCACAGCAGGCCAAGAAAGACTTAATCGTATAGTCCAGCCCTTTTTTCATGGCAAATGAAGAAAAATGGGGACCGGAATATGTAATAAGGCCGGTTTTTTGATATATGGCATGGCCGAGAGCGGTAATATCTGAATAGCCGCAAAGGATTTTCGGATGCCGCTTGATGTTTTCATAATCAAGATAGCGGAGCAGCTGATTTGATTGGAACCCGCCGAGTGTCGTCAAAATCGCTTTGATGTCAGGGTCAGCGAAAGCCTCGTGCAGATCCCGTACACGCGATTCAATGGATGATGAATCAAATTCATTTATTTCTTTCGCATGCTCTGAAAAAGAGACACAAAAGCCCAGCTCCTCCAATTTTGTCTTCGCGGCATTTATATTTTCATCTGACATAACGGACATGCTTGTGGCCGGAGACACAATACGAATGCCGTCACCTTTTTTCAATTTTTCCGGATACAAAAAAAACCCTCCTTATATGGTTTAATCTATTACACCATATAAAAGAGGGTTTCTCTATTATTTTTTACAGGTCGACCCATTTAATGCCGCCTGATTGCGTATCATTGTCAATCCAGACATCAAAGTGATGCTTTTCATAAAAATGAATGAGTCTGTCGACATGATCCCAATCACGCTTAGCGATGTCGCCCGTCACTTTCGGGATATTCTGCTCTCTGGCGATATGTTTTAAAAATTTCATGCAGATCGAGCCGTAGCCGTGGTTCGGCGGGCCTTTAATGTCCCCGATATGAATGGCATTGTCATAATAAGAGGCGATCAGTGAAAAACAGCCTCTTCCCCGGTAGGCTGACTCACAGTCAGTCAGCATAATCTTACATGTTTGGCCATCATCAATCGAGGAAACAATGATCCAATCGTCATTGTTCGATTGATCAATACCAAGCACTCGCGCGTCTTTTGATACATCTATCAGATTTTCCCGCATTCTGAAAATCTGAAATTCAAGTTTATGAAGCTCTTTTTCCAGCTCTTTCTGATCTCTTTCTTCTGCAGTAAACAAAATCATACTCCTTTCACAGCGTAAAAGTCTTAGTTAAACACAAGTATCCATTGTAGTAAATGATGTCTTGGTTTGTAAATGGGTTTTGCAAAAACTTTTTTAGAAAAGTCTGCCGTTTATATGTGGATTGACGTTTTTAAGGCGGTGCGGATAGGGAAAGGAACAGTGAGCAGCGGAAAAAGGAGGAATCTATAATGGCAATTGACTCACTCATCGGCAAATTGAAGTACGTAATGACGGAATCTCCTGATAAAATGCTTTCCTTATATGTAAATACGGATATGAGAAATCCGGATCAGCAGGGGGGAGAGTGGAAAATCGTCTTGAAAACCGGTTTTCGGAGATTAAAAGAGTATCTGTCTGCCAGTGATCCGGAAGAAGAAAAATCTCTCGTCCGCATCATGGAACGTGTCTATCAATATATCGATGGGCTTGGTAAAGAGATGCCGCGAAGTCTCGTATTTTTTGCGTCGGGAGAAGGCGGTATTTGGGAGACGATTGAATTGCAGGTGCCTGTTGAAACACGATTTTATTGGGAAGAGACGGCTGTCCTTGATCAATTAGAAATTCTTCGTGAACAATTTCCGAGCACGGCTTTTATTCTCACCCAGCAGAATGAAGTGAAGATCATAGAAACCGTACTCGGAAAAATTGAAGGAGTGGAGCATTATCATTACGACGTCATCAATGAATCGTGGAAACCGCAGGATGTAAGCGGAAACTCCGCATCGATGGACGAAGACGCCGCCAAAGCCCACGTCGAAGAAAACCAAAACAGGCTGTATAAACGATTGGCTTCGAACCTTGATCAGAAGGCCGCTTCACACCAATGGGAGCGTCTCGTAATCGCAGGGGACAAAGAAACAGCCGATATTCTCGATCAGCACATGAATAAACCGATTGATCGGATCATTCCAAAAAATCTGTTGAATGAAAACGAACATAAGGTGATAGAAGAACTGTTGAAGGAAGCATAATATGACGAAAGGCCGGGTCTCAAACACCCGGTCTTTTTAGGGCTTAAGTTTGTCTAATTTCTGACGAAGCGGGCGAAACCGTTGACATCAAAGCTGAATTCTCATACCATTTGGATAGTCAGTAAAATTGAGAGAGGTCATAAGATGAATCAGACAGAAAACAAACCTAAAAGTTATACCGGTGTCGTGCTGACATTGACCGTTCTGATCAACGGATTAATTGCGGTGCTGTTTTTTATGCCGAAATCGGGACAGGTCAGCATTGCCAATATTCATATTCTGCCGATGTTAAATGCCATTTTTAACAGCTTCACGTTTATCTTTTTGCTGGCAGCGCTCTTTATGATTAAGCAAAAAAACATTCAAGCGCACAAACGCTTTATTTTAGCGGCGTTTACGACGACTTTGCTGTTTTTGATCTGCTATGTCGTGTACCACTCGATAGCTGAGAATACTTTATTCGGCGGCCACGGCATCATGCGCGGGATTTACTTCTTTATTTTAATTACGCATATTTGCCTTTCCTTCATTATCGTGCCGCTTGCGCTGTTTACGCTGATCAGAGGATTCAGCATGCAAGTGGAGCGCCACAAAAAAATCGCGAGATGGACGATGCCGCTCTGGCTGTATGTCAGTCTGACGGGTGTCATTGTATACTTAATGATCTCACCGTATTATTAAAAAAAGCCGTGCTCTGCGCGGCTTTTTTCTATTGATTGAAAAAGGCGCCTCATCAGGGCGCCTTTTACTCTTCAAGCGTTTCAAGTGTTGTTACATTTAAGGATTGTTCAACGGTTTTTGTTTTTGCTTTTACTTTTTCTGCGTACGTGTAATCACCATAGCAGTAGGGATAACGGAAATTGTCTTTGTTCCCTCCGCAAGTGTAAAGTTTCGGATTCTTTTTGACCTGCTGCTCGGAGTATTGTTTTGCCAGTTCCTCAGTATGCGATCCTCCATGTTCAGCCACAAAATCAATATAGCCGGCTCCCATGTTGTAGCTTTGTATAATCGTATCCAAGTCTACGCCTTTTTTCTTGCCTGTTTGGTACATGAGAGTGAATTGTTTGATTCCCTGTTTGATACTGGTTTGAGGGTTTTTAATCTCATTTCGCTTTAAACCCAGAGATTCTGAAGACTGCATGGGATCATTTCCTCTTCCTTTTGACTCCTGATATATCATGCCGAGTACAAGCGATGTATATTTGGTGAGTCCTTTTTCATCCAGCTCGTCTTCAACAAGCGGTTTGTAATCTGTCAGCCGTTCAAGGACGATCGGCTTGACATCAAACGGAAGACTTTTGAGCCATTCATTATTTGAAAATAACAGAATGAGGAAGAAGGAAACCATGACAAAAACACATATCATCATAAGACCCGCGGCAGCGAAACAGCCTTTTTTCTTTTTCTCCACTGTGTTTCACCCTCAATTTCAGGAGCATTATGACTTTTTCATTATGACACAGATGAATGCGCGAAACCAAGCGGAAACCCGTATTTGAAACATAAATTTAAAATAACGGTTCTTTTGTCAGGCGCAGGATGTATCTGCATCAATTGACATTTGGTATAATTGGGCTACTTGAGAAAAGAAGGGTGAGGTATATGACTGAATTTCACGAATCCGGAAACAAAAATGACCCCGCTGTCGATTTAGATGAGGAAACTTTATTTTTGGTTGCCCAGACTTTTAAGGCGCTGTCTGATCCGACCAGAATCAGAATTCTCCATTTGCTGTCACAGGGTGAGCACGCGGTAAATGATATCGCAGAAAAGCTGAATTTGCTGCAGTCTACCGTTTCTCATCAGCTGCGTTTTCTTAAAAATCTGCGCCTCGTCAAATCACGCAGAGAAGGAACATCCATCTATTATTCTCCTGAGGATGAACATGTGTTAGATGTGCTTCAGCAAATGATTCACCATACGCGGCACGATTAAAAAACATCCCTGCTTTTTAGACAGGGATGTCAGCCGTACTGACTGTTATTGGTTTGGTCTCTGCTCGTTTTTAAAACATAAAAAGAGAAGCCGCTGTAATAAACTGCGATGAAATAAAAGATACTGATGGTCAGCGGATCGGCCCCGACCGTTTGGCTGTATGCCTCCGGATGGGTAAAGTCCGCTGTGACCCGGTACATTTCAATAACGCGATAAAAAAATCTCGATAGGAATAACGTTAATAGAATAAGTTCAATCCACAGGTGAGTGCGAAAATACATTTTTCCGCGGCGTTCTTCAAATGAAATGTTCCGTTTTGCAAACAGGACCAGAAGCCAGCCGCAAAAAGTGCCGAATATAAGATAGCCGTATAAAGCTGGGTGTGTGATGCTGAAAAACGCCAGAGCTGCGGCCAGCAATGAAAACAAAATCATTCTTGTATAAAGCCAGCGGGGTTTCAAAGGCTGAAAGCCGACGGACCGTTTCACCTTTTTATACAGAAAAAAGGCAATCATTAAGATAGGGCAGATGCTTTGAAGTGTGATATGCATGGTGTGGAACTCCCCCTCCGTTGAGTAGTGTATGCTTATCCGGCTGGTTTTAGTAGTCTGATTTATTCGCAGGCTGAAAGCATCTTTTATCACAGTATGCACGTTTCTTTTTTTTGCATAAGAGAAGCGCCCGCGCCTTATTCAGGATTTAAACAGAAAACTCTTGATAAACTAACGGTATTAGTTATAATAAAACTAATGATATTAGTTTTTAGGGGGATGTTGATGAGAATCTTACAATACGGAACCGTTTGGCAGCTGACTTTTTTTCCCGCGCTCTTCCCGGTGAATTGTTATTTGGTTGAAGAAGAAGAAGGAGTAACCCTGATTGACGCCGGACTGCCTAACAGTCATAAAGGAATCAAACAAGCATTGCGGCAGCTTGGGAAGCCGCTGAATGACATATTACTCACCCACGCGCACGGGGATCACATCGGTTCGCTTGACTCATTAGCTGCGGAATTTCCGGATGCTTCCGTCTGTATTTCTGAGCGGGATTCTTTCTTGCTGAAAGGTGACACTTCATTATTTGAGCATGAAGCACAAACGCCGATAAAGGGGGGAGTGCCGAAAAATGTTCAGACCGAACCTGATCGCCTGCTGAAAGGCGGCGAGCGGATCGGATCTTTACTTGTCATTCCCGCTCCCGGTCATACGCCGGGAAGCCTCGCTTTTAAAGATATGAGAAATGATATGCTGATCGTCGGAGATGCCTTTCAAGTACGGGGCGGCCTTGCTGTTTCTGGGAAGCTGAAATGGAAATTTCCGTTTCCGGCTTTTGCTACGTGGAATAAAGAAGAAGCTGTAAAAACAGCAAGAACACTTATCGCTCATCAACCAAGCAGTCTGGCCGCCGGACATGGAAATGTTCTCTGCAATCCCGTTGAAATGATGGCTGAGGCTGTTGAGGAAGCCGAACGAAGCCTGCCGGGAGGCCGATCATAATGTCACCGAGAGTCGGAATGAGCCTTGACATGATATTGAGAGCTGCAGCAGGCATCGCTGACGAAAAAGGGCTGAACGAAGTGACGCTTGCGGCTGTTGCAAAGTCCTTAAACGTAAAACCGCCTTCCCTTTACAATTTTGTCAATGGCCTTCAAGGAATTAAAACAGAGCTGGCTGTCTCCGGTTTAACTATGTTATATGAAAAAATGGCGGCCTCTGCAGAAGGACTGACGGGCGAAACGGCTTTGCTTGCTCTCGCCGATGCCTATATCAATTTCGCCGAAGCCAATCCCGGATTATATGACGCAACATTTCAAAAGATAAAAGATGGCCGGATTGAGAATCTGTCAAGCCTGCTTGTAGGGCTTGTTGTCAGGCAGCTGACAGCTAACGGATATGCACAGTCTGACACTGCGATTCATGCTGCGAGAGGACTGAGGAGCCTTCTTCACGGATTTGCCGTGTTGAGAAAACAGAGTGCATTTGAATTAACCGAATCAATTAAGGAAAGCCGGAAGTTTGCAGTTGTTGCTTTCCTAAGAGGTTTGCAGGAGAGGAAACAATAATATTATTATGTAAACTAAATAAAAAGACGCATCATGTAAAAAGGAGGGACAAATGGATTCATTACAACATATCATTTGTGAGCGGCGCACCTATTCACATATTTTTGATTCTCATGCACACACATACTGTCAAATGCTCTTTCCGCTCGAAGGACAGCTGGACCTGGAGACAGAAAGACGTAAAATCAGATTAAAACCTGATCAAATGTTGTATATTCCGCCCGGGCATGAACATCGGTTCCGTTCTTTGGAGCGAAATGAATGTCTCGTTCTCGACATACCGGCATATTTTTTCAAAGGTTCCTTTGCCCCCGGCGTTCTGAATAAGCTTGATCCTTTTTGGACATCGATTCGGTTTCTGCTGACAGAAGAGACAAAGCAGCAATCGGCTCATTCATTGAGTCTGCTTGCAGAATATATTGCTGAAAAGATACAAGAAAACCGTACAAATGATTCAATTGCGTATATCCGCCGAAATCTCTCAAAGACTTTTACAATTAAAGAGCTTGCCGCAATGGAACATTACCACCCGGCGTATTATTCCGACTGGTTTAAAAAGCAGACGGGGAAAAGCCCGCAAGCTTATATTGCTGAGCTCCGTATGAAGAAAGCGGAACAAATGCTTATTGAAACAAAATGCCGGCTGACAGACATCAGTCAGGAGGTCGGCTTTCAAAATTTGTCTTCCTTTACCAGATGGTTTGTCAGACATAAGGGAATAACGCCGCGTGTCTTCCGAAACACCTTTCAATCTGATAAATAATCCTGAAAATCGGTTAAATAAACTGCTTCTTTTTTTGGTAACATGATTGTAAAAAAGGAGTTTTTGATATGGCAGTCATTGAAGATTTTATCAAGCTTGATCTCAGAATAGGAACGGTCGTAAAAGCGGAAGTATTTCCGGAAGCAAAGGTGCCGGCCATTAAGATGACAATAGATTTCGGCGAAGAGATCGGCATGAAACAATCAAGCGCCCAGATTACAAAACGGTACGAACCGGGTGATCTGACGGGCAGACAGGTGACAGCTATTGTCAACTTTCCGTCGCGGCGGATCGCCGGATTTAAGTCAGAAGTTCTCGTTCTCGGCGGCATCCCGGAAAAAGGAGACGTTGTCCTGCTTACGCCAGAGCAGACAGTACCGAATGGAACGAAAATCGGATAATAAAAAAAGACGTTTGCAGAAGCAAACGTCTTTTGCGTATTGAGGCGATACACCACACGCCACATTCGTGTGTGCCGCAAGGGCATGTGCATCGGCTTACACAATTCAGCTCATCGCTATATCAATATAGCATGGCGGGTGTAGAAATGCAAGAGATTTTTTAATATATGTTATATCTGGCTTTGTTTTGCCGATCCCAGATTCCTTCGTGTAAGGTTTTCTTTGAAATTTTATGATCTTGAATAAAGCAGTTCGACAAATGCAAGAGATTCATCTAATCTTATATCCTATGGTAAAATTTAGACGGAAAGAAGCAGAAAGGAGCCGTAAATGAAAGTATTTGAAGCAGCCTCGTTCATTTCAGCCGCAGAAAAGCGGGCAAAACAATACGATCAGATTAGAGAACAATTTATCAATCTCAGAAAAGCA
>NZ_JANIFO010000016.1:0-59636 GCF_040259625.1 Bacillus sp. B1(2022)
TAGCATTACGGTAAAGGCAGCTCATTATGAGCTGCCTTTTTTGTGTTTTTCTGCATACATTATATAATATGAGAAACGTAACGATATGCCTTTTTGCAAAAGCAGGTTTTATGCTTGTGCAAAGTGGAAATAATAGAGATAGAGCGATACAGTTGAAAAATTTTGCGAAACACCTTATAGTAAGGTTAAAGTCAAATATAGTCAAAGTCAATGAAGGAGGGGGTTGAGTGGGACATAATATTTCTGACATCATTGAACAGTACTTGAAACAAGTATTAGATCAAAATGGCAAAGAAATTTTAGAGATCAAACGCAGTGAAATCGCTGATAAATTTCAATGTGTTCCTTCCCAAATAAATTATGTCATCAACACCAGATTTACAAGTGAAAGAGGATATATTGTTGAAAGTAAACGGGGAGGCGGCGGTTATATTCGTATTATCAAAATTAAAATGAATAACGAAGTCGTCCTCATCAATAATATTATTTCGCAGATTCATACCCACTTGTCCCAGGCAGCCTCTGATGACATTATTCTCAGACTGTTAGAGGACGGAGTTATTTCGGAAAGAGAAGCTAAAATGATGGTGAGTGTAATGGATCGTTCAGTTCTATATATTGATTTGCCCGAACGGGATGAACTAAGAGCCAGAATGATGAAAGCAATGCTCACATCTTTAAAACTAAAGTAAGCGGGTGAAAAGATTGATTTGTCAAGAATGCAATGAGAGACCGGCCACTTTTCACTTTACGAAAGTTGTTAATGGAGAAAAACAAGAAGTTCATATTTGTGAACAATGTGCAAAAGAAAATAGCGATTCATACAGTATAAGTGGAAACCAAGGGTTCTCGATCCATAATTTATTATCAGGACTGCTGAATATGGAGTCTTCATTTCAAAACACCGGTTCTCAAATGTTCGGCTATTCAGAGCAAGGGACAGCTTGTAAGAAATGCGGTATGACGTTTCAGCAGCTGAGAAAAACAGGGCGTTTCGGCTGTGCGGAATGTTACGATACGTTCTACAGCCAAATTACGCCGATCTTGCGAAAAGTTCACAGCGGGAATACGGTGCATGCTGGGAAAATTCCAAAACGAATAGGCGGAAACCTGCATGTAAGACGGCAAATGGAAATGTTAAAAAAAGAACTTGAATCTTTAATACACCACGAAGAGTTTGAAAGAGCAGCGGAGGTCAGGGATCAGATCCGATCGTTAGAGCAGAAGTTAAAAAGTAAAGACAGTGAGGGGGAACAAGGGTAATGTCGCTCAAGCATTTTATTCAGGACGCACTAAGCAATTGGATGAAGCAAAAGGGACCTGAAAGTGACATTGTACTCAGCAGCCGTATACGGTTGGCCCGAAACTTTGAAAATATAAAGTTTCCCGCCCGGTATACGAATGAAGAAGCCTCATCCATCATTCAGCAATTCGAAGATCATTTTTCAGGAAAAGAACTGCCTGATATCGGTCAATTTCATTTAATCAGAATGAGTGAAGCTCAGCCTTTGGAAAAACGGGTGCTGATGGAGAAACATCTGATCAGCCCGAATTTAACGGAATCCCCTTTTGGCGGCTGTTTGCTTTCTGAAAATGAAGAAGTCAGCATTATGTTAAATGAAGAAGATCATATCAGAATTCAATGCCTCTTCCCCGGCTTCCAGCTTCTCAATGCCATAAAAGCGGCGAACCAGGTTGATGACTGGATTGAGGAGAAAGTGGATTACGCCTTTGGAGAGAAAAGAGGGTACTTAACAAGCTGTCCTACAAATGTAGGGACGGGACTAAGGGCTTCAGTCATGATGCATTTGCCGGGCCTTGTATTAACTAGGCAAATGAATCGAATTATACCGGCAATTAACCAATTAGGTTTAGTTGTTAGAGGAATTTACGGTGAAGGCAGCGAAGCATTAGGAAATATCTTTCAAATTTCAAATCAAATCACACTCGGAAAATCAGAACAGGACATTGTAGATGATTTAAACAGTGTGGCTGCCCAGCTGATTGAGCAGGAACGTTCAGCCCGAGAAGCGCTTTACCAAACCTCGAAAATTGAATTGGAGGACCGGGTATTCAGGTCTTACGGTGTTTTATCCAACTGCCGTATGATTGAATCAAAGGAAACGGCGAAATGCCTTTCTGACGTTCGGCTGGGGATAGACCTGGGGATCATTAAAGGGCTATCAAGCAATATACTTAATGAACTGATGATTTTGACACAGCCGGGTTTTCTCCAGCAATATTCGGGCGGTGCATTACGGCCGAACGAAAGAGACGCGAGAAGAGCGGCTCTTATCAGGGAAAGGCTGCATTTAGAAATGAGTGCAAATAGACAGGAGGATGATTCGATATGATGTTTGGAAGGTTTACAGAGCGAGCTCAAAAGGTATTGGCACTGGCACAGGAAGAAGCACTGCGCTTAGGCCATAACAATATTGGAACTGAACATATCTTATTAGGTCTGGTTCGTGAAGGAGAAGGGATTGCGGCTAAAGCACTCCAAGCACTCGGACTCGGTTCGGATAAAATTCAGAAAGAAGTGGAGAGCTTAATCGGACGGGGACAGGAAATGTCTCAAACGATTCATTATACGCCAAGAGCAAAAAAAGTCATTGAGCTCAGCATGGATGAAGCCAGAAAGCTAGGACATTCTTATGTGGGAACAGAACACATACTTCTCGGACTGATTCGTGAAGGAGAAGGCGTAGCGGCGAGAGTTCTGAATAATCTCGGTGTCAGCTTGAATAAGGCGAGACAGCAAGTGCTGCAGCTTCTGGGAAGCAATGAGACGGGATCTTCTGCATCCGGTACGAACAGCAATGCAAACACGCCGACGCTGGACAGTCTGGCGCGTGATTTAACTGCGATTGCGAAGGAAGACAGTCTTGATCCGGTTATCGGCCGAAGCAAAGAAATTCAGCGTGTTATTGAGGTATTAAGCCGCAGAACGAAGAATAACCCCGTTCTTATCGGAGAACCGGGTGTAGGTAAAACTGCGATTGCTGAAGGCCTCGCACAGCAGATCATCAATAATGAAGTGCCGGAAATTTTACGTGATAAACGCGTAATGACATTAGACATGGGGACGGTTGTAGCCGGTACGAAATACCGCGGAGAATTTGAAGACCGCTTGAAAAAAGTAATGGATGAAATACGTCAGGCCGGCAATATTATTTTATTCATTGACGAACTGCATACACTGATTGGAGCGGGGGGAGCAGAAGGTGCGATTGACGCATCGAATATCTTAAAACCTTCACTGGCCCGCGGAGAGCTCCAATGCATCGGTGCGACAACGCTTGATGAATACCGTAAATATATCGAAAAAGACGCCGCTCTGGAGCGCCGTTTCCAGCCGATTCAGGTGGATCAGCCGTCAGCCGATGAAAGCATTCAAATTTTAAAAGGGCTCCGTGACCGCTATGAAGCGCATCACCGCGTATCCATTACCGATGAAGCGATTGAAGCGGCGGTAAAATTGTCCGACCGTTATATTTCTGACCGCTTCCTTCCGGATAAAGCGATCGATTTAATTGATGAAGCCGGTTCAAAAGTGCGTCTCCGTTCGTTCACAACACCTCCGAACTTAAAAGAGCTTGAGCAGAAACTCGATGAAGTTCGCAAGGAAAAAGACGCTGCCGTTCAGAGCCAGGAGTTTGAAAAAGCGGCTTCCCTTCGTGATACGGAGCAGCGCCTGAGAGAACAGGTGGAAGACACGAAAAAAACATGGAAAGAAAAACAAGGCCAGGAGAACTCCGAAGTTTCTGTAGAGGATATCGCGATGGTTGTATCCAGCTGGACCGGGGTGCCTGTATCTAAAATTGCCCAAACGGAAACAGATAAGCTTCTCAATATGGAAAACATTCTGCACTCCCGCGTCATCGGCCAGGATGAAGCTGTTGTAGCTGTTGCAAAGGCTGTCAGACGTGCAAGAGCCGGTCTGAAGGACCCGAAACGCCCGATTGGTTCATTCATCTTCCTAGGCCCTACAGGCGTTGGGAAGACAGAGCTGGCAAGAGCGCTGGCGGAATCCATTTTCGGTGATGAGGAAGCGATGATCAGAGTGGATATGTCCGAATACATGGAGAAACACTCAACTTCACGTCTTGTCGGTTCTCCTCCGGGATATGTCGGCTATGATGAAGGCGGCCAGCTGACAGAAAAAGTGAGAAGAAAACCTTACTCTGTCGTACTGCTTGATGAAATTGAAAAAGCGCACCCTGATGTGTTTAACATACTCCTGCAAGTGCTTGAAGACGGACGCTTGACTGATTCAAAAGGACGCACTGTGGATTTCCGCAACACGATCCTGATTATGACGTCAAACGTCGGAGCGAGCGAGCTGAAACGCAACAAATATGTGGGCTTCAATGTGCAGGATGAATCACAAAACCATAAAGACATGAAAGACAAAGTCATGGGAGAGCTGAAGCGTGCCTTCAGACCTGAGTTTATCAACCGGATTGACGAAATTATCGTCTTCCACTCCCTTGAGAAAAAACACCTTACAGACATCGTGTCGCTTATGTCTGATCAGTTAACAAAACGTCTGAAAGAACAAGATCTCTCTATCGAGCTGACGGATGCTGCAAAAGCAAAAGTGGCAGAAGAGGGCGTCGATTTGGAATACGGCGCACGTCCGTTAAGAAGAGCGATTCAAAAGCATGTGGAGGACCGGTTATCAGAAGAACTCCTCAGAGGCAATATTGATAAAGGCCAGCACATTGTTCTTGATGTTGAGGACGGCGAATTTGTCGTAAAAACAACTGCTAAAACGAACTAATATAGTGACAAACATGAGGCATACGTAAGTAAGTGTATGCCTCACTTTGTTATATAGAGAAATATTCGATAAGGAAGAGGTCTTACAACATATATGGCTAAATCAAAAACAAAATTCATCTGCCACTCATGCGGTTATGAATCCGCAAAGTGGATGGGAAAGTGCCCGGGCTGCGGGGCTTGGAATACAATGGTGGAAGAAACCATAAAAAAAGCGCCGGCGAATCGGCGGGCGGCTTTCTCCCACTCCGTTCAAACCGTCCAGAAACCATCACCCATTACATCAATTGAAACATCGGAAGAACCCCGCGTTCACACAAAGCTTGAAGAATTCAACAGAGTGCTTGGCGGCGGCGTTGTGAAAGGCTCGTTAGTATTAATCGGCGGCGATCCCGGGATCGGAAAATCAACGCTCCTTCTCCAAGTATCCGCACAATTAGCTGATACGGCCGGCAGCGTGCTTTACATTTCAGGGGAAGAATCCGTGAAGCAAACGAAGCTGCGCGCCGACAGACTTGGAATCAACAGCCAAATGTTACATGTTTTATCTGAAACCGATATGGAGTATATTTCGTCTGCTATACAAGAGATGAAACCCGCATTTGTTGTCGTAGACTCCATTCAGACCGTTTACCAAAGTGATATCACCTCAGCTCCCGGCAGTGTATCACAAGTAAGAGAGTGTACGGCCGAATTGATGAAAATCGCGAAAACAAACGGCATACCTATTTTTATCGTCGGGCACGTCACAAAAGAAGGATCGATCGCAGGGCCGAGATTGCTTGAGCACATGGTCGATACCGTTCTATACTTTGAAGGAGAGCGGCACCATACATTCCGTATTTTGCGGGCCGTAAAAAACCGTTTCGGCTCCACAAATGAAATGGGCATCTTTGAAATGCGGGAAGAGGGGCTTACGGAAGTGCTGAACCCTTCTGAAATTTTCTTGGAAGAGCGTTCTGCCGGGGCATCGGGTTCGAGTATCGTTGCGTCAATGGAAGGAACGAGACCGATCCTGGTTGAAATTCAGGCGCTCATATCACCGACCAGTTTTGGAAACCCGCGCCGCATGGCTACAGGCATTGACCACAACAGGGTATCGTTAATTATGGCTGTGCTTGAGAAGCGGGTGGGTCTTTTGCTTCAAAATCAAGATGCGTATTTAAAGGTCGCCGGCGGGGTCAAACTGGATGAACCGGCGATTGATTTGGCAGTAGCCGTCAGCATTGCCTCAAGCTTCAGAGATACACCGCCGAATCCCGCAGATTGCTTTATCGGTGAAGTGGGTCTGACAGGAGAAGTCCGCAGGGTGTCAAGAATCGAACAGCGCGTAAAAGAAGCGGCAAAACTCGGCTTCAAGCGCATGATTATACCTGAGGCGAATGCAGACGGGTGGACAATACCAAAAGGGATTGAGGTTGTCGGAGTAGCAAATGTTGCAGAAGCGCTTCGTACTTCATTAGGAGGATCATAATAGATGGAAAAAGAGAAAAAAGGGGCGAAACAAGAGCTTGACCTGTCTGCAATTCTGCAGTTCGTTGCACCGGGCACCCCGCTCAGAGCCGGGATAGAGAATGTACTTCGGGCAAATACAGGCGGCCTGATTGTTGTCGGATACAATGATAAGGTAAAGCAAGTCGTGGATGGCGGTTTTCATATTAATACATCATTTGCGCCCGCTCACTTATACGAGCTGGCCAAAATGGACGGTGCCATTATTTTAAGTGATTCCGGCCAGAAAATTCTTTATGCGAATACGCAGCTTATGCCGGAGGCGACCATTTCTTCTTCAGAAACGGGAATGAGGCACCGTACGGCGGAACGGGTGGCGAAGCAGACCGGCTGTCTCGTCATCGCCATTTCTGAGCGCAGAAATGTCATTACGTTATATCAGGACAGCATGAAGTACACACTAAAGGACATAGGATTTATTTTAACAAAGGCAAATCAGGCCATTCAAACGCTTGAGAAGTATAAAACCATTTTAGACAAAACGATTACGGCTTTAAACGCATTAGAGTTTGAGGAGCTTGTGACATTCAGTGACGTGCTGTCCGTCATGCATCGATATGAAATGGTGCTCCGAATAAAAAATGAAATCAATATGTATATTAAAGAACTCGGAACGGAAGGCCACTTAATCCGTCTGCAGGTGATTGAACTGATTACGGACATGGAAGAAGAGGCGGCACTTTTCATCAAAGACTATGTCAAAGAAAAAATCAAAGATCCGTTCGTGCTGTTAAAAGAGCTTCAGGATATGTCCAGCTATGATCTGCTTGATGATTCCATTCTGTTTAAGCTGCTTGGATATCCGGCTTCTACCAATCTTGATGATTATGTGCTCCCGAGAGGATACAGGCTGCTGAACAAAATTCCGCGTCTGCCGATGCCGATTGTTGAAAATGTGGTTGAGGCGTTCGGATTTTTGCCAAGCATAACGGAAGCCACTGTAGAAGAGCTTGATGATGTTGAGGGTATCGGCGAAGTGCGCGCCAAAAAAATCAAAAAAGGCTTAAAACGCCTTCAGGAAAAACACTATATAGATAGACAGCTTTAAGAATCGCTTAAACCTGTCGGAATCCGGGTATATTATTGTTAGTTTTTGTTTATTCTGAATTTGTAGGCTCTGACAGTCTGCTGAAAAAATGCTACTTAAAAGGAGGTGGAGGTATGTTAAAACGAATAGTTCAGGCGTTCTTCATTATTGTGGGCGGCGTTGTCGGTATCTTTTTAATACCTGAATTGTTTGTGCTGTCAAATATACAGGACATACCTTTAATAACAAACGCATATACGTCTGCTGCAATTGGTGCTATTATCTTTTTTCTCATCAGTATATGGACGACAGAATATGTGATTAATTGGGTAAAATGGATTGAAGATTCTTTGCTGAGAGCTCCGGTGCCGGATCTGTTATTCGGGAGTCTCGGATTGGTTTTTGGACTTATCATCGCATATCTCATTGTAAACGTGATTCCGCTGGACAATATTCCGTACCGTATATTCAGCACCATCATTCCGGTCTTTCTGGCTTTCTTTCTCGGTTACCTGGGCTTCCAAGTCGGATTTAAGAAAAAGGATGAACTGATCAGTCTTTTCTCCATTTCTGCAAGAATGCAGAAGAAAAAGGGAAGTGCTGATGAGGAGCAGGAGGAACAGGATAAAAGGCTGAAAATCTTGGATACAAGTGTTATTATTGATGGGAGAATTGCAGATATTTGTCAGACGGGCTTTTTAGAAGGCGTCATTGTCATTCCTCAATTTGTGCTGGAGGAATTACAGCATATCGCTGATTCTTCAGATGTTTTAAAACGTAACAGAGGGCGCCGCGGACTGGATATCTTGAATCGCATTCAAAAGGAACTGGATATTACGGTTGAAATTTATGAAGGCGACTTCGAAGACATTCAGGAGGTTGACAGCAAGCTTGTCAAACTTGCGAAGCTGACATCCGGCGTCGTTGTGACGAATGATTTTAATTTAAATAAAGTATGTGAGCTTCAGAAGGTTGCGGTACTGAATATTAATGACCTTGCAAACGCGGTGAAGCCGGTTGTGCTTCCGGGCGAAGAGATGAATGTGCAGGTGATTAAGGACGGGAAAGAGCATAATCAAGGTGTGGCTTACTTGGATGACGGGACGATGATTGTTGTGGAAGAAGGCCGCAATTATATAGGGAAACATATTGATGTGCTCGTAACCAGCGTACTGCAGACAGCGGCGGGACGAATGATTTTTGCCAAGCCCAAGCTGCTTGAGAAAGCTCTTTAAGAGGGAGTTTATATGGAGTATGTTGTCGTTATTCCGGCTGCCGGACAAGGAAAAAGAATGAAGGCCGGGAAAAATAAGCTGTTCATCAGCTTAAAAGGTGCGCCTGTTATTATACACACACTGCGGGTTTTTGAAAGCCACGCACCCTGTCAGAAAATAATCTTGGTGATAAACGAGAGTGAACGGGAAGATTTTCGACAGCTGCTGGCCCAATTTCCGATTCAGACGGAAATTGAGCTTGTTACCGGGGGTGCGGAGCGTCAGCACAGTGTATACGAAGGACTGAAAGTGATTGATAAGGAATCGGTCGTCCTTGTTCATGACGGAGCGCGCCCGTTTGTCACACATCAGCATATCGATAAGCTCGTGGAAACAGCAGAGGAGGCGGGAGCGGCTGTCCTGGCTGTTCCTGTGAAAGACACGATAAAACGGGCGGAAGGCTCCCGGGTTGCGGAGACCTTTGATCGTTCAAGCTTGTGGGCCGTTCAAACGCCGCAAGCTTTTCGTCTTTCTTTATTGAAGACGGCGCATATGGAAGCGGAAAACAAAGGCTTCTTAGGGACGGATGACGCCAGCCTCGTCGAGCGTCTTGATGGATATCAGGTGAGTATCGTTGAAGGCAGCTATACCAATATTAAGCTGACAACGCCGGATGACCTGATATTTGCGGAAGCAATCATGAAAGCGGAAAGTGGGAATCATAATGTTTAGAATCGGACAAGGATTTGATGTGCATCAATTAACGGAAGGCCGTCCTCTCATCATCGGCGGAATTGAAATTCCTTATGAAAAGGGGCTGCTCGGACATTCAGATGCTGATGTATTGCTGCATACAGTCGCAGACGCGTGTCTCGGAGCGGCAGGTGAAGGAGATATCGGCAAGCATTTCCCGGATACTGATCCGGAATTCAAGGATGCGGATTCTTTTAAGCTTCTTCAGCATGTCTGGAACATTGTTAAAGAAAAAGGATACGTACTCGGAAATATAGACTGCACGATTATTGCGCAAAAGCCGAAAATGGCGCCGCATATTGATGCTATGAGAAAACGGATAGCGGAAGGCCTTGAGGCGGACGTCTCTCAAGTAAACGTAAAAGCGACGACGACTGAAAAGCTCGGGTTTACCGGAAGAGCCGAAGGAATTGCCGCTCAGGCGACCGTTCTGATCCAAAAAGCCTGATCATTGTTTTGATGCCCGGTCTATTTGGTGGTAGAATAGATACATATATTCGGCTAGAGGCTACAGACGAGATGAAAGGAAGTATTTGAACATGGGAAATGAAGTACGCGTTCGTTATGCACCGAGTCCGACCGGACATTTGCATATCGGTAACGCCAGAACGGCGCTTTTTAACTATTTATTTGCCCGCAGCCAAGGCGGAAAGTTTATTATCCGGATTGAGGATACGGACAAAAAGCGAAATATTGAAGGCGGAGAGCAAAGCCAGCTCAACTATTTGAAATGGCTCGGCATGGACTGGGATGAAAGTGTGGATATCGGGGGAGAATACGGCCCGTACCGCCAGTCTGAGCGTAACGACATTTACAAAAAGTACTATGAAGAGCTTCTTGAAAAAGGGCTTGCTTATAAATGTTTCTGTACGGAAGAAGAACTTGAGAAAGAACGTGAAGAGCAAATCGCCCGCGGGGAAATGCCGCGCTATTCCGGCAAACACAGAAACCTGACTCAGGAAGAGCAGGAGCAGTTTTTAGCCGAAGGCAGACAGCCGAGCATCCGTTTCCGCGTGCCGGAAGGGAAAATCATCGCATTTAACGATATCGTAAAAGGCGAGATTTCTTTTGAATCAGACGGCATCGGCGACTTTGTCATCGTCAAAAAAGACGGAACACCGACGTATAACTTTGCCGTCGCGATTGACGATTACTTAATGAAAATGACGCACGTGCTCCGCGGTGAGGATCACATTTCAAATACACCGAAACAGATCATGATTTTCCAGGCATTCGGCTGGGATGTTCCTGTCTTCGGACATATGACGCTTATCGTAAACGAAAGCCGCAAAAAATTAAGTAAACGTGATGAATCAATTATCCAGTTTATTGAGCAGTATGATGAGCTGGGTTACCTGCCTGAAGCGCTGTTTAACTTTATCGGACTTCTCGGCTGGTCTCCCGTCGGTGAAGAAGAGCTTTTCACAAGAGAACAATTCATTGAAATTTTTGATGTAAATCGTTTGTCTAAGTCACCGGCTCTGTTTGATATGCATAAACTGAAATGGGTCAACAACCAATACGTCAAAGCGCTGGATCTTGATCAAGTGGTTGAGCTGACCCTGCCGCACCTGCAAAAAGCAGGAAAAGTCGGCACTGAGCTTTCTGCCGAGGAGCAGGAATGGGTTCGTAAATTAATCTCTCTTTACCATGAGCAATTGAGCTACGGCGCTGAAATTGTCGAGCTGACTGATTTGTTCTTTAAAGATGAGATCGAGTATAATCAAGAGGCAAAAGCCGTTCTGGAAGAGGAACAGGTGCCTGAAGTGCTCAGCGTATTTGCTGCGAAGCTTGAAGAGCTTGAAGAATTTACGCCTGAGCTGATCAAAGCCTCAATCAAAGCTGTTCAGAAAGAAACAGGCCATAAAGGCAAAAAGCTGTTCATGCCGATTCGTGTAGCGGTTACCGGTCAGACACACGGTCCTGAGCTTCCGCAGGCCATTGAGCTGATCGGCAGAGAAACAGCCGTCAGACGCCTGAAAAGCATTTAAATATACGATTGTTGACAGGGAAGAGTATAAAACAATGACCATTACAGAAAGAATCTTCATCGGCTGAGAGAGATTCATGCGTCATGTTTTAGAAGTGCGCCCTTAAGACCTTTGAAGAACATTTCTGCGGAAATCAGTATTTAAAGGCGGCCGCCGCCGTTACCGGCTTTTAAGTTGGGAAAACAGTGACTTGTTTTTCAAACAGAGTGGAACCGCGCGGTAAAAGCGTCTCTGTCATGTTTACATGCAGAGGCGCTTTTTTTATAGGCGGAAAAACAGACTGGAGCGGGGAGAGAATGGGGGGAAGCATGTGTTTTTTAAAATGCTAAAAGAAGACATAGATACAGTGTTCGATCAAGATCCGGCAGCAAGAAGCTATTTCGAAGTTGTTTTAACTTATTCTGGTTTACATGCTATATGGGCGCATCGGATTGCACATGCTTTATATAAACGGAGATTTTTCTTCCTGGCGCGCCTGATATCACAGATTGCCCGTTTCTTTACCGGAATTGAAATCCATCCCGGCGCGACCATCGGGAGAAGGTTTTTCATTGACCACGGTATGGGGGTCGTCATAGGGGAAACATGTGAAATCGGCAATAACGTGACGGTATTCCAAGGTGTCACTCTCGGGGGAACGGGAAAAGAAAAGGGGAAGCGGCATCCGACCATAAAAGATGATGCTTTAATTGCAACCGGAGCGAAGGTGCTCGGCTCTATTACGGTCGGGCAGGGTTCTAAAGTAGGGGCCGGCTCCGTTGTGCTTCGTGATGTTCCCGACTTTTCGACCGTTGTCGGCATACCGGGGAAAGTCGTCATTCAGAACGGAAGAAAAATCAAACGCGATCTCAATCACCAAGACTTGCCCGATCCGGTTGCTGACCGGTTTAGAGCATTGGAGCAGCAGATTTTTGAACTGCAGGCTGAACTGGAAGATAAAAAAGAAAGGATCAACCAAAAATGACCATTACACTTTATAATACATTGACACGGAAAAAGGAAACATTCGTTCCTCTTGAGGAAGGCAAAGTAAAAATGTACGTGTGCGGACCGACTGTATACAACTATATTCATATCGGAAACGCCCGTCCGGCGATTGTGTATGATACCGTACGCAACTATTTAGAGTATAAAGGATACGATGTTCAATACGTATCGAATTTCACCGATGTTGACGACAAACTGATTAAGGCGGCCAACGAGCTCGGTGAGGACGTCCCGACCGTTTCTGAACGGTTCATTAAAGCGTATTTTGAAGACGTGGGGGCCCTCGGATGCCGGAAAGCGGATCTTCACCCCCGGGTCATGGAAAATATGGACGCCATTATTGAATTTGTCAGCGAGCTGATTAAAAAAGGCTACGCTTATGAATCAGAAGGCGACGTCTATTTCAAAACAAGAGCCTTCGAAGGCTACGGAAAGCTATCTCAGCAATCAATTGATGAACTCAGATCAGGCGCGCGTATCCGTGTCGGCGAGAAGAAAGAGGATGCGCTGGACTTTGCTCTTTGGAAAGCTGCTAAGGACGGAGAAATTTCATGGGATAGCCCTTGGGGAAAAGGCCGCCCGGGCTGGCATATTGAATGCTCCGCAATGGTGAAAAAGTATTTGGGTGACGAAATCGATATTCATGCCGGCGGTCAGGACCTGACATTCCCGCACCATGAAAACGAAATCGCCCAATCTGAAGCATTAACAGGCAAGACATTCGCAAAATACTGGCTTCACAACGGATATATCAATATCGATAATGAGAAAATGTCAAAATCGCTCGGCAACTTTGTTTTGGTGCACGATATCATTAAGCAATATGACCCGCAGCTTTTGAGATTTTTCATGCTGTCCGTTCATTACCGCCACCCGATCAACTATTCGGAAGAGCTGCTTGAGAAAACAAAAAACGCGTTTAACCGCCTGAAGACGGCCTACAGTAATTTAAACCATCGTTTGATTAGCAGCACGAATCTGACTGACAATGATGAGGAATGGCTCGCTAAAATCGAAGAGCACCGCACTGCGTTTGAAGAAGCAATGGATGATGATTTTAATACGGCGAATGCGATTTCCGTTTGGTTTGATCTGGCGAAGCTCGCCAATTACTACATGCAGGAAGACAATACGGCGGATCACGTCATTAAAGCCTTTATCAGCATGTTTGACAGAATCGGATCTGTTCTCGGACTTACGCTCGGCGAAGAAGAGCTTGTCGACGAAGAGATTGAAGAGTTGATTGAGAAGAGAAATGAAGCCCGCCGCAATCGCGATTTTGCTTTGTCAGACCAGATTCGCGATCAGCTGAAAAGCATGAATATCATTCTTGAAGATACGGCCCAGGGAACTCGCTGGAAGCGGGGAGAGTAAGCGGATGCTTCAATTTGAACAAATCAAAGATTCAAAGCAGTTAAACGGTCTTGCGCTCGCTTATATGGGTGATGCCATTTTTGAAATATACGTCCGGCATCACCTGCTTAAGCAGGGCTTTACGAAACCGAATGACCTTCATAAGAAGGCGAGCCGGATTGTATCGGCAAAATCACAGGCAGACATATTGTTCCGCCTTCAGGACGAATCCTTTTTCACGGAGGAAGAGGAAGCCGTGCTGAGAAGAGGCAGAAACGCGAAATCAGGGACGACGCCTAAAAACACAGATGTACAGACGTACCGCCATAGTACAGCTTTTGAGGCTTTACTCGGATACCTTTTTCTTGAGAAAAGAGAAGAAAGACTGAATCAGCTGATTGCTGAGGCTATACAAGTCGGGACGTCAGGGAGGAAAACAAATGAGTCAGCAACATGATTACGTCATAGGAAAAAACGCTGTGATTGAGACGTTAAAGTCAGATCGCAAGCTGTATAAGTTATGGATGGCGGAAAACACAGTAAAAGGACAGGCGCAGCAAGTTATGGAGCTTGCTAAAAAGCGCGGCGTCACCATTCAATTTGTACCGAGGAAAAAACTCGATCAGATGGTGGAGGGGCAGCATCAGGGTGTTGTCGCCCAGGTGGCGGCATATGAATATGCACAATTAGACGAATTATATAAAAGAGCGGAAGAGAGAAACGAACAGCCTTTCTTTCTCATATTGGACGAGCTGGAAGACCCTCATAATCTCGGTTCCATCATGAGAACGGCTGACGCTGTCGGTGCACACGGCATCGTGATTCCGAAACGCAGAGCGGTCGGACTGACTTCGACGGTCGCAAAAGCTTCGACCGGTGCGATTGAACACATTCCCGTCGTGAAGGTGACCAACCTTGCCCGGACACTTGATGAAATGAAGGAGCGGGGGATTTGGGTCGTCGGAACGGATGCATCCGCCCGGGAAGACTACCGCTCTATGGACGGCAAGATGCCTTTGGTGCTCGTTATCGGAAGCGAAGGCAGAGGAATGGGCCGGCTTGTGAAAGAGAAATGTGATTTTCTCATTAAGCTTCCGATGGCCGGAAAAGTCACGTCTCTGAATGCGTCGGTAGCGGCCGGCCTTCTCATGTATGAAGTCTACCGGAAGCGCAATCCTTTAGGGGAATGAAGACAGATGGACATCCTGTTAGTAGACGGATACAACATGATTGGAGCTTGGCCGCAGCTAAAGGATTTAAAAGCGAACAGTTTTGAAGAAGCGAGAGATGTACTGATCCAGAAGATGGCGGAATATCAGTCCTACACGGGAATCAGAGTCATTGTGGTGTTTGACGCACACCTGGTAAAAGGCATAGAGAAAAAACAAACGAATCACAGAGTCGAAGTGATTTTCACACGGGAGAATGAAACGGCGGATGAGCGGATCGAGAAGCTTGCCCAGGCACTGAATAATATTGCGACACAGATTCATGTCGCAACCTCCGATTATACGGAGCAGTGGGCGATTTTCGGACAAGGGGCTCTCCGTAAATCCGCCCGGGAGCTCCTGAGGGAAGTGGATACGATAGAACGCCGGATTCAAAGGCGGGTTTCAAAGATCACTTCTGAAAAACCACCGGGTAAAATAGAGCTGTCCGAAGAGGTTTTGAAAACGTTTGAAAAGTGGCGCCGAGGCGGTCTGGATTAGGTTGACGCTTTTTCGCCCATTAATGTATAATATTTCTATCTACGTGCGCCGGGGGGATCGCAGTGAATCTACAGAACAGCAAGGGAAAGTTCAACAAAGTGCAATTTTGCCAGTTGGAGGACGAGCAGGTCATTGAAAAGGTTCATGTTGGGGATAGTGATGCGTTAGATTACTTGATTACGAAGTACCGTAATTTTGTACGGGCGAAAGCAAGGTCTTATTTTTTAATAGGGGCCGACAGAGAAGATATTGTACAGGAAGGGATGATAGGCTTATATAAGTCTATCCGAGACTTTAGAGAGGACAAGCTTACTTCATTTAAAGCTTTTGCAGAATTATGCATTACCCGCCAGATTATTACCGCAATAAAGACAGCTACCCGTCAGAAACACATTCCTTTAAATTCCTATGTTTCTTTAGACAAACCTATTTTTGATGAAGAATCTGACAGAACACTGCTTGATGTCATTTCAGGCGCTAAAACGTTAAATCCTGAAGAGATGATTATTAATCAGGAAGAATTTGATGATATCGAAATGAAAATGGGAGAACTGCTGAGTGATCTGGAGAGAAAGGTGCTTGTTTTGTACTTGGACGGAAGAAGTTACCAAGAGATTTCAGATGACTTAAACCGACACGTAAAATCAATCGATAATGCCCTGCAGCGCGTGAAGCGCAAGCTTGAAAAGTATTTAGAAATAAGAGAGATCAGCCTGTAGCAGGTTTCTGTGTCATATTGACAGAATTTTTCTGACTGTGCTATTTTATTAAGATAAATGAATGTTTAGGAAAAGGTGTAACGACATGAGAAAAAAGATTACGCTGGCATGCAAAACATGCGGAAATCGTAATTATACGACAATGAAAAGCTCTGCATCAGCGGCTGAGCGGTTAGAAGTTAAGAAGTACTGCAGCACTTGCAATTCACATACAGCTCATTTAGAAACAAAATAGTGTTCGCTTTTTAAATTGTGGAGGTCTTTTACATGCGCATGATGAGTTTCTTTAAAGATGTTGGGAAAGAAATGAAAAAGGTTAGCTGGCCTAAAGGCAAAGAGTTAACGCGCTATACGATCACGGTGATTTCAACGGTTATCTTTTTTGTTATCTTTTTTGCCCTCCTTGATACAGGAATTTCTCAATTAATTCGTTTAATAGTTGAATAATGATCAGCAATACGTGCTATAATAGATCATAATATCGTTTGCCAAAACCCGTTCAGCGGGTTTTTTATTGTGTTGTTGAAAAAAGGATTCATAGGCCCTGAGCCTATTTTTTGTTTTACACTTCATTTTTAAATGCGGGGAGGGAAGGACTGCAGAGTCCTGATAGAATGGAAAAGAATTGGTATGTTGTTCATACGTATTCCGGTTATGAAAACAAAGTAAAAGCGAACCTTGAAAAACGTGTGGAATCAATGGGAATGCAGGATAAAATTTTCCGCGTTGTCGTCCCTGAAGAAGAAGAGACTGATATTAAGAACGGCAAGAAAAAAGTAGTCAAAAAGAAAGTGTTCCCGGGTTATGTGCTTGTTGAAATCGTCATGACTGATGATTCCTGGTATGTGGTCCGCAACACGCCGGGCGTTACCGGATTCGTCGGATCAGCCGGTTCAGGCTCAAAGCCGACTCCGCTTCTTCCTGGCGAAGCGGAAACCATCTTAAAACGCATGGGCATGGATGAGCGGAAAACCGACATTGATTTTGAATTGAATGAGACAGTCAAAGTCATAGACGGACCTTTCGCCAACTTTACAGGATCAATTGAAGAGATTGATTATGATAAGAGCAAAGTGAAAGTATTCGTTAACATGTTCGGCCGTGAAACGCCGGTTGAACTGGAATTTACCCAGATCGACAAATTGTAATGTGAAAAAACTTGAAATTGCTATATATTAATGATAATATAGCAAAGGTACGTCTTGGACTAATCCAAGGCAGCTAGCTTGATATTTCGTCATTCATATAAAGAATGAAACCTTGAGTGGGAGGGTTTACCCTATTACCACATCACGGACTTAAGGAGGTGTGTCTCGTGGCTAAAAAAGTAGTAAAAGTTGTAAAATTGCAAATTCCTGCTGGAAAAGCTAACCCAGCGCCGCCAGTTGGACCTGCACTAGGTCAAGCCGGTGTAAATATCATGGGATTCTGTAAGGAGTTTAACGCTCGTACAGCTGACCAAGCTGGTTTAATCATTCCTGTTGAAATTTCGGTTTACGAAGACCGTTCATTTACATTTATTACAAAAACTCCGCCTGCTGCAGTATTGCTTAAAAAAGCAGCTGGAATTGAGTCTGGTTCTGGTGAACCAAACCGTAATAAAGTGGCAACCGTTAAGCGCGATAAGGTTCGCGAAATCGCTGAAACGAAAATGCCTGACTTAAACGCAGCAGACGTTGAAGCGGCAATGCGCATGGTTGAAGGTACTGCCCGCAGTATGGGTATCGTTATCGAGGATTAATTTGTTTCTTGTCGGGTTGCGAGTTTTCACAAGTTCGCAACCCTTATTCGTGGGAGGTTATTCCGCTATAACCACATAAGGAGGAAATTTTAAAATGGCTAAAAAAGGTAAAAAGTACGTTGAAGCTGCGAAGCTTGTAGACCGTGCGAAAGCTTACGACGTCGCTGAAGCAGTGGCGCTTACTAAAAAAACAAACACAGCTAAATTCGACGCTACAGTTGAAGTTGCTTTTCGTTTAGGGGTTGACCCTCGTAAAAACGATCAGCAAATCCGCGGTGCAGTTGTACTTCCTAACGGAACTGGTAAAACTCAGCGCGTGCTAGTATTCGCTAAAGGCGAAAAAGCAAAAGAAGCTGAAGCTGCCGGTGCAGACTACGTTGGCGATTCTGATTACATCGCGAAAATCCAGCAAGGCTGGTTCGAATTCGATGTAATCGTTGCGACTCCTGACATGATGGGTGAAGTCGGTAAAATCGGCCGTGTGCTTGGACCAAAAGGTCTTATGCCAAACCCTAAAACAGGAACTGTTACATTCGAAGTAGAAAAAGCAATCGGCGAAATCAAAGCTGGTAAAGTAGAATACCGCGTTGACAAAGCTGGTAACATCCATGTTCCGATCGGAAAAGTTTCTTTCGAGGATGAAAAACTTGTTGAGAACTTCACAACAATGTATGATACAATCCTGAAAGCAAAACCGGCTGCGGCTAAAGGTGTTTACGTGAAAAACGTTGCCGTTACTTCTACTATGGGCCCTGGTGTCAAAGTAGACGCTTCTACTTTCAACGTAAAATAATATTTGACTTTAGATCAGCATTCTGATATGATTCAAAATGTTGTAAAATATAATATGTCATTTATACCGTAGACAGCAGGGGCCGTTGAGGCTTAATATCCTGCCGAGGTGTATATATATCACAGCTATTACGTTACGTATGCTTGTATATACAGCCTCCATGTCCACATGGAGGCTTTTTATATGAAATCGTCGTCACAGTCGTGATCACCTAGCGGTATAAGTGTTACACAAAATCTACAGGAGGTGTAACCATGAGCAGCGCAATTGATACAAAAAAAGTTGTTGTTGAAGAGATTGCTTCTAAACTGAAAGAAAGCAAATCAACGATCATCGTTGACTACCGCGGACTTAACGTTTCTGAAGTAACTGAACTCCGTAAACAGCTTCGCGAAGCTAACGTAGAGTTCAAAGTGTACAAAAACACAATGACTCGCCGTGCGGTTGAACAAGCTGAACTTGATGGTTTGAATGATGTCTTAACTGGACCGAATGCGATCGCATTCAGTACTGAAGATGTTATCGCTCCGGCAAAAGTTCTTAACGAGTTCGCGAAAAATCACGAAGCTCTGGAAATCAAAGCGGGCGTTATCGAAGGAAAAGTATCTTCTGTTGAAGAAGTGAAAGCTCTTGCTGAACTTCCTTCACGCGATGGCTTACTTTCTATGTTGCTTAGCGTACTTCAAGCTCCAGTTCGCAACCTTGCACTTGCAGCTAAAGCAGTTGCAGACCAAAAGGAAGAACAAGGCGCTTAATCTGATTTTACCCTAAAATAAAACAAATGGAGGAATTTCAAATGGCTTTAAATATCGAAGAAATCATTGCTTCCGTTAAAGAAGCAACTGTACTTGAATTGAACGACCTAGTAAAAGCAATCGAAGAAGAATTTGGCGTAACTGCTGCTGCTCCTGTAGCTGTAGCTGGCGGAGCTGCTGCTGGCGGCGCTGCTGAAGAGCAAAGCGAATTCGACCTTATCCTTGCTGGTGCAGGTTCTCAGAAAATCAAAGTTATCAAAGTTGTTCGTGAAATCACTGGTCTTGGCTTGAAAGAAGCTAAAGAACTTGTTGACAACACTCCAAAACCACTTAAAGAAGGTATTGCGAAAGAAGAAGCTGAAGAGCTTAAAGCTAAACTTGAAGAAGTTGGCGCTTCTGTAGAAGTTAAGTAATCTTCACTTGCCTGTAGGGGAAGCTCGCTTTTATGAGGCGGGCTTTTTCTTTGCTTTTCTTTAAGTGCCATTATAAAAGGAGGTTCTAATAATGAGTGATCACTATTATTCAGAAAAACCTTCAGTTAAAAGCGATAAACAGACATGGTCATTTACACTGCGGAACAGATCTTATACATTCACAAGTGACAGCGGCGTTTTCTCGAAAAAGGAAGTTGATTTCGGTTCGCGTGTCTTAATTGAAGCGTTTGAAGAGCCGGAGATCGATGGTGACTTCCTGGATGCAGGCTGCGGTTACGGCCCGATCGGTCTGTCACTCGCCGGTGAATTTACAGACCGGACCGTGCACATGATTGACGTGAATGAAAGAGCCGTAGAGCTGTCAAATGAAAATGCAGAAAAAAACGGAATAAAAAACGTTCGAATTTATCAGAGTGATTTATTTTCAAATATTGATTCTGCTCAAACATTTGCTTCTATTATTACAAACCCCCCAATCCGCGCCGGAAAAAAAGTTGTCCATGCCATTTTTGAAAAAAGCGCTGAGCATTTAAGGGCTTCAGGTGAATTGTGGATCGTTATACAGAAAAAACAGGGCGGGCCTTCTGCCATTGAAAAACTGAAGGAGCTTTTTGACGAAGTTTCTGTGGTTCAAAAAAAGAAAGGCTATTATATCATAAAAGCAAAAAAAGTTTGACTTGAATTTTCAGCTATGTTAATATTGTAAAATGCCAATGTATATATTTTGCATGATATGCTGAAATAATCATAGTGCATGTATAAATTATACAAACATGGAAATGCTAATAAAATCGGTATTTGTTTTTGGATGTGGTTTTCTTAATTAGAAACCCTTTTTTCTTTTGTCTTGTAAAAGTATTTCTTTATCGTAAGAGATGCTTATTACACATATAATACGCATGATTTGAGGGGTGAATCAGTTGACAGGTCAACTAGTTCAGTATGGACGACACCGCCAGCGCAGAAGCTATGCTCGCATTAGCGAAGTGTTAGAATTACCAAATCTCATTGAAATTCAAACCTCTTCTTATCAGTGGTTTCTTGATGAGGGTCTTAGAGAGATGTTTCAAGACATATCACCAATTGAGGATTTCACTGGTAACCTCTCTCTAGAGTTCATTGACTACAGTTTAGGAGATCCTAAGTATCCCGTTGAAGAGTCAAAAGAACGTGATGTGACTTACTCAGCTCCGCTGAGAGTGAAGGTTCGTTTAATTAACAAAGAAACTGGAGAGGTAAAAGACCAGGATGTCTTCATGGGTGATTTCCCTATTATGACAGATACCGGTACTTTTATCATCAACGGTGCAGAACGTGTTATCGTATCTCAGCTTGTTCGGTCTCCAAGTGTATATTTCAGTGGTAAAGTAGACAAGAACGGTAAAAAAGGTTTTACCGCGACTGTCATTCCAAACCGTGGCGCATGGTTAGAATACGAAACTGATGCGAAAGATGTTGTGTATGTCCGCATTGATCGCACACGTAAGTTGCCGGTTACGGTTCTTTTGCGTGCTCTCGGCTTCGGTTCCGACCAAGAGATTCTCGATCTCATTGGTGAGAACGAATATCTCCGCAATACACTGGATAAGGACAACACTGAAAACAGTGACAAAGCGCTTCTTGAAATCTATGAGCGCCTTCGTCCCGGAGAGCCGCCTACAGTAGAAAACGCAAAAAGCTTGCTGGATTCCCGTTTCTTCGATCCGAAGCGATACGACCTTGCGAATGTAGGACGCTATAAAATTAATAAAAAGCTTCATATCAAGAACCGCCTGTTTAACCAACGCCTTGCAGAAACACTGGTGGATCCGGAAACCGGTGAAATTCTCGCTGAAAAAGGGCAGATTCTTGACAGAAGAACACTTGATAAAGTACTGCCATACTTAGAAAATGGAATCGGCTTCAGAAAACTTTATCCTAACGGCGGCGTTGTCGAGGATGAAGTGATGCTTCAATCCATTAAAATCTATGCTCCTACCGATGCAGAAGGAGAGCAGACGATCAATGTGATCGGCAATGCTTACATCGAAGAGGCGATTAAAAACATTACGCCTGCTGATATTATTTCTTCTATCAGCTACTTCTTCAACCTCCTGCACGGAGTAGGCGACACTGATGATATCGACCATCTCGGAAACCGCCGTCTGCGTTCTGTAGGTGAGCTCCTGCAAAACCAATTCCGTATCGGTTTAAGCCGGATGGAACGTGTCGTACGTGAAAGAATGTCTATTCAAGACACGAATACAATTACGCCGCAGCAGCTGATTAACATCAGACCTGTTATTGCGTCTATTAAAGAGTTCTTCGGAAGCTCACAGCTTTCTCAATTCATGGATCAGACGAACCCGCTTGCTGAATTGACGCACAAACGCCGTCTGTCAGCTCTCGGACCGGGCGGTTTGACACGTGAGCGCGCAGGTATGGAAGTACGTGACGTTCACTACTCTCACTATGGCCGTATGTGTCCGATTGAAACGCCTGAGGGCCCGAACATCGGTTTGATCAACTCATTGTCATCATTTGCGAAAGTAAACCGCTTTGGTTTCATTGAGACGCCATACCGCCGCGTTGATCCTGAAACAGGAAAAGTAACGCCTAGAATCGACTACCTGACTGCTGATGAAGAGGATAACTATGTCGTAGCCCAAGCGAATGCTAAGCTGAGCGATGACGGTTCTTTCTTGGATGACAGCATCGTAGCGCGTTTCAGAGGGGAAAACACCGTTGTAGCCCGCAACCGCGTGGATTACATGGACGTATCTCCTAAACAGGTTGTATCTGCTGCGACAGCATGTATTCCGTTCTTGGAAAACGATGACTCGAACCGTGCCCTCATGGGAGCGAACATGCAGCGTCAGGCTGTGCCTTTGATGCAGCCGGAAGCTCCGATCGTCGGAACGGGTATGGAATACGTATCCGGTAAAGACTCCGGTGCAGCCGTTATTTGTAAACACCCTGGTATCGTTGAACGGGTGGAAGCGAAAAACGTATGGGTGCGCCGCTATGAAGAAATTGACGGCCAAAAAGTAAAAGGCAACCTGGATAAGTACAGCTTGCTGAAATTTGTCCGCTCCAACCAAGGTACGTGCTACAACCAGCGTCCGATCGTCAGTGTCGGCGATGAAGTAGTCAAAGGAGAAATCCTTGCTGACGGACCTTCAATGGAGCTTGGTGAACTTGCTCTCGGCCGCAACGTAATGGTCGGCTTCATGACATGGGATGGTTACAACTATGAGGATGCCATCATCATGAGTGAACGCCTTGTGAAAGATGATGTATACACATCTATTCACATTGAAGAATATGAATCAGAAGCACGTGATACAAAGCTTGGGCCGGAAGAGATCACCCGTGATATTCCAAACGTAGGGGAAGACGCGCTTCGCAATCTTGATGACCGCGGAATTATCCGTATCGGTGCGGAAGTCAACGACGGAGACCTTCTCGTAGGTAAAGTAACGCCTAAAGGTGTAACTGAGCTTACGGCTGAAGAACGCCTTCTGCATGCGATCTTTGGAGAAAAAGCGCGTGAAGTCCGTGATACTTCTCTCCGTGTGCCTCACGGCGGCGGCGGAATTATCCACGACGTAAAAGTCTTCAACCGTGAAGACGGCGACGAACTTCCTCCGGGAGTGAACCAGCTTGTACGCGTATATATCGTTCAGAAACGTAAGATTTCTGAAGGTGATAAAATGGCCGGACGTCACGGAAACAAAGGGGTTATCTCGAAGATTCTTCCTGAAGAAGATATGCCTTACCTTCCTGACGGCACGCCGATCGATATCATGCTTAACCCGCTGGGTGTACCATCACGTATGAATATCGGTCAGGTATTAGAACTTCACATGGGTATGGCTGCCCGCTACCTCGGCATTCACATCGCGTCACCTGTATTTGACGGCGCGCGTGAAGAAGATGTGTGGGAAACACTTGAAGAAGCAGGCATGTCAAGAGACGCTAAAACAGTTCTTTATGACGGCCGTACGGGAGAACCGTTTGACAACCGTGTATCTGTCGGAATCATGTACATGATCAAACTGGCACACATGGTTGATGATAAACTTCATGCCCGTTCTACAGGTCCTTACTCACTTGTTACGCAGCAGCCTCTCGGCGGTAAAGCCCAATTCGGCGGACAGCGTTTCGGTGAGATGGAGGTTTGGGCGCTTGAAGCTTACGGCGCAGCTTACACGCTTCAAGAAATCCTGACTGTGAAGTCCGATGACGTGGTCGGACGTGTGAAAACATATGAAGCCATCGTCAAAGGCGACAATGTTCCAGAGCCTGGTGTTCCGGAATCATTCAAAGTATTGATCAAAGAGCTTCAAAGCTTAGGTATGGACGTGAAAATCCTTTCAGGCGATGAAGAAGAAATAGAAATGAGAGATCTAGAAGACGAGGAAGATGCGAAACAAGCTGACGGCCTTGCATTATCAGGTGATGAAGCGCCGGAAGAAACAGCATCTCCAGACGTTGAACGTGACGCAGTAACGAAAGAATAGTCTCTGATTGATAAAGGCAAGTGACATCGGTTAATCCGAAGATAAAAAGGGAGGTAGGCCCCTTGCTAGATGTGAACAATTTTGAGTATATGAACATCGGTCTTGCTTCACCGGATAAAATCCGTTCATGGTCTTTTGGTGAAGTGAAAAAGCCTGAAACGATAAACTATCGTACATTGAAACCTGAAAAGGACGGCCTGTTCTGCGAACGCATTTTCGGACCGACTAAGGACTGGGAATGTCATTGCGGCAAGTACAAGCGGGTTCGTTATAAAGGCGTAGTTTGTGACCGTTGCGGAGTTGAAGTAACGCGGGCTAAGGTCCGTCGTGAGAGAATGGGGCATATTGAACTGGCTGCCCCGGTTTCTCACATTTGGTATTTCAAAGGTATTCCGAGCCGTATGGGTCTTGTATTGGATATGTCACCGCGTGCGCTGGAAGAAGTTATTTACTTTGCTTCTTACGTCGTAACTGACCCGGCCAATACACCGCTCGAAAAGAAACAGCTTTTATCTGAAAAGGAATACCGTGCGTATCTGGATAAGTACGGAAACAAATTCCAAGCCTCTATGGGTGCGGAAGCCATTAATAAACTTCTGCAGGACATCGACCTTGTCAAAGAAGTTGATATGTTAAAAGAAGAGCTGAAGACTTCTCAAGGACAGCGCCGTACACGTGCGATCAAACGCCTTGAAGTGCTTGAAGCCTTCCGTAATTCAGGAAACAAGCCGTCTTGGATGATCCTCGACGTGCTTCCGGTTATTCCGCCTGAATTAAGACCGATGGTTCAGCTTGACGGCGGACGTTTCGCAACGTCTGACCTGAACGACCTTTACCGTCGTGTCATCAACCGTAATAACCGTTTAAAACGTCTGTTAGACCTCGGCGCGCCAAGCATCATCGTTCAGAACGAAAAACGTATGCTTCAGGAAGCAGTCGATGCTCTGATTGACAACGGACGCCGCGGCCGTCCGGTTACCGGACCGGGTAACCGTCCGCTTAAATCTCTTTCTCACATGCTGAAAGGGAAACAAGGGCGTTTCCGTCAGAACCTTCTCGGTAAACGTGTAGACTACTCAGGACGTTCCGTTATCGTCGTAGGTCCGCATCTGAAAATGTATCAGTGCGGTTTGCCGAAGGAAATGGCGCTTGAGCTCTTCAAGCCTTTCGTCATGAAAGAGCTTGTTGAAAAAGGCCTTGCTCACAATATCAAGAGCGCAAAACGCAAAATCGAACGCGTGCAGCCTGAAGTATGGGATGTACTTGAATCTGTCATTAAGGAGCATCCGGTCTTACTGAACCGTGCCCCTACTCTTCACAGATTAGGTATCCAGGCTTTCGAACCGACGCTTGTTGAAGGACGCGCCATCCGTCTTCACCCGTTAGTATGTACAGCTTATAACGCTGACTTTGACGGTGACCAAATGGCGGTTCACGTACCTTTATCAGCTGAGGCTCAAGCTGAGGCGCGTATTCTGATGCTTGCGGCCCAAAACATCTTGAACCCTAAAGATGGTAAACCGGTTGTTACGCCGTCTCAGGATATGGTATTAGGAAACTACTACCTGACGCTTGAGCGCGCCGGAGCAGTCGGCGAGGGTATGGTTTTCAAAAATACGGACGAAGCGCTTCTTGCTTATCAAAACGGTTATGTTCACCTTCATACGAGAGTTGCTGTTGCAGCGAACTCCCTTAAGAATGTGACATTTACTGAAGAACAGCGTTCAAAATTGTTAATTACAACTGTCGGTAAGCTCGTCTTCAATGAAATTCTTCCGGAATCATTCCCTTACATGAATGAACCAACGAAGAGCAACATTGAAGAGAAGACACCTGACCGTTTCTTCTTAGATAAAGGTGCTGACGTAAAAGCTGTGATTGCTGAGCAGCCGATCAACGCACCGTTTAAAAAAGGCATTCTCGGTAAAATCATCGCGGAAATCTTTAAACGATTCCATATCACGGAAACGTCTAAAATGCTTGACCGCATGAAAAACCTCGGTTTCAGATATTCAACGAAAGCCGGCATCACAGTAGGGGTTTCTGATATCGTCGTTCTCGATGACAAACAGGAAATCCTAGAAGAAGCACAAAGCAAAGTTGATAATGTCCTGAAACAGTTCAGACGCGGTTTAATCACCGAAGAAGAACGTTATGAAAGAGTCATTTCAATTTGGAGTTCAGCGAAAGATGTTATCCAAGGCAAACTGATGAAATCATTAGACGAAGTCAACCCGATCTACATGATGAGTGACTCAGGAGCCCGTGGTAACGCATCTAACTTTACACAGCTTGCGGGTATGCGCGGTCTGATGGCCAACCCGGCTGGACGAATCATTGAATTGCCGATTAAATCAAGTTTCCGTGAAGGTCTGACAGTATTGGAGTACTTTATCTCCACTCACGGTGCGCGTAAAGGTCTTGCCGATACCGCCCTGAAAACAGCTGACTCAGGTTACCTTACACGCCGTCTTGTTGATGTTGCGCAGGATGTTATCATTCGTGAAACAGATTGCGGAACAGACCGCGGTATTCTTGCAAAACCGCTCAAAGAAGGCACGGAAATCATCGAGCGTCTGGAAGAGCGTCTGATCGGACGTTTCGCCAGAAAACAGATCAAACATCCTGAAACGGGTGCTGTGCTCATTAACGAAAATGAATTGATCGATGAAGATAAAGCGCTGGAAATCGTTGAAGCCGGAATCGAAGAAGTGTGGATCCGTTCTGCGTTCACATGTAACACTCCTCATGGTGTATGTAAACGATGCTACGGACGTAACCTTGCAACCGGAACTGATGTTGAAGTCGGCGAAGCAGTAGGTATTATCGCCGCTCAATCTATCGGTGAGCCTGGAACACAGTTAACAATGCGTACGTTCCACACAGGCGGGGTTGCCGGAGACGATATCACACAAGGTCTTCCGCGTATCCAAGAGCTTTTCGAAGCGCGTAATCCGAAAGGTCAAGCGACGATTTCTGAGATTGACGGTACAATTGCCGAAATCAATGAAGTCCGCGACAAACAGCAGGAGATTGTTGTTCAGGGCGCTGTTGAGACACGTTCATACACGGCACCTTACAACTCACGCCTGAAAGTGGCTGAGGGTGATCAGATTACCCGCGGTCAAGTGCTGACAGAAGGTTCAATCGATCCGAAAGAACTTCTTAAAGTCACTGACCTGACAACGGTTCAGGAATATCTTCTGCATGAGGTTCAGAAAGTTTACCGTATGCAGGGGGTTGAAATCGGCGATAAACACGTAGAAGTAATGGTTCGCCAGATGCTTCGCAAAGTCCGTGTGATCGATGCCGGAGATACTGATGTTCTCCCTGGCACATTGCTTGATATTCACCAATTCACAGAAGCGAACAAAAAAGTGCTGCTTGAAGGCAATCGACCTGCTACAGGCCGTCCTGTCCTTCTCGGTATCACAAAAGCTTCACTCGAGACGGATTCATTCTTGTCTGCCGCATCATTCCAAGAAACAACACGCGTTCTTACAGATGCTGCGATTAAAGGCAAGCGCGATGAACTTCTCGGCCTGAAAGAGAATGTTATCATCGGTAAGCTGGTTCCGGCCGGTACCGGTATGATGAATTACAGAAAAGTAAAACCTGTTTCAAACGTTCAGCCTTCGGAAGATATGGTTCCGGCTGAATAATAGAAACTGCTGCAGGAAAGGCTGTTTCGACAGCTTTTCCTCAGTATTACAATTATTCTGGCGGTGGACTGCACTAAAAAATGTCATACGTTGTTGACATCCGTCCCGCAGAGTGATAATATAACCAAGGTGCTCGAAATAAAACCTGTTACTTTGGAGGATATGTTTATGTCTTATGATAAAGTATCACAGGCCAAATCAATTATTATTGGTACGAAGCAAACAGTGAAAGCTCTAAAACGAGGTTCAGTGAAGGAAGTCGTCGTGGCAAAAGACGCGGATTCAGTTCTTACAGCTGGCGTTATCCAGCTTGCAAAGAACCAAAATACCGCTGTCTGTATGGTGGATTCCATGAAAAAGCTCGGCAAAGCCTGCGGAATTGAAGTGGGAGCAGCAGCTGTTGCCATTATGTTATAGCGTACTTTTTGTTTTTATATAAGATATCAATCTTGTGTAAAGACATTGTTTTTTGCCTAATGATGAACCACCTGGGTATGTGGGTTATAAAACGTAATGAAGGGAGGAACACAACATGCCTACAATTAATCAGCTAATTCGCAAGGGACGCGTGAGCAAAGTTGAAAACTCTAAGTCACCTGCACTAAACAAAGGATACAACAGCTTTAAAAAAGAGCACACTAACGTATCTTCTCCACAAAAACGCGGGGTATGTACTCGTGTGGGTACAATGACACCGAAAAAACCGAACTCAGCACTTCGTAAATATGCTCGTGTTCGTTTGACTAACGGAATCGAGGTTACTGCCTACATTCCTGGTATCGGTCACAACCTGCAAGAGCACAGCGTTGTACTGATCCGCGGCGGACGTGTAAAAGACTTACCGGGGGTACGCTACCACATCGTTCGTGGCGCGCTTGATACTGCCGGAGTTGAAAACCGTGCGCAAGGCCGTTCTAAATACGGTACGAAACGTCCTAAAGCAAAGTAATCAAATAAATCATTAAAACTATGAAGGGAGGATATTCAGATGCCACGTAAAGGTCCTGTAGCAAAAAGAGATGTTTTACCTGATCCGCTTTACAACTCTAAGCTGGTATCCCGCCTGATCAACAAAATGATGATCGACGGTAAAAAAGGTAAATCTCAAACAATCCTATACAAGTCATTCGATATCATTAAAGAACGCACTGGCAATGATGCAATGGAGGTTTTCGAACAAGCATTGAAAAACATCATGCCTGTACTTGAAGTAAAAGCACGCCGTGTAGGTGGAGCTAACTACCAAGTGCCTGTAGAAGTTCGTCCTGAACGCCGTACAACTCTTGGTCTTCGCTGGTTGGTTAACTATGCGCGTCTTCGCGGAGAAAAAACAATGGAAGAGCGCCTGGCTAACGAAATTCTTGATGCAGCTAACAACACTGGTGCTGCCGTTAAGAAACGTGAAGACACTCACAAGATGGCAGAAGCGAACAAAGCATTTGCTCACTACCGCTGGTAGGATTCATATAATCAAAATAATAATTCCCTAATAAGGAAGGAGAAATTACCCAATGGCAAGAGAGTTCTCCTTAGAAAAAACTCGTAATATCGGGATCATGGCTCACATCGATGCCGGTAAAACGACTACTACAGAACGGATCTTGTTCTACACAGGCCGTATCCACAAAATTGGCGAAACTCACGAAGGTGCTTCGCAAATGGACTGGATGGAGCAGGAACAAGAACGCGGTATCACAATCACTTCTGCAGCAACGACTGCACAGTGGAAAGGTTACCGTGTAAACATCATCGATACACCGGGACACGTAGACTTCACAGTTGAAGTTGAACGTTCACTCCGTGTACTTGATGGTGCGGTTGCCGTACTTGATGCTCAATCAGGTGTTGAGCCTCAGACAGAAACAGTATGGCGCCAAGCAACAACTTACGGAGTGCCGCGCGTTGTATTTGTCAACAAAATGGACAAAATCGGCGCAGACTTCCTTTACTCTGTAGGCACTTTAAGAGACCGTCTTCAAGCTAACGCTCACGCAATTCAATTGCCGATCGGCGCTGAAGACAACTTCGAAGGTATCATTGACTTAGTAGAAAACGTTGCGTATTTCTACGAAGATGACCTTGGAACTCGTTCAGATGCGAAAGAAATCCCTGAAGAGTACAAAGAGCAAGCTGAAGAGCTTCGCAGCAGTTTGATTGAAGCTGTAGCTGAGCTTGATGAAGAGCTTATGGAAAAGTACCTTGAAGGTGAAGAAATCACTATCCCTGAACTGAAAGCTGCTATCCGTAAAGGTACACTGAATGTTGAATTCTACCCTGTACTTGTTGGTTCTGCTTTCAAAAACAAAGGTGTTCAGCTTGTACTTGATGCTGTTCTTGACTACCTTCCTGCGCCAACTGATGTTGCTGCAATCAAAGGTGTACGTCCTGACACAGATGAAGAGATCGTTCGTCATTCTTCTGATGAAGAGCCGTTCTCTGCACTTGCATTTAAAGTTATGACTGACCCTTATGTCGGTAAGCTGACATTCTTCCGCGTATATTCCGGTACACTTGATTCCGGTTCATATGTAAAGAACTCTACAAAAGGCAAGCGTGAGCGCGTAGGACGTATCCTTCAAATGCACGCTAACAGCCGTGAAGAGATCTCTACTGTTTACGCTGGAGACATCGCAGCTGCTGTAGGTCTAAAAGATACTTCTACTGGAGATACTCTATGTGATGAGAAGGATCTTGTAATCCTTGAATCAATGGAATTCCCAGAGCCTGTTATCGACGTAGCGATTGAGCCTAAATCAAAAGCTGACCAAGATAAAATGGGTATCGCTTTAGCGAAACTTGCTGAAGAAGATCCTACATTCCGTACACAAACAAACCCTGAAACGGGTCAAACAATCATCTCTGGTATGGGTGAGCTTCACCTTGATATCATTGTTGATCGTATGAAGCGTGAGTTCAAAGTTGAAGCTAACGTTGGTGCTCCTCAAGTTGCGTACCGTGAGACATTCCGTACCGGTGCAAAAGTTGAAGGTAAATTCGTACGTCAATCAGGCGGACGCGGTCAGTTCGGTCACGTTTGGATCGAATTTGAACCGAACGAAGAAGGCGCTGGCTTTGAATTCGAAAACGCAATCGTCGGTGGTGTTGTTCCTCGTGAATACATCCCAGCCGTACAAGCAGGTCTTGAAGACTCTCTTGAAAATGGTGTCCTAGCCGGATTCCCGCTAATCGACATCAAGGCGAAACTTTTTGATGGATCTTACCATGATGTTGACTCAAACGAAATGGCGTTTAAAGTCGCTGCTTCTATGGCATTGAAAAATGCAGTCAGCAAATGTAACCCAGTTCTTCTTGAACCAATCATGAAAGTTGAAGTTGTTATTCCTGAAGAATACATGGGAGACATCATGGGTGATGTTACTTCTCGTCGCGGACGCGTAGAAGGTATGGAAGCTCGCGGTAACGCTCAAGTTGTGCGTGCGATGGTACCTCTTGCTGAAATGTTCGGTTACGCTACTGCCCTTCGTTCTAACACGCAAGGACGCGGTACGTTCACAATGTTCATGGATCACTACGAAGAAGTGCCGAAGAGCATCGCTGAAGAAATTATCAAAAAAAATAAAGGCGAATAATTGATTTTGCCACTTAACTCAAGTATAACTACTATTGTAAGATGAGGAAGTGAAAGCTTGCTTTCACTTTCTATCACTCTATACATTACTAATTAAAAGCTCTTAAGGAGGATTTTAGAATGGCTAAAGAAAAATTCGACCGTTCCAAATCACATGCCAATATCGGTACAATTGGACACGTTGACCATGGTAAAACAACATTAACTGCTGCTATCTCAACAGTACTTCATAAGAAATCTGGTAAAGGTACAGCTATGGCGTACGATCAAATTGATGGTGCTCCAGAAGAACGTGAGCGCGGTATCACAATCTCTACTGCACACGTTGAGTACGAAACTGACACTCGTCACTATGCACACGTTGACTGCCCAGGACACGCTGACTATGTTAAAAACATGATCACTGGTGCTGCGCAAATGGACGGAGCTATCCTTGTAGTATCTGCTGCTGATGGCCCAATGCCACAAACTCGTGAGCACATCCTTCTTTCTAAAAACGTTGGTGTACCATACATCGTAGTATTCCTTAACAAATGCGACATGGTAGACGACGAAGAGCTTCTTGAGCTTGTTGAAATGGAAGTTCGCGATCTTCTTAGCGAATACGACTTCCCTGGTGATGATGTACCAGTTGTTAAAGGTTCTGCTCTTAAAGCTCTTGAAGGTGACGCTGAGTACGAAGAAAAAATTCTTGAACTTATGGCTGCAGTTGACGAGTACATCCCAACTCCAGAACGCGACACTGACAAACCATTCATGATGCCAGTTGAGGACGTATTCTCAATCACTGGTCGTGGTACAGTTGCTACTGGCCGTGTAGAACGCGGACAAGTTAAAGTCGGTGACGAAGTTGAAATCATCGGTCTTCAAGAAGAAAACAGCAAAACAACTGTTACAGGTGTTGAAATGTTCCGTAAGCTTCTTGACTATGCTGAAGCTGGAGACAACATCGGTGCACTTCTTCGCGGTGTAGCTCGTGAAGACATCCAACGTGGACAAGTACTTGCTAAACCAGGTACAATCACTCCACACAGCAAATTCAAAGCTGAAGTTTACGTTCTTTCTAAAGAAGAGGGTGGACGTCATACTCCATTCTTCTCTAACTACCGTCCTCAGTTCTACTTCCGTACAACTGACGTAACTGGTATCATCAATCTTCCAGAAGGCGTAGAAATGGTTATGCCTGGAGATAACACTGAAATGATCGTTGAACTTATCTCTACAATCGCTATCGAAGAAGGAACTCGTTTCTCTATTCGTGAAGGCGGACGTACAGTTGGTTCAGGCGTTGTTTCTACAATCACTGAGTAATCGACTCGTTCATTAATGCGGGGTCCCTTATGGGGCCTCGTTTTTTTGTTTCCCCGCTGATTCCATGTATAATAGAACGTATACAAATTTTAGGAGCAGAGCGATGAACGATAACTTCAAGAAAACCAATCGTATTTCAATGCTTCAGCAATTGCTGATTAATGGCAGTGAACAAACCATTATGATTAATGGTGATGACAGGAGTAATCCGCTGCTTTTGTTTTTGCACGGCGGTCCCGGCACGCCTCAAATCGGCTATGCGAGAAAATACCAGAATAAGCTGGAAAAGCATTTCACCGTTGTGAACTGGGATCAGAGAGGGGCGGGTCTCTCTTATTCAAAGGAAATTCCGGGTTCATCTATGACCTTGGATCAGCTGACAGCCGATACCATTCATTTGACCGAACGCCTATGCAAGCAATTCAGCAGGCAAAAAATATATATCGCCGGCTATTCGTGGGGTTCAGTTCTGGCGCTTCATGTTCTTCAAGAGAGGCCTGATTTGTATTATGCGTATATCGGTATCAGTCAGGTGGTTAATATTCAAAAGGAAGAAACGGAAGCTTACCGGCTGATGATGGAATGGAGCAGGCAACGCAAACATTTCCTGCTGGAAAAGACGCTGAGCTTTATCGGAGCGCCTCCATGGGAGAAACAGCTGCAGCGAACGTTGTTTCTGCTTTGTATCGAGATGAGGGGAGGGGGCTTTACCCATCATCCGATCGGTGCTCTTAAAGCAGGGGGGCGAATGCTGTTTGGTGAACCGTACGGTGTGAGAGGGAGTTTCTTAGCCGCGCGGGGACAAATGTTCAGCCTGAAACACCTGTGGGAGGATCTCATTTTCTTTGATGCCGGAGAATCAGTTTCTTCTATTATAATACCGTGCTGTTTTATGTCAGGGAGATACGATTTGACGGTCCCGGGGACGACGTCTTATGAATATTATCAGAAGGTTGATGCGCCGTATAAAGAATGGCATTGGTTTGAGAACTCAGCCCATTCGCCTCACTTGGAGGAACCGGATCGCTTTGCCGAAGTTGTCAGCCGGTTCGCATCGTTCCATCTCTGAAAGAAAACAGGCATATCCTTGATTAATCATGGTATCACCTGTATAATAATCAAAGTGTGAAAACCACAAGGTTCTTTAAATAAACCTTGCAACATGCGTCTATTTTCTGTATAATAGTGTATGTTGGTCTTTGACTGCGATGAAGTGAGAGGTTGCTGACACACCCGGCCGCTTTGCCATGGCAAGGTGATCAGGTTTTTCTCACGGAGAACTGTCTAACGTGATGTAGGCGAAAAGGAGGGAAAATAATGGCAAAACAAAAAATTCGTATTCGTTTAAAAGCATATGATCATAGAATCCTTGATCAATCTGCAGAGAAGATTGTTGAAACGGCAAAACGTTCTGGTGCCAGCGTATCTGGTCCGATTCCGTTGCCAACTGAAAAATCAGTTTACACAATCCTTCGTGCGGTGCACAAATACAAAGATTCTCGTGAGCAATTTGAAATGCGTACACATAAACGTTTAATCGATATTGTGAACCCAACACCACAAACTGTTGATGCTCTCATGCGATTAGACTTACCATCTGGTGTCGATATCGAAATCAAACTTTAATTCTAAAATATAGAATGATCTTAATAGGAGGTGTGACGAATGACCAAAGGAATCTTAGGAAGAAAAATTGGTATGACGCAAGTATTCGCAGAGAACGGTGATCTTATCCCGGTAACTGTTATTGAAGCAGCTCCAAACGTTGTTCTTCAAAAGAAAACAGCTGAAAATGATGGCTATGAAGCGATCCAGCTTGGTTTTGACGATAAGCGTGAAAAGCTTTCAAACAAACCGGAAAAAGGACACGTTGCAAAAGCGGAAACTGCTCCTAAGCGCTTCGTTAAAGAATTACGCGGCGTGGATATGGATGCGTATGAAATTGGTCAGGAAGTCAAGGTTGAAATTTTCTCTGCAGGAGAAATCGTAGATGTAACAGGAGTATCTAAAGGTAAAGGTTTCCAAGGTGCAATCAAGCGCCACGGACAATCTCGCGGACCTATGTCTCACGGTTCACGCTACCACCGTCGTCCTGGTTCAATGGGACCTGTAGATCCTAACCGTGTATTCAAAGGTAAACTATTACCTGGACGCATGGGCGGAGATCAAATCACTGTCCAAAACCTTGAAATCGTAAAAGTAGATGCTGAGCGCAATCTTCTTTTGATTAAAGGTAACGTACCTGGTGCGAGAAAAACTTTAATCACTGTTAAAAGTGCTGTTAAATCTAAATAAGTCTCTTAGGAAAGGAGGAAATTGATCATGCCAAAAGTAGCATTATACAACCAAAACGGTTCTACTGCTGGTGATATCGAATTAAACGCGTCTGTATTTGGAATTGAGCCAAATGAGAGCGTAGTATTCGACGCTATTCTTATGCAAAGAGCTTCCTTACGTCAAGGATCTCACAAAGTAAAAAATCGTTCTGAAGTACGCGGCGGAGGTCGCAAACCATGGCGTCAAAAAGGTACAGGTCGTGCCCGTCAAGGTTCAATCCGTTCACCGCAATGGCGCGGAGGTGGTGTCGTATTCGGCCCAACACCACGCAGCTATTCTTACAAATTACCTAAAAAAGTTCGCCGCTTGGCAATCAAATCAGTATTGTCTTCTAAAGTGAACGACAACAACATTATTGTTCTTGAAGATCTTACTCTTGATACGGTTAAAACAAAAGAAATGGCAGCTATCCTTAAAGGATTATCTGTTGAGAAAAAAGCTTTAATCGTAACTGCGGATGCAAACGAAGCAGTATCTCTTTCTGCACGCAACATCCCTGGAGTTACAGTTGTTCAAGCTAACGGAATCAACGTGTTAGACGTTGTCAACCACGAGAAGCTTCTGATTACAAAAGCTGCGGTTGAAAAAGTAGAGGAGGTGCTTGCATAATGAAAGATCCTCGTGATGTTCTTAAGCGCCCCGTCATTACTGAACGTTCTGCTGATTTAATGACTGAAAAAAAATATACTTTTGAAGTTGATGTAAGAGCTAACAAAACAGAAGTGAAAGATGCAGTTGAAAGTATCTTTGGAGTGAAAGTTGACAAAGTCAACATCATGAACTACAAAGGGAAATCAAAACGTGTCGGCCGCTACACTGGTATGACTAGCCGTCGCAGAAAAGCGATCGTAAAACTTACTGCAGACAGCAAAGAAATCGAAATTTTTGAAGCTTAATTATCTGTAAAAAGAAGGAGGGAAATTCAAAATGGCGATTAAAAAGTATAAACCGACCTCTAACGGACGTCGTGGCATGACAACTTCAGATTTTGCTGAAATCACGACTGACCAGCCGGAAAAATCCTTGCTTGCGCCCCTTCACAAAAAAGGCGGACGTAACAACCAAGGTAAATTGACTGTACGTCACCAAGGTGGCGGACACAAACGCCAATACCGTGTTATCGACTTCAAACGCGATAAAGATGGTATACCTGGACGCGTTGCTACAGTTGAGTACGATCCAAACCGTTCAGCTAACATTGCACTAATCAACTATGTAGACGGAGAAAAACGTTACATTCTTGCACCAAAAGGAATTCAAGTAGGTACTGAAATCATGTCCGGCCCTGAAGCTGACATCAAAGTAGGTAACGCACTTCCGCTTATCAACATTCCTGTTGGTACAGTTGTGCATAACATTGAATTAAAACCTGGTAAAGGCGGACAGCTTGTACGTTCAGCTGGTACATCTGCTCAGGTTCTTGGTAAAGAAGGCAAATACGTTCTTGTACGTCTTAACTCTGGTGAAGTTCGCATGATCCTTTCTGCTTGCCGCGCTTCTATCGGTCAAGTAGGTAACGAGCAGCACGAACTTATCAACGTTGGTAAAGCAGGACGCTCTCGCTGGAAAGGCATCCGCCCTACAGTCCGCGGTTCTGTAATGAACCCTAACGATCACCCGCACGGTGGTGGTGAAGGTCGCGCGCCAATCGGACGTAAATCACCAATGTCTCCTTGGGGCAAACCGACTCTTGGATTCAAGACACGTAAGAAAAAGAACAAATCTGATAAATTTATCGTACGTCGTCGTAAAAATAAATAACGGGGTTGTCTACGGTTCATTTCGGACCGTAGTGCAATCACGAAGGGAGGTTCCAAAATGGCTCGCAGCTTGAAAAAAGGACCATTTGTCGATGGACACTTGATGACAAAAATCGAGAAATTAAATGAAACGGACAAGAAACAAGTTGTAAAAACTTGGTCTCGCCGTTCAACTATTTTCCCACAATTTATCGGTCACACTATCGCAGTATATGACGGACGTAAACACGTGCCTGTATTCATTTCTGAAGACATGGTAGGCCACAAGTTGGGCGAATTCGCACCGACTCGTACTTACAAAGGCCACGCCAGTGACGATAAAAAAACAAGACGCTAAGAGAGGAGGCTTTTAAATGCAAGCTAAAGCTGTTGCAAGAACAGTCCGTATTGCTCCTCGTAAAGCACGTCTAGTAATGGACCTGATTCGAGGTAAGCAAGTAGGCGAAGCAGTATCTATCCTGAACTTAACTCCGAGAGCTGCTTCTCCGATCATCGAAAAAGTTTTAAAATCTGCTATCGCAAATGCTGAGCACAACTACGAGATGGACGCTAACAATCTGGTTATTTCTCAGGCATTTGTTGACGAAGGCCCAACGTTAAAAAGATTCCGCCCGCGTGCTATGGGACGTGCGAGCCAAATCAACAAACGTACGAGCCACATTACAATCGTTGTATCAGAAAAGAAGGAGGGATAAGTAGTGGGTCAAAAGGTAAATCCAGTCGGTCTTCGTATCGGAGTCATTCGTGATTGGGAATCTAAGTGGTACGCTGGTAAAGATTACGCTGACTTCCTGCACGAAGATTTAAAAATTCGTGAATTCATTAGCAAACGCCTTTCTGACGCTTCTGTTTCTAAAGTAGAAATCGAGCGCGCAGCAAACCGCGTTAACATTACGATCCACACTGCTAAGCCTGGTATGGTAATCGGTAAAGGCGGATCTGAAGTTGAAGCACTTCGTAAAGCCCTTAACAGCCTTACTGGCAAGCGTGTACACATTAACATTCTTGAAATCAAAAGAGCAGATCTTGATGCTCAGCTTGTAGCTGACAACATCGCTCGTCAACTAGAAAACCGTATTTCTTTCCGCCGTGCGCAGAAACAACAAATCCAACGCACTATGCGTGCTGGAGCACAAGGTGTGAAAACAATGGTTTCCGGCCGTCTTGGCGGAGCTGACATTGCTCGTTCTGAATACTACAGTGAAGGAACTGTTCCATTGCACACTTTACGTGCTGACATCGACTATGCAACATCTGAAGCTGACACAACTTACGGTAAGCTTGGTGTAAAAGTCTGGATCTATCGTGGAGAGGTTCTTCCTACTAAGAAGAAAACTGAGGAAGGAGGAAAATAATATGTTATTACCAAAACGCGTTAAATATCGCAGAGAGCATCGCGGAAAAATGCGCGGTCGCGCTAAAGGCGGTACTGAAGTACATTTTGGTGAGTACGGTATCCAGGCTCTTGAAGCTTCTTGGATCACAAACCGCCAAATCGAAGCTGCACGTATTGCGATGACTCGTTACATGAAACGTGGCGGTAAAGTTTGGATTAAAATTTTCCCTTCAAAACCTTACACTGCTAAACCGCTTGAGGTACGGATGGGTTCCGGTAAAGGGGCTCCTGAAGGCTGGGTAGCTGTTGTAAAACCGGGCAAAGTTTTATTTGAAATTTCTGGTGTGTCTGAAGAGGTAGCTCGTGAAGCTCTTCGTCTTGCATCTCACAAATTGCCAATTAAAACGAAGTTCGTAAAACGTGAAGAAATTGGTGGTGAATCAAATGAAAGCTAATGAAATTCGTGACCTTACCACTGCTGAAATTGAACAAAAAGTAAAGTCTCTTAAAGAAGAACTTTTCAATCTTCGCTTTCAATTAGCGACAGGACAACTTGAAAATACTGCTCGCATTCGTGAAGTGCGCAAAGCTATCGCGCGCATGAAAACTGTGATTCGTGAAAGAGAAATTGCTGCCAACAAATAATCACTGAGGGGAGGTCGTGAGCATGAGCGAACGTAACCAACGCAAAGTTTACCAAGGCCGTGTTGTTTCTGACAAAATGGATAAAACCATCACTGTTGTTGTTGAAACATACAAAAAGGATCCTATTTACGGTAAACGCGTAAAATACTCAAAGAAATTCAAAGCACATGATGAAAATAACCAAGCTAAAATCGGAGACATCGTAAAGATCATGGAAACTCGTCCATTATCTGCAACTAAGCGTTTTCGTCTAGTAGAAGTTGTCGAAGAAGCTGTTATTATCTAATAAAGTTCGGAATTCTTTTTCCGAAGGGAGGTAACAAATAATGATTCAACAAGAGACTCGTTTAAAAGTTGCTGACAACTCCGGTGCGCGTGAGGTACTTACTATTAAAGTTCTTGGCGGTTCTGGACGTAAAACGGCTAACATTGGTGATGTAATTGTTTGCACGGTTAAACAAGCAACACCAGGAGGCGTTGTCAAAAAAGGTGAAGTCGTAAGAGCTGTTATCGTTCGCACAAAAAGCGGAGCACGCAGAACTGACGGATCATACATCAGCTTCGATGAGAATGCATGTGTTATCATCCGTGACGACAAGAGCCCGCGTGGAACTCGTATCTTCGGACCGGTTGCCCGTGAATTACGTGAAAACAACTTCATGAAAATTGTTTCTCTGGCTCCAGAAGTTATCTAATGAAATAAATGCCTTACTCAAGGAGGTGCGATCAGGATGCATGTGAAAAAAGGCGATAAAGTAATGGTTATCTCTGGTAAAGATAAAGGCAAACAAGGTACGATCCTTGCTGCTTTCCCTAAAAAGGACCGCGTTCTAGTTGAGGGCGTAAACATGGTGAAGAAGCACTCTAAACCAACTCAAGCAAACCCTCAAGGCGGTATTTCTAATCAAGAGGCGCCAATTCATGTATCAAACGTTATGCCGCTCGATCCTAAAACAGGTGAAGTGACTCGCGTAGGATACAAAGTGGAAGATGGCAAAAAAGTTCGTGTTGCAAAAAAATCTGGGCAAGTCTTAGATAAATAGTATTTAAAGGAAGGGAGGTCTATCTCATGAACCGCCTTAAAGAAAAGTACAATAAAGAAATTTCACCTGCTTTAATGACGAAGTTCAACTACGACTCTGTTATGCAGGTGCCAAAAATCGAAAAAATCGTAATCAACATGGGTGTCGGTGATGCTGTTCAAAACGCAAAAGCAATCGACAGTGCTGTTGAAGAATTAACGTTTATCGCAGGTCAAAAACCTGTCGTTACTCGTGCGAAGAAATCAATTGCTGGATTCCGTCTTCGTGAGGGAATGCCTATCGGTGCGAAAGTAACTCTTCGCGGAGAGCGCATGTATGATTTCCTTGATAAACTTATTTCTGTATCTTTACCGCGTGTACGTGACTTCCGCGGGATTTCTAAGAAATCTTTCGACGGTCGCGGAAACTACACTCTTGGTATCAAAGAACAGTTAATCTTCCCTGAAATTGACTACGATAAAGTAACAAAGGTTCGCGGAATGGACATCGTTATCGTAACGACTGCTAACTCTGACGAAGAGGCTCGTGAGCTATTAACTCAAGTAGGTATGCCGTTCCAGAAATAATCAATGAAAGGGAGGCGAAATCGTGGCTAAAAAGTCAATGATTGCGAAACAACAACGTACACCAAAGTTTAAAGTGCAAGAGTACACTCGCTGTGAACGCTGCGGACGTCCGCACTCAGTCATTCGTAAATTTAAACTTTGCCGTATTTGTTTCCGTGAGCTTGCATATAAAGGACAAATTCCTGGCGTGAAAAAAGCCAGCTGGTAATCCCCAAGAATGGGAAGGAGGTAATTATATAATGGTTATGACAGATCCAATTGCAGATATGCTGACTCGTATTCGCAATGCAAACATGGTACGTCATGAGAAGCTTGAAATTCCTGCTTCTAAATTGAAAAGAGAAATTGCTGACATTTTAAAGCGTGAAGGTTTCATTCGTGACGTTGAGTTCGTAGAAGACAGCAAACAAGGTATCATCCGCGTTTTCTTGAAATACGGACAAAACAACGAGCGCGTTATCACTGGTCTTAAAAGAATCAGCAAACCAGGTTTGCGTGTATACGCTAAATCAAATGAAGTACCTCGCGTACTTAACGGTCTTGGAATCGCGATTATTTCTACATCACAAGGTGTTTTAACGGACAAAGAAGCCCGTGCAAAACAAGCTGGTGGAGAAGTTCTAGCATACGTTTGGTAAGAAGTTTAACAAGAATGGAGGTGTTTTAGTATGTCTCGTGTAGGTAAAAAACTGCTTGAGATCCCTTCTGGAGTTACAGTAACGCTGAACGAAGGCAACACTGTAGCTGTAAAAGGACCAAAAGGAGAATTAACTCGTACTTTCCATCCTGATATGGAAATCAAAATTGAGGACAACGTGCTTACAGTTACTCGTCCTTCTGATCACAAAGAGCACCGTGCGCTGCATGGTACGACTCGCAGTCTGCTTGGAAACATGGTTGAAGGCGTATCTAAAGGATTTGAAAGAGGTTTGGAATTAGTCGGTGTCGGTTATCGTGCGGCTAAATCCGGAAACAAACTTGTTTTAAACGTTGGATACTCTCACCCTGTTGAGATCGTTCCTGAAGAGGGCATCGAAATCGAAGTTCCTTCTCAAACTAAAGTAGTTGTAAAAGGTACAGACAAAGAGCGTGTAGGAGCTATCGCTGCCAACATCCGCGCTGTACGTTCTCCAGAGCCTTACAAAGGTAAAGGAATCCGCTACGAAGGTGAAGTTGTTCGCCGTAAAGAAGGTAAATCTGCTAAGTAAGACCGCTTAAAGTGAAGAAAGGAGTGACCTAAGGATGATTACGAAAACTAGCAAAAATGCTGCTCGTCAAAAAAGACATGCCCGTGTTCGTGCTAAACTTTCAGGCACAGCTGAAAGACCTCGTCTGAATGTGTTCCGTTCAAACAAACACATTTATGCTCAAATCATCGATGATGTAAATGGCGTTACACTTGCTAGTGCCTCTACTCTCGATAAAGATTTGAACGTGGAAAGCACTGGTGACAGCGCTGCTGCTGCTAAAGTCGGTGAACTCGTTGCGAAACGCGCTTCTGAGAAAGGTGTTTCTGACGTAGTATTTGACCGCGGCGGATACTTATACCATGGACGTGTAAAAGCTCTGGCCGATGCAGCTCGTGAAGCCGGACTGAAATTTTAATAAAAAAAGGAGGGACACATGATTATGCGTCGTATTGACCCAAGCAAATTAGAGTTAGAAGAACGCTTAGTTACGGTTAACCGCGTAGCGAAAGTTGTTAAAGGTGGTCGTCGTTTCCGTTTCGCAGCTCTAGTCGTTGTCGGTGACAAAAACGGTCACGTAGGTTTCGGTACTGGTAAAGCACAAGAAGTACCTGAAGCAATCCGCAAAGCTGTTGAAGATGCGAAAAAGAATTTGATTGAAGTACCAATGGTTGGAACTACGATTCCACACGAAATCATCGGACGTTTCGGTGCAGGCAATATCTTGTTGAAACCTGCTTCTGAAGGTACTGGAGTTATCGCTGGAGGCCCTGTACGTGCGGTACTTGAGCTTGCTGGCGTTGCTGATATCCTTTCTAAGTCTTTAGGTTCTAACACACCGATCAACATGATCCGTGCAACACTTCAAGGTTTAAGTGAGCTTAAACGTGCTGAAGAGGTTGCGAAGCTTCGTGGAAAATCTGTAGAAGAACTGTTAGGATAAGGAGGGAACATTAATGGCTAAATTAGAAATTACCCTCAAACGCAGTGTAATCGGTCGCCCAGAAGATCAGCGCGTTACTGTAAGAACACTTGGTTTAAAGAAAACAAACCAAACTGTCGTTCATGAAGATAACGCTGCGATCCGCGGTATGATTAATAAAGTATCTCATCTAGTTTCTGTTAAAGAACAATAAAAATATATTATAGGCTAAGGAGGTGTCCTAATGAAACTTCATGAATTAAAGCCTTCAGAAGGTTCACGTAAAGTACGCAATCGCGTAGGTCGTGGTATTGGTTCTGGTAACGGTAAAACAGCTGGTAAAGGTCACAAAGGTCAAAACGCTCGTTCTGGCGGCGGTGTACGCCCTGGATTCGAGGGGGGACAAATGCCTTTATTCCAACGTCTTCCTAAACGCGGTTTTACAAACATCAACCGTAAGGATTACGCTATTGTGAACGTAGACAAATTGAACGGTTTTGCGGAAGGAACGGAAGTCACTCCTGAACTTCTTCTTGAGACTGGTGTTATTAGCAAACTTAATGCAGGAGTAAAGATTCTTGGCAACGGTAAATTAGAGAAAAAATTAACTGTAAAAGCCAATAAATTCTCTGCTTCTGCGAAAGAAGCTGTTGAAGCTGCTGGCGGTACAGCTGAGGTGATCTAACTTGTTTAAGACAATCTCCAACTTTATGCGTGTGAGTGATATTCGGAATAAAATCATTTTTACATTACTCATGCTTATCGTCTTTCGCATAGGTGCATTTATCCCTGTGCCATATGTAAATGCTCAGGCGTTGCAGACACAAAGTTCGATGGGGGTTTTTGATCTCCTTAATACATTTGGCGGCGGTGCGCTTTATCAGTTCTCCATTTTTGCGATGGGAATTACGCCTTACATCACTGCTTCAATCATCATTCAGCTGCTTCAGATGGATGTTGTGCCGAAGTTTACCGAGTGGTCTAAGCAAGGTGAAGTCGGCCGCCGTAAATTAGCTCAGTTCACGAGATATTTTACGATTGTGCTTGGTTTTATCCAGGCATTAGGTATGTCTTACGGGTTTAACAACCTGGCAAACGGTATGCTGATTGAAAAATCCGGCATATCGACATATCTGATTATTGCTTTAGTACTCACTGGAGGAACTGCTTTTTTAATGTGGCTGGGAGAACAAATTACTTCCAATGGAGTAGGTAACGGAATTTCGATCATCATCTTCGCGGGGATTGTGGCTAGTATTCCGAAAACTGTTGGGCAGATTTATGAGACTCAATTTGTCGGCAGCAGCGATCAGCTGTTTATTCATATTGTAAAAATCGCTTTACTGGTGATTGCGATTTTGGCCGTTATTGTTGGTGTTATTTTCATTCAGCAGGCCGTACGCAAAATCGCGATTCAATATGCAAAAGGGCAAGGTCGTTCACCTGTTGGCGGAGGCCAGTCAACTCACCTTCCGCTTAAAGTGAATCCGGCAGGGGTTATTCCGGTAATCTTTGCGGTTGCGTTTCTTATTACGCCGCGTACTATCGCGTCATTTTTCGGAGAAAACAATGTGACAAAGTGGATTCAAGCCAACTTTGACAATACACATCCGGTGGGCATGGCGGTTTATGTCGCATTAATTATCGCCTTTACGTACTTCTATGCTTTTGTGCAGGTAAACCCTGAACAAATGGCTGATAACCTAAAAAAACAGGGTGGCTATATCCCGGGGGTTCGTCCAGGGAAAATGACTCAAGATAGAATTACGAGCATTTTGTATCGACTTACGTTTGTGGGTTCTATATTCTTAGCCGTGATTTCCATTCTTCCTATCTTTTTCATTCAATTCGCTGGATTGCCTCAAAGTGCACAGATTGGCGGAACATCATTGTTAATTGTCGTCGGGGTAGCCTTGGAGACAATGAAGCAGCTGGAGAGCCAGTTAGTGAAACGTAATTACCGAGGATTTATGAAAAATTAGAGGACTGGTTTTAACCATTCCTCTAAATAAGAGAGGACGGGGGAAATCCGAATGAACTTAGTCTTAATGGGACTTCCTGGAGCCGGTAAAGGCACACAGGGAGAACGAATTGTTGAGGATTATGGGATACCTCATATCTCAACGGGAGATATGTTCCGTGCTGCTATGAAAGAAGAAACACCACTCGGACTCGAAGCAAAGTCTTATATTGATAAAGGCGAGCTCGTACCGGACGAAGTCACAATCGGCATTGTCAAAGAAAGACTCGGCAAAGATGATTGTGAAAGAGGTTTTCTTCTGGACGGATTTCCGCGAACAGTCGCTCAGGCTGAAGCTCTTGAAAATATTCTTGAGGAATACGGCAAGCCGATTGATTATGTCATTAACATTAAAGTAGACAAAGACTCTTTAATGGAACGTTTGACTGGACGCAGAATTTGCAGTGTTTGCGGCACAACCTATCATTTGGTTTTCAATCCGCCGAAAACGCCGGGTGTTTGTGATAAAGACGGAGGAGACCTTTATCAACGGGCAGATGATAATGAGGAAACCGTCTCAAAACGGCTTGAGGTCAACATGAAGCAGACTCAGCCTTTACTCGATTTTTATTCTGAGAAAGGGTATCTTGTCAACGTCAATGGCCAGCAGGACATTAACGACGTGTACAAAGATGTGAAAGAGCTTCTTGGAGGATTGAGCAAATGATTATCTGTAAGACCCCTCGTGAGCTTGGCATCATGCGGGAAGCAGGGCGAATCGTGGCTTTGACTCATGAAGAGATGAAAAAGCACATTAAACCAGGAATCTCGACAAAAGAATTGGATCAAATTGCCGAACGTTTTATTGAGAAGCAGGGTGCAATCCCATCTTTTAAGGGGTATAATGGGTTTCGCGGGAGCATCTGTGTATCAGTTAATGAAGAACTCGTTCACGGAATACCCGGTAAAAGGGTTTTGCGTGACGGTGACATTATCAGCATTGATATCGGTGCTAAATTAAATGGTTATCATGGTGACTCTGCTTGGACATATCCGGTAGGAAACATCAGTGATGATGATAAACGACTGCTGGAAGTAACAGAGGAGTCTTTATATAAAGGCTTGAAGGAAGCAAAACCAGGTGAACGTTTGTCGAATATTTCCCACGCAATACAAACGTATGTCGAAAATGAGCAGTTTTCAGTTGTTAGGGAGTATGTCGGACATGGTGTTGGTCAAGACTTGCATGAGGATCCGCAAATTCCTCATTACGGTCCGCCAAACAAAGGACCTAGGCTGAAGCCTGGTATGGTTCTCGCTATAGAACCGATGGTTAACGCTGGCAGCCGATATGTGAAAACATTGGCTGATAACTGGACGGTTGTAACGGTAGATGGGAAAAAGTGTGCTCATTTTGAACATACGATTGCGATTACGGAAACGGGTTTTGATATACTGACAAAAGTCTAGATGATGAAATGAATTCCATGACACATGTTTTTCATTCCGCACCTGGGCAGATTGTAGGTTTACAATTGGTCGGAAGAAAAACCGGCTAGCTGCTGTCATCGGAATGAAGATTCATCATCGTGTACTAAAGCAGACGGAGAAAAGCGTACATTTCATTCTCCTTAGAAAAAGAATATCAATCATTTACCCTTTATGATTGCGTATCTCCGGAAGTTCAGAACAGTATAAACGAAACAGGGCGTGTGACAAACGGATAACTGAGATTTTCTCTTTTGAAATTTGTCAGAGAGCAAGTTACTGATTTGAAGAAGGGAGAACACTTGAATGGCGAAAGACGATGTAATTGAAGTGGAAGGTACGATTGTCGAAACACTGCCAAACGCGATGTTCAAAGTTGAACTCGAAAATGGCCATACGGTTTTGGCTCACGTATCTGGTAAAATCCGCATGCACTTCATTCGCATTTTACCTGGAGACAAAGTTACGGTAGAATTATCTCCATATGACTTAACTCGTGGCAGGATTACGTACCGTTACAAATAAAGCACTCCGGAAACTGAAGGAGGTTGGAAACACATGAAAGTGAGACCATCAGTTAAACCAATCTGCGAGAAATGTAAAGTTATTCGCAGAAAAGGAAAAGTAATGGTGATCTGTGAAAATCCAAAGCATAAACAAAAACAAGGATAATTAATAAGGAGGTGCCCAGAGAATGGCTCGTATTGCTGGTGTAGATATCCCACGTGACAAACGTGTTGTTATTTCTTTAACATATGTCTTCGGAATTGGCCGCACAACGGCTCAGCAAGTCTTGAAAGAGGCTGGTGTTTCTGAAGATACTCGTGTGCGTGATCTTACTGAAGAAGAACTTGGTAAAATCCGTGATGTTATTGACAAACTGAAAGTAGAAGGTGACCTTCGCCGTGAAGTTTCTCTTAACATCAAGCGTCTGATCGAAATCGGAAGCTACCGCGGAATCCGCCATCGCAGAGGTTTGCCTGTTCGCGGACAAAACTCTAAAAACAATGCGCGTACTCGTAAAGGTCCGCGTCGTACTGTAGCTAACAAGAAAAAATAAGTAAGGGAGGTACCTAAACAATGGCTGCTGCTCGTAAACAAAACACGCGTAAACGTCGCGTGAAAAAGAATATTGAGTCAGGAATCGCTCATATTCGTTCAACTTTCAACAACACGATCGTTACGATCACTGATACTCATGGTAATGCTCTTTCTTGGTCAAGTGCCGGAGCTCTAGGATTCAGAGGTTCTCGTAAATCTACTCCTTTTGCTGCGCAAATGGCTGCTGAAACAGCTGCTAAAGGTTCAATCGAACACGGACTTAAAACTCTTGAAGTAACTGTTAAAGGACCAGGTTCTGGCCGTGAAGCTGCAATCCGTGCTTTACAAGCTGCCGGACTTGAAGTTACAGCTATCAGAGACGTAACTCCTGTTCCTCATAATGGATGCCGTCCACCAAAACGTCGCCGCGTGTAATTTGTTTGTATAGATTTTGTGTCCCTGTCAATAATGGGTTATGATACAGTTATTTATGAAACGAATGCACCGACTCGTTGCCTGAGCACATACGGGACTAAACAATGGGGAATTTCGGATGGAATCTCATATGATTCTATTCGAGGTTTCGACGTTTTGAAGGAGGGTTTTAAGTAATGATCGAGATTGAAAAACCAAAAATCGAAACGGTTGAAATCAGCGACGATGCCAAATTTGGTAAGTTTGTCGTAGAGCCGCTTGAGCGTGGATATGGTACAACTCTGGGTAACTCCTTACGTCGTATCCTCTTATCCTCACTCCCTGGTGCCGCTGTAACATCGATCCAGATAGATGGTGTACTGCACGAATTCTCGACAATCGAAGGCGTTGTGGAAGATGTTACAACGATAATCTTGCACATTAAAAAGCTTGCATTGAAAATCTACTCTGATGAAGAGAAGACGCTTGAAATTGATGTACAGGGCGAAGGAACTGTCACAGCAGCTGATATTACACACGACAGCGATGTTGAAATCCTTAATCCGGATCTTCATATCGCGACTCTTGGTGAGAATGCGAGTTTCCGAGTTCGCCTTACTGCACAAAGAGGACGTGGGTATACACCTGCTGATTCGAACAAAAGAGACGATCAGCCAATCGGCGTGATTCCGATCGATTCAATCTTTACGCCAGTTTCTCGTTTATCTTATCAGGTAGAAAACACTCGTGTAGGCCAGGTTGCAAACTATGACAAACTTACACTTGATGTTTGGACTGACGGAAGCACTGGACCGAAGGAAGCAATTGCTCTCGGTTCAAAGATTTTAACTGAACACCTTAATATATTCGTCGGTTTAACTGACGAAGCTCAGCATGCTGAAATCATGGTTGAAAAAGAAGAGGATCAAAAAGAAAAAGTTCTTGAAATGACGATTGAGGAACTTGACCTTTCTGTCCGTTCTTACAACTGCTTGAAGCGTGCGGGCATTAACACGGTTCAAGAACTTGCGAACAAGACGGAAGAAGATATGATGAAAGTTCGCAACCTGGGACGCAAATCACTTGAAGAAGTGAAAGCGAAACTAGAAGAACTTGGACTCGGCCTTCGCAAAGACGATTGATCTAGTTTCCATGTGAACTAGGATTTTCGTGTGTTTTTTATTTAGAAACAGCATTCCATTAAAGGAGGGGACATCACATGTCATACAGAAAACTAGGACGTACGAGTTCACAGCGTAAAGCTATGCTTCGTGATCTTACAACAGATTTGATCATCAACGAAAGAATTGAAACAACTGAAACACGTGCGAAAGAACTTCGCTCTGTTGTTGAAAAGATGATCACTCTTGGTAAGCGCGGTGACTTGCATGCTCGTCGTCAAGCAGCTGCATACATTCGCAACGAGGTTGCTAATGAAGAAAATAACCAAGATGCACTTCAAAAATTATTCTCTGACATTGCAACTCGTTACGAGGAGCGCCAAGGCGGATACACACGTATTATGAAGCTTGGTCCTCGCCGTGGTGACGGTGCACCAATGGCAATCATCGAATTGGTTTAATCACATATTTTTGTGTATCTAAAGAAGGGCGGGACAGTTTCTAACTGGATCTATGCCCTTTTTTTAGATATCAGAACTTTTTATCATGAGACAGAAAAGCAGAGCTATAGCTGAGAGGAGGTCAGGCGCCCGTGGATCAAAAACAGCTTATATCCGTAAAAGACATTCTATTCCGCTACCGCAAAGATGCAGAAAGACCGGCGCTGGACGGTGTGAGTCTGGAGGTTTACGAAGGAGAATGGCTTGCTATCGTAGGCCACAACGGTTCAGGGAAGTCGACTTTGGCCAGAGCGCTGAACGGGCTGATTTTGCCTGAGGCCGGAGAAATTGAAGTCGGCGGCATCAAACTGACTGAGGATACCGTGTGGGATGTGCGAAAAAAAATAGGGATGGTCTTTCAGAATCCCGATAACCAATTTGTCGGAACGACTGTTCGCGATGATGTGGCTTTTGGTTTAGAAAACAATGGTGTTCCGCGCGAAGAAATGATTGAGAGAGTAGATTGGGCTGTCACACAAGTCAATATGCAGGATTTTCTTGATCAAGAGCCGCACCATCTCTCCGGAGGTCAAAAACAAAGAGTGGCGATCGCGGGGATTATTGCCGCGCGTCCTGATATTATGATTTTGGATGAAGCGACATCCATGCTTGACCCGATTGGGAGAGAAGAAGTCCTTGATACTGTCAGACGCTTAAAAGATCAGGGCATGGCCACCGTCATTTCGATAACACATGACCTGGAAGAAGCCGCAAGGGCGGACAGGATCATTGTGATGAACGGCGGCAGGAAATATGCAGAGGGCACGCCTGAAGAGATTTTTAAATTAAACGAAGACTTGGTTCGCATCGGTCTTGATTTGCCTTTCTCATTCCAGCTCAGCCTGCTTTTGAAAGAAAGCGGACTGGCGTTAACGAAAAACCATCTGACTCAGGAAGGGCTGGTGAATGAGCTGTGGACATTAAAATCAAAGATGTAGAACACCGCTATCAAATGAAGACACCGTTTGAACGGCTGGCTCTGTATGATATCAATGCCGTGATAAAAGAGGGCAGCTACGTTGCCGTCATCGGGCATACAGGGTCGGGCAAATCGACGCTCCTGCAGCATTTAAACGGGTTGCTGAAACCGACTAAAGGACAGCTTGAACTCGGGAGCACGATTCTGGCAGCCGGTAAAAAGAATAAAGACCTTAAGACTTTGCGAAAAAAAGTCGGAATCGTTTTCCAATTTCCCGAACATCAGCTGTTTGAAGAGACTGTGCTGAAGGACATCGCATTCGGGCCGATGAATTTTGGTGTAAAAAAAGAAGACGCTGAACGGAAAGCAAAAGAAATGCTGGGGCTTGTGGGCCTTCCGGAAGACATTTTGGATCGTTCACCATTTGAGCTCAGCGGCGGCCAGATGCGCAGAGTGGCGATTGCCGGCGTTCTCGCGATGGAGCCGGAAGTGCTGGTTTTGGATGAACCGACGGCCGGTCTTGATCCGAGAGGGCGCCAGGACATTATGGACATGTTCTATGCGCTTCATCAGCGGGGAAACCTGACTACCGTTCTCGTCACCCACAGCATGGAGGACGCCGCCCGCTATGCTGACGAAATGATCGTCATGCACAAAGGAACCATTAAAGCGACGGGGAGTCCGCGTGACTTGTTTGTAAAAGGTGAAGAGATGGCCGAAATGGGACTGGATCTTCCTGAATCGGTGAAGTTTCAGAGACGGCTTGAGAAGGCTCTCGGAGTCAAGTATGAAAAACCCATGCTGACCCTGCAGGATGCCGCCAGTGAAATTAAGGCTTTCTTTCAGGAGGAAAAGGACCAATGATGGACAGCATGATTATCGGAAAGTATGTTCCCGGATCATCGCTTATTCACCGATTGGACCCGCGAACAAAACTTGTCAGCATCTTTCTTTTTGTATGTATCGTTTTTTTGGCAAACAACGTACAGACGTACGCTTTGCTCGGTTTGTTTACATTCGGGGTGATCGCCTTGACTCGCGTGCCGTTCAGCTTTTTGCTGAAGGGGCTTAAGCCGATTATCTGGATTGTGGCGTTTACCTTTTTATTACACATTTTCATGACGCATGAAGGATCTGTCATTTTTCAGCTTGGCTGGTTTAAAGTGTATGAGGGCGGACTTATACAGGGGATTTTTATCTCTCTCCGTTTCGTTTACCTTATCTTTATGACGACGCTGCTGACGCTGACAACAACGCCGATTGAAATAACGGATGGAATGGAGCAGATCCTGAATCCTTTTAAAAAGGTGAAGCTGCCCGTACACGAACTCGCATTGATGATGTCGATATCATTGCGATTTATCCCGACATTGATGGAAGAGACAGATAAAATCATGAAGGCGCAAATGGCGAGGGGTGCGGACTTTACAAGCGGCCCGGTGAAAGACAGAATCAAAGCGGTTGTTCCGCTGCTTGTCCCGCTGTTTGTCAGCGCCTTTAAACGCGCGGAAGAGCTCGCGGTCGCCATGGAGGCGAGAGGCTACCAGGGCGGTGAGGGGAGAACGAAATACAGAAAGCTCGTCTGGACCGGAAAGGATACCGGAGCTATTCTGCTCATCATCGTATTAGCCGTGTTATTGTTTTTCTTAAGAAGTTAGAGGTGCTGCTGAATGAGAGTGAAATGTACCATTGCTTATGACGGGCATTTATTTAACGGATATCAGGTTCAGCCTGGAAAACGGACCGTTCAAAGTGAATTGGAAAAAGCGCTGGCCGTCATCCATAAAACGGACGGCAGAGTGCCTGTGTACTCATCCGGCCGCACGGACAGCGATGTTCATGCTGCCGGGCAGGTCATTCATTTTGATACGCCGCTGTCCATCCCGGGTGAGAAATGGCCGTTTGCGCTCAATGCCCTGCTGCCTGATGATATTGCCGTCAAAACAGCAGAGATTGCGGATGATGGGTTCCATGCACGATTTAGCGCGGTCCAAAAGGAATATCGCTACTTTGTATATACGGAGAAACACCCGGACGTATTTAAACGACATTACGCTTACCATTTTGCATATCCGCTTAATGTGCAGAAAATGAGGGAAGCTTCAAGGCACCTCGTCGGGACACATGATTTCACAAGCTTTTGCGCGGCTGATACCGCGGTTCAGGATAAAGTCAGAACGATTTACGAGCTGGATTGGACTGAGACCGGAGACGGCCTGCAGATGCGGATCACCGGAAACGGTTTTCTCTATAATATGGTCAGAATCATTGCCGGAACGTTATTGGATACAGGAGCTGGAAAATTTTCTCCCGATGATGTAAAAGCAATGCTCGAAGCGAAAGATCGCGAAGCCGCGGGGCGCACCGCACCGGGGCACGGGCTGTATTTATGGAGCGTTTGCTATGACAACTAAACCAGGTGTAACATTTTCTTGACAGAGTCTGCATAAAGTTATAAGATATCATATGGTATGTATTTCAACCCCACGATAAGCCCCGGAACTTATTGTGTTGTGAAATAGAACGTAATCGAAGATTATTGAAAATGACAGATCATTTAGGAGGGAAATTCAATGCGTACAACACCTATGGCTAACGCAAGTACTATTGAACGCAAGTGGTTAGTTGTTGATGCTGCTGGCAAGACTTTAGGACGTCTTTCTACAGAAGTTGCATCTATCCTTCGCGGGAAACACAAACCGACTTACACACCGCACGTTGATACTGGAGATCATGTGATCATCATCAACGCTGAAAAAATCGAGTTAACTGGTAAAAAGTTAACTGACAAAATCTACTACCGTCACACTCAACATCCAGGCGGATTAAAATCAAGAACTGCTCTTGAAATGCGTACAAACTACCCTGAGAAAATGCTTGAGCTTGCTATCAAAGGCATGCTTCCAAAAGGTTCTCTAGGTCGTCAAATGTTCAAGAAATTGAACGTATACCGTGGTTCTGAGCATCCACATGAAGCACAAAAACCTGAAGTTTACGAACTTCGCGGTTAATTAAAAAGGAGGTTACCAATTTGGCACAGGTTCAATATTACGGTACTGGCCGTCGTAAAAGTTCTGTAGCGCGTGTGCGCTTAGTTCCAGGTGAAGGTCGTATCGTCGTTAATAATCGTGAAATCAGCGAGCACATTCCATCTCCAGCTCTAATCGAAGATATCAAACAACCATTAACTTTAACTGAAACAGCTGGTACTTATGATGTTTTAGTAAACGTACATGGAGGCGGCTTATCTGGTCAAGCTGGAGCAATCCGTCATGGTATCGCTCGTGCTTTGCTTGAAGCAGATCCAGAATACCGTGCAACACTTAAACGTGCTGGTCTTCTGACTCGTGACGCTCGTATGAAAGAACGTAAAAAATACGGTCTTAAAGGCGCTCGTCGTGCACCTCAGTTCTCAAAACGTTAATCGTTTTGGATGGCAAAAACCACAACTTCTTGGTTGTGGTTTTTTTGTATTTTTTTCTCATATTCAAGAGGTTATCCGATGTTTTTCTAGAATTGTTTGTTATACTCTATTCATTACCAATAAGGAGCGCAGTTATAATGAATAAGTTAGTCATACATAACAGCAAGGCATGGGATAAAAAAGTCGAAACAGGCAATGAATGGACGGTTGCGGTTGATTCTCATACGATTGGTGAAGCGAAAAAAGGCAATTGGAGCATCAGAATGACCCCCGGAAAAGATGTGCCGGCGGATTGGTTTCCGCCCATAGACGGTCTGAAGGTTCTTTGTCTCGCTTCAGGAGGAGGACAGCAAGGGCCGGTCCTTGCTGCTGCAGGAGCGGACGTGACCATCTTTGACAATTCGGAAAAACAGCTTGCGCAAGACAGAATGGTTGCCGAGCGGGACGATCTTACGCTTCGGACTGTCAAAGGCAGCATGAATGATCTGAGCTGTTTTGATGATGAGTCATTTGATTTTATCGTGCACCCGGTATCGAATTGCTTTGTTGATACGGTTCTTCCGGTATGGAAAGAAGCTCATCGCGTATTGAAAAAAGGCGGGTCTTTAGTCTCCGGTTTTGTAAATCCCGTCGTGTTCTTATTTGATATGGATTTAGAGCAGGAAGGCGTACTAAAAGTAAAGTATTCCATTCCGTTTTCGGATGAAAAAGATCTGAGTAAGAAAAAGGTAAAGGAACTTATTGATAATCATGAAGCGCTTGAATTCGGCCATACGCTGGAGGATCAAATTAAAGGTCAGATTGACGCAGGCTTCATGGTTGCCGGTTTTTACGAGGACAAAGGCGGCCTCGTGCTGGATGAATACATTAATACATACTCCGTAACAAGAAGCATTAAAATATAAAAACGGCATCCCGTCAGAGGTGCTGTTTTTTTGCGGCTTTTTCCTGCGGACGGCTGATCACATTAGCCGAAACCGGTTCTACTCCAATTTCTCTGGCCCAAACCGACAGTTGTCCCATATGGTGAATCTCATGCGCAAGGATGTGGCGGAGAATATCTTCTTTAGGAAAGGTTTGGTCCATCCAGCCCGGCTTAACAAGATCCGGTCCTTTGCGGGAGACCGCATGAATGACATCCTCCCGATACTGTCCAGACAGTTTTCTGAGATCCTGAATGCTCGTATAGTCAGACTCAGCAGGTAAAACATCATCTTTACCTAAAATGGCACGAGCCCAGCTGATCTCGACATCAATGATATGAAATAAAGTCCGCAAGATGCTCTTCATTCCGCCCGTCCGGGTTTTCGTCAGTTCCTCCCGGCTCAGCTTTTCACATATCATAAACCACTCGTCACGCACCGTCCAATTGTATTGAAACAGCTTTTTCATAACGTCACCTCAGCTCTTTCTTCTTCCAGTTAACATAAAACTCCTTCATTTGGGAGGATTTCCACTATCAACAAAGCATGCTTTTTCCCTTTTCCTTTCAAAATAACAGTAAAAAGGAGCGTGGCTGGCAATGGCAGAAGTATTATCTTTTTCAGACGTGAAACGGCAGAAGGATTTTGAGCTTGAGAAGAGTTTACTAAAGGAGCTGTCACTGACGCAGATCATTCAGTCCGTAAAAGCATGTCTTACCCCTTTGTTTCCCTTTCTTCAAGACGAAAACGGCATTCTGAGTGAAGGATGCATAGATTTTGCAATTGAAGCGTATTTATTAGGCGGCCGGTTCGGCGTCTTTGGCTATTATGGTGAGTCTTTGCAGAGGGCAAACGCCCGTTCGGCTGAAGAAGAGGAAGAACTGACGGTCGATTTTTTTGAATATCTTTGCAATTGGACGCATGAGCAATATTCTTCCGTTAAACAAAAAGAAATCTATGAAGCGTCCTGCCGGTTTATCAACAGCTGGTGGACGGAAGGATTTCTGCAAAGAGAAAAACAATGTAAGCTCCGCATGAGGTAATCATAATTTCTTCCCTTGTCCCATACTTATTAATAACGGGGACAAGCGGGAGGGAAAGGTATGACAAAAAAGCTGAAATGGCTCGGTTTTTTACTTGGCTTTATCATATTATTGTGTTTATTCCGGTTTCAATTCCATAATGATGATTCCTGGCGGCCGTGGAGTCTGCCGCTGAGCGGGAAAATCATCTATCTCGATCCGGGACACGGCGGGCCGGACGGAGGCGCCACGGGAGGCAGTCACCTTGAAAAGGACATTACTCTCGAAGTGGCCTCCAGGGTAAGAGACTATTTGCAGGAGCAGGGAGCTTTGGTCATTATGACGCGGGAGACGGATACTGATTTAGCTCCTGAAGGTACGAAAGGCTACAGCAGACGCAAAGCGGAAGATCTGAGAAAGCGCGTGGAAATCATCAACCGTTCAGAGGCGGAGCTTTATATCAGCATTCATCTGAACGCCATACCGTCACCGAGATGGAGCGGCGCCCAAAGCTTCTACTATGGAAAATACGAAGAAAATGAAAAAGTGGCAAAATATATACAGGACGAATTGAGAATCAATTTGGAGAATACAACGAGAAAGGCGAAACGGATACACGGCATTTACTTAATGCAGAATGTAACCAAACCGGGCGCGCTGGTGGAGATCGGATTTCTGTCCAATCCCGCGGAAGCGAAAAGGCTCGGCCAGCCCAAATATCAGGACAAAATCGCTTCTTCCGTGTATAAGGGCGTATTGAGATACTTCACAGAGAAAGGAGACCCTCCCGAGTAAGGAGGGTTTTTCGCCGATTCTATGTTTAATATATGGTATAATACCATTTGTAAACGAATACACAAAGGGTGAGGGTTCGATGATAAGAGAAGATGAAGTAAGAAATATAGTCGGAAACATGCGCGAACCTTTTCTTCATAGACCGCTGGGAGAATTGGATGCCATTAAAGAAGTAAAGATCAAGCCGGAAAAACGGCATGTCAGTGTGAAAATTGCATTGGCAAAAACGGGGACGGCTGAACAGATGGGTATTCAGCAGGAAATCGTATCCGTTCTGAAAGAAGCGGGTGCGGAAACTGTGGGACTGCGGTTTGAAGAGCTGCCGGAAGAAACATTGGCGAAATTCAGCCGGCCGGCTGCTGAAAGCGAAACCCTGCTGAATAGGAAACATCCGCCGGTCTTTCTTGCGGTGGCAAGCGGAAAAGGCGGTGTCGGCAAATCAACGGTTTCCGTCAACCTGGCCATTTCTCTTGCGCGGCTCGGAAAAAAAGTCGGCTTGATCGACGCGGATATATACGGATTCAGCGTGCCGGACATGATGGGTATTACAGTTCGCCCGACAGTAGAAGGAGAAAAACTGCTTCCTGTCGAAAGATTTGGAGTAAAGGTTATGTCGATGGGCTTTTTCGTCGAAGAAAACGCTCCGGTTGTGTGGAGAGGGCCGATGCTGGGCAAGATGCTGAATAACTTCTTCCATGAGGTTGACTGGGGAGAGGTTGACTATATCGTTCTTGATCTGCCGCCCGGCACGGGTGATGTCGCGCTCGATGTACACACGATGCTTCCGAGCTGCAAAGAGATTATCGTATCAACGCCGCACCCTACAGCCGCATTTGTAGCGGCGAGAGCGGGTTCTATGGCGATTAAGACCGATCATGAAGTTGTAGGGGTCATTGAAAATATGGCTTACTATGAAAGTGCAAAAACCGGCGAGAGAGAATATGTGTTCGGTCAAGGCGGGGGAGATAAGCTTGCGGAGGAATTGCAAGTGCCGCTGCTTGGCAGAATTCCTTTAAAACAGCCTGATTGGGACAAGGATCAGTTTGCGCCTTCTGTCTATGACAGAAGTCATCCGATCGGGGAAATTTATATGGGGATCGCCCAGAAAGTCATTGAAAAAACAGCTGAATAAAAAAGGGGCCGGGATCAACACGGCCCGGCCTTTTATTGGCTTTCTTTTTCAGAGCTTGAAGCTGCTTTTTTCAATTCATCCTCGAATTGCTTTTTGAAAAGCGGGCTGGAAAGTGTCTCTGTAATTACATCTTCTAAGTAACTGCGGAACTTTTGGCTTTTCACCAGCTCATAGTATTTTTTATCCATGCCCGGGTCCTGCATGATCTGCATAAAACTTTTCTGATAATCAGGGTCTTTCATCAGTTTTTTTATGATTTTTTCATGCTCGGGCTGAAGAGTTTTTGCAAAGCTCTCGGCGAATTTTGAGTCTTCAAAGATGGTTTTCCAGAACTCCGCCCCTTTTTTAGAGGTGAGGGTTTTCTCTATTGTGCCTTTAATGGCATTTTGATCAATCACCAATGCCTCATTCATCGCATCATCATTTAATATTTCCTTAATTGCCTTTTTTCCATCATCGGTCTTTAATATATCAACAACCATTTTTTTAGTCTGGTCATAATCCATATCCGCTGCTTGGTCTTTTGGAGCACAAGCTGTTACAGATAATAAAACAAAACAGCTTATCAATAGCGTTTTGGCTTTTGACATGCATAAGCTCCTTCCTTACTTGTACTTATTTTTAATATGATTCATCGGAATGGATTTATACATAACAAAATATCGCTGAACGCGATTGTCAGGGGGATGAATAAGAGATGAAAAGCCGCGGGCTTGTTCGATTTTTCTTTTCGATTTTAGCTGTGGGCGCTCTTATTACAAGCGTCGTGGGATTTGCTCTGAAGTGGGGGGAGTACAAGGGGTTCTTTCTGAATTTTGAGGCCGGTCAGATTTTCTCCGTTCTGATCTGGTTTATCGGGGTAGGCATGATTTTCAGTGTGATCAGCCAGATGGGATTCTTCGTTTTTCTGACGGTGCACCGGTTTGCCCTTGAAATTCTCAGATCAAGCTCGCTTTGGAATCTGCTTCAGCTGTTTATCATTCTGTTTGTCGCTTTTGATTTAATGTACGTCAGATTTTTGTTTTTCGGAGAGCGGGATGACTCGATTGCAGGGTTTGTCTGGCTGCCGCTGGCTCTGCTTGCCGTCGGCCTGTTGACGGCGTATATAAAACAAAAGCAGTCCTCAAAAAATACGTTCGTTTCATCATTATTTTTAATGGTCGTTATTACAGCGCTTGAATGGGTTCCTGCGCTACGAGTGAATAATGAGGACTGGCTTTATTTGATGCTGATTCCGCTGATGGGCTGCAATGCGTTTCAGCTGTTAATGCTGCCGAAGTTTGCCCAGAGGTAGTTATTTCACTTCTGATGACTTGACGTCAGTATTTGCGATCAGGTCGCCGACGGTCACGTTTTTCAGTCCTTTTTGCTTTAAATTGTGAATAATGGCGGGGAGCGCTTCTTCAGTCTGTGTTGCTGAATCAGAGGCGTGCAGCAGGACAATGTCGCCGCCTTTTATATGACTGTTTACATTTTCAATGATTTTATCAGGGCCGGGATTTGTCCAATCATGCGAGTTAACGCTGTAATGAACCACTGAATAGTGGTACTGCTGTGCAATGGTAAGAACCTTTTTATTAAATTGTCCGGTCGGCGGGCGGAGTAAATGAACATTCTTCACACCCAGCTTTTTAAATGCGGTCTGGGCCCGGAGGATATCTTTTTTTATTTCATTGTCCTCTAGGTTGGTATAATTCTTATACGCATATCCCATGCTGCCTATTTGATGTCCGTCTTTTACCATACGTTCAACTGTGTCCGGGTGCCGTTCCGCCCAAGAAGCTGACAGAAAAAAAGTAGCGTTTTTAATACCGTTTGCTTTTAGCGCGTTCAGAATCGGAACCGCCTTTTCATCGCCCCAGCTGATATCGAATGTTAATGCGACTTCCCCCGCTTTCGTCTCCCCTTTTGAAATAGCCTTCGGGCCGCTATCAGTTAAAAATACAGGAAGGGGGACGGCTCTCTGTATATAAAAAAAGCTGGCTGCTGCAAATGCGGCAATGATAATAATAAGCAGCTGTTTTATCCTTCTGATGTGCCACACGTAGAAGTGATTCACTGATGACGCCTCCTTATCTTGTCCATGCTTGATTACATCGTATGCCGCGGCGGAGATGAATATAACGAAATACGTTTTAAAAAAATGAAAAAAACACTTGCTAAATTTAAAGAATGCATGGTATATTATTAAACGTCGCTGATGAACAGCAGACAACAACGAAAAGCTTCGGAAACAACTTAAAAAAAGTTGTTGACATAAAAGAAGT
>NZ_JANIFO010000017.1:0-54902 GCF_040259625.1 Bacillus sp. B1(2022)
TATATTATGGTAAAGGCAGCTCATCATGAGTTGCCTTTTTTGTTTTTGAATAAAAACAAAACAAACACCGAAATACGGAAACGCCCATATACTAATTGCAAACTTCAAAAAGGTCCAAATTGTGTATACAATCAACAACTTAAGGGAAGGCTATTCATACGGAGGTGGGCAAAATGAATGAAACGTCCAGCCATGAAGAAACATGTATTGTGTGTGAAACCAAAAAAAGCAGGGGAATCCATATTTATACGAAATTTATATGTTTAGAGTGTGAGAAGAAAGTAGTTTCCACTCCGACCTCTGATCCAAATTATGAATTTTTCGTTCGTAAACTGAAAAGCCTTCATACACCGACGTTATATTCTTAACCCTGAAAAGGGTCTTTTTTTTGCCTGAAATCAGAGGAGTTTTTACACTTTTTATAAAAGAACTGATACGATAAGAAGAGGAACTTGTTTAGACTAGGAGTCGATCAAGTATGAAACCGTTTATTCAATATATGAAATGGACGCTTTGCGGCAGCACAGTTTTTGTATTAGCGGGGATAACCTTCTTTACGATAGGGCATCAGCCTTTTTTGTATTCGTTTTTATACGGGGCAGCCAGCGGAGCCGCAGCCAGTGCGGCCGGACTATGGAATGCGAAGCGTCTCTTTTTAAAAAAACACCGGCTGACAAGAAAAGAATATGCTTATATCAAGGAAAATCTTGAGGAAGCAAAGGGTAAAATCATCCGATTACGCAGGGCGCTTTTTCGCTCTAAAAGTATACAAATGCTGAAGCAGAATGCAGAGATACTGCGGATAACCCGACGAATATATCTGCTCACAAAGCAGGAGCCGAAGCGTTTTTATCAGGCAGAGCGTTTCTATTATCAAACGCTTGATTCTGTTGCGGAACTGACGGAAAAGTATGCTCTGCTCTCCTCACAGCCGCGAAAAAATAAAGATTTATCAATGTCCTTGAGTGAGACGAGGATGACTCTGGCAGAGCTCTCCAGAAGGCTGGAAGAGGATCTTCATGAACTGATGAAGGAGGACATCGACGACCTGCACTTTGAATTAGATATGGCAAAGCATTCACTGAGAAAATAAGAAAGGAAGAAGGAAATGGCCAAAGACCGTTCCGACGACAGCATGGGCGCCCAAAATGACCAGACCCCTCTAAAGCATGCAGATACGCTGCCGGAAGAAAAAAGAGAGGCGGCACTTCAGCTCGCTGAAAAACTGGACCCTGAGAACATGCAAAGCATTGTTCTGTTTGGTTCACAGGCGCAGGCGAATCTTCTGGAATTTTCCCATACGATGATAGAGCACGTGCAAAGAAAAGATGCAGGAGAGATGGGACAAATATTGGCTGATCTGATGATGAAGCTTGACCAGGTAAACCCTGATGATCTGCAGATGAAGAACAAAGGGTTTTTCGCCCGGCTGTTTAAAAGGGTATCCGGTTCTGTGCAGGAAGTGCTTTCGAAATATCAAAAGACAAGTGTGCAGATTGACCGTATCAGCAGAAGGCTGGAACATTCTAAAAATGTGCTGTTGAGTGACAATAAATTGTTAGATCAGCTGTACGCCCAAAATAAACAATACTTTTCTGATTTAACTATGTATATAGCAGCGGGGGAATTAAAATTAGATGAGCTGAAAACAAAGATGATACCCGAAGCGGCAAGAAAAGCCGAATTACAAGAACACAATCAAATGGCCGCGCAGGAAGTGAATGATCTTCGCCAGTTTGCCAACCGTCTGGATAAGAGGGTGCATGATCTGCTGCTGAGCAGGCAGATTACGCTTCAGAGTGCGCCGCAAATCCGCCTGATTCAAAACACGAATCAGGCACTGGCAGAGAAAATTCAGTCCTCCATTGTTACGGCTATTCCTTTATGGAAGAATCAAGTCGCCATCGCGCTGACGCTTATGAGGCAGCGGAGTGCGGCAGATGTGCAGCAGAAGGCGGCGGATACGACAAATCAATTGCTGCTGAAAAACGCTGAACTTCTGAAAACAAGTACAGTCGAGACCGCGAAAGCCAATGAGCGCGGACTTGTTGAGGCAGAAACCCTCAAAAAAGTGCAGGAAAGCTTAGTCAGCACACTTGAAGAAATCATGTCTATTCAAGAAGAAGGCAGGATGAAACGCAGGCTTGCCGAGAAGGAGCTTGTTATCATGGAAGGCGATTTAAAAAAGAAGCTGCTTGATATGAGGTCCGGCCGGGATAACGGCTAGATGGCAAAAAGTCTTAGCTTTAAGTTGGCTCGCAGGCACGATATAATAAGAAAGACAGGCAAAGGATTTGTTTAAAAATGGACACACCTTTATATACAGCGCTGATGAAGCATGCGCACCGAAATACGTATTCTTTTCATGTTCCGGGACATCACAATGGAGATGTCTTTTTTGATGAAGCCAAATCTGTATATCAATCTCTTTTATCTATTGATATGACTGAGATCACGGGTCTTGATGACTTGCATCACCCGACGGGGGTCATTAAGGAAGCGCAGGATTTGGTGAGCAGATTTTACGGCTCTCAGGAAAGTTTCTTTCTCGTCAATGGAACGACCGCCGGCAATCTGGCGATGATTTTAGCTGTTTGTGAACCGGGTGAACCCATTCTGATCCAGCGTAATTGTCACAAGTCTGTTTTCCATGCGGCGGCATTGGCCGGAGCCAAGCCGGTTTATTTGGCGCCGGAAATCGATGAAAACATGCATGTGCCGGCACATGTATCCCTTTCAGTCATCGAAAAAGCGCTGGCGTCATATCCGAAGGCGAAAGGACTTGTTCTGACCAATCCGACTTACTACGGACACGCCGCCGATTTGACCGCGGCAGTTAACAAAGCCCATTCATACGGCGTTCCTGTACTGGTGGATGAGGCTCATGGGGCTCACTTTGTGTTAGGCCAGCCTTTCCCGCCTTCATCATTGGCTATGGGGGCAGACGCCGTTGTTCAATCGGCTCACAAAACACTTCCAGCTATGACGATGGGGTCTTACTTTCATTTGAACAGCACCAGAATTGACAGAGATCGATTAACTTATTATGTAAGCAGTTTGCAAAGCAGCAGCCCGTCATACCCGATTATGGCATCTTTAGATACGGCGCGCGCTTATGTGCAGGATATTGCTGAAAAAGGGACACTTCCCGTTCATATGGAGCGCATTGAGAAAATCAAACGAAAGTTCGCATCAATTTCTTCTATTGAAATAATCGAGCCTTCCGGATATGGGCTGCGGGCGGACCCGTTAAAATTAATTCTTCGGTCAAAGCTCGGACATTCCGGCTATTCATTACAACGGATTTTGGAGAGTGAAGGCATTGTTGCCGAGCTGGCTGACGAGTACCAAGTATTGCTCGTACTGCCGATAGGCGGCCGGCGGATGATAGAACAGGCAACCGTAAGAAACATACAGCAGAAACTGGAGGATACACCGCCCGATAAATTGCCGGATGCCGTGAATTGGACATTTCCGTCCATTTCGACACTTGAATATCCGCAAAATGAGATGCGGAAGTTTACAAAAGAGCCTGCAGATATAAATAAGGCGGCCGGGCGCTTGCATGCGGGCAACATTATTCCTTATCCGCCGGGAATTCCGCTGATCATGGACGGAGAACGGATAACAGAAGAGATCGTACAAAAGCTTTCCCGTTTAATCGGCATGGACGCGCATATTCAAGGCTTGTTAAACGGGGAACAATTACTTGTCTATATAGAAGAGGAGAAATCATGAGCGGTTTATTTATAACATTTGAAGGTCCTGAAGGTGCAGGGAAAACGACTGTGCTTCAGGAAATGAAAGAGATTCTGTCGGCAGAGGGGCTCCCGGTGACAGCGACAAGAGAACCGGGCGGCATCGACATTGCGGAACAGATCAGAGAAGTGATCTTAAATAAAAACAATACACTGATGGATGCAAAAACGGAGGCGCTGCTTTACGCTGCGGCGAGAAGACAGCATTTAGTCGAAAAGGTGCAGCCTGCATTGAAAGAAGGCCGCATTGTGCTGTGCGATCGTTTCATCGACAGTTCGCTGGCTTACCAAGGCTATGCGAGAGGGCTCGGCATTGATGAAGTCCTTTCTATTAACCAGTTTGCAATCGGCGATACGATGCCTGATGTCACCATCTATTTTTCTATTGAGCCGGAAGAAGGGTTGAAACGGATTACGTCGAATGATTCAAGAGAGAAGAATCGTCTCGATCTTGAGGCCCTGCACTTTCACACGAAAGTACGGGAAGGATACCAAAAGGTAATGCAGCGTTTTCCGGAAAGATTCCATACAATCGACGCATCGAAAAAGAAGGAACTCGTCATTCAGGACGCACTTCAAGTGATAAATGAAGCATTGAAAAAAATTCAGTTGTGACCTGTTTCTCATAAGTTGCTATAATGAATGTAACGATAATGTTCTTTCCAACCTAAAGGGGGCCTAGAGAATGAAACTAATAGTGGCAGTGGTGCAGGATCAGGACAGCAACAGGCTTTTGAAAGTATTAACCGACCACAACTTCAGGGTGACGAAGCTTGCGACAACAGGCGGATTCCTTAAATCAGGCAATACGACGTTTATGATCGGGGTGGAAGATATCCGTGTCGATAAAGCGCTCAGCCTCATTAAAGAGAATGGCTGTAAACGTGATCAGATGATTGCCCCGGTATCCCCGATGGGCGGGAATGCGGATTCCTACGTTCCATATCCCGTCGAAGTGGAAGTCGGCGGAGCGACGGTCTTTGTCCTCCCGGTCGATGAATTTCATCAATTTTAAGGATTTGACGACGTGAAAATAAATTCTGACTTACGTACATTTATTGAGAAAAAGCAGCAGCCTGCTTATAAAGCGGCAGAGCTTTCCGGAACATTTAAAAGTTCAATGGACAGCCAAAGCAGCAAGCTGAAATTTGATCAGCTGAGCAGGTTCTTAACGGATATAGAAACGTTCGGGAAAAGGCTGACGAAGTCGAGAAACTTCAAAGACTTAGCGAAATTCAAAGGATTGGTAAAACGTTTTGTAAAAGAGGCCGTAGACAGCGGATTATCGCATGAGACGGAGAAAAGCTTTGACCTGTACGGCAGCAGCCGGACTCTGGGGCTTGTGAAAGAAATAGATGAAAAACTGCTTCAGCTGACGGAAGAAATGTTAGATCAGGAAAAACCGGCAATTGATTTGCTGGATCGAATCGGAGAAATAAAAGGTTTATTGATTAACCTTTACACATAGAGAGTGATACAATGGCAATATCATGGAAGGAAATGACCGGGCAGCAGCCCAGAGTGATGCGGCTTTTGCATAACAGCATTGAAAAGAAAAGGCTTTCTCACGCATATCTGTTTGAAGGCAAAAAAGGAACGGGCAAATTGGATGCCGCACTGCTTCTCGCAAAAAGCTTTTTTTGCCTTGAAGACGGGACTGAGCCTTGCGGGGAGTGCCGGAACTGTAAGCGTATTGAATCCGGAAACCATCCCGACCTGCATGTGGTTCAGCCCGACGGATTATCCATTAAAAAGGCTCAGATCCAATCGCTTCAGGAAGAGTTTTCCAAAACAGGACTGGAATCGCATAAAAAGCTGTACATTATATCCCATGCGGATCAAATGACGACAAATGCAGCAAACAGTCTGCTGAAATTTTTAGAGGAGCCGAGTCAAGATACCATCGCAATTCTTATTACTGAGCAGCTCCACCGAATACTGGATACCATCGTTTCGAGATGTCAGGTTCTTCCGTTCCAGCCGCTTCAGCCGAAAGCCATAGAAGAAAGACTGATTGAACAGGAAGTGAGCCCTCACATGGCCCGGCTCTTAGCAAATATGACAAATAATATTGCGGAAGCAGTCGAATTAAGTCGAAATGATGAGTTTGCAGAGTCCAGAGCGAAAGTGATAAAATTGTATGAAGTCTTACATCAGCGGAAAGGACATGCCTTTTTCTTCATTCAGGATCAGTGGGTGCCCTTTTTCAAAGAAAAAACCCATCAAGAAATGGGTCTTGATATGCTCTTATTGATATACCGTGATGTATTATCCATCCAAATTGGAAATGAAGATAAACTGATTTATCAAGACTTATTCCAATCAATAAAACAGCATGCGCTGCAATTTACACAACAAAGCGTTACGAACCAAATTCTCGCTGTTTTAGAAGCAAAAAAACGGCTTCATTCCAATGTGAATGTGCAGGGATTAATGGAGCACTTGGTGTTAACGTTGCAGGAGGGATAAGCTTGTACAACGTAATAGGCGTCCGCTTTAAAAAAGCGGGGAAAATTTATTATTTTGATCCGAACGGATTTGATATAGAACAAGACAGCTGCGTCATTGTTGAAACCGTAAGAGGTGTCGAATACGGGCAGGTTGTCATCGCAAATAAACAAGTGGACGAGCATGATGTTGTGCTTCCGCTTCGAAAGGTCATACGCGTTGCTGATGAACGCGATCTTCTCATTGTAGAAGAAAACAAACAGGAGGCCCTGTCCGCTTTTGAAGTCTGTCAGAAAAAAGTGGCTGACCACGGCTTAGATATGAAGCTGGTTGATGTTGAGTTTACATTTGACCGCAATAAAGTCATTTTTTACTTTACAGCAGACGGACGGGTTGATTTCAGGGAATTGGTCAAAGACTTGGCTTCTATCTTTAAAACGAGAATCGAATTGCGCCAAATCGGGGTGAGGGACGAGGCGAAAATGCTCGGCGGTATCGGACCATGCGGGAGAATGCTTTGCTGCTCCACGTTCCTCGGTGATTTTGAACCGGTGTCCATCAAAATGGCGAAGGATCAAAATTTATCGTTGAACCCAACGAAGATTTCCGGTCTGTGCGGCCGTTTGATGTGCTGTTTGAAGTACGAAAATGATGAGTATGAGACGGCAAAAGAACAGCTGCCGGATTTAGGCGAAATGATTACGACGGCAAACGGCCCCGCAAAGGTTGTCGGTCTTAATATTCTGGAACGGGTGCTTCAGGTGGAACTGAAGAATCGTGAAAAAGTGATAGAATATACTTGGGAAGAGCTCTTGGAAGAGGGCGTCGTATCCGCACAAACCACAGATTAACGAGGTGTGGAACCTTGGATAAAAAAGAGTTATTTGATACTGTCATAAACCTGGAGGAACAAATCGGTTCGCTGTACCGTCAGCTGGGTGACTTAAAGCAGCATATCGGCGAAATGATTGAAGAGAATCACCATCTTCAGCTTGAAAATAAGCATTTGCGTAAGCGGCTTGATGACACGACAGAGCAAATTGAAAAATTCAAAGCCGATCAGAAAGAAACAAAAACACAGAAGGCAGAGCAGAGTGATATAGGAGAAGGGTACGACAATCTGGCCCGGCTGTATCAAGAAGGCTTTCATATTTGCAACGTCCATTATGGGAGCGTCCGCAAGGGAGATTGCCTTTTTTGTCTGTCCTTCTTAAATAAAAAATAAGGAAAAGGCTTCCGCTGATGTCGGAAGCCTTTTTCAAAGAGTGCCGAAAGGAATAAGATTATGGTTTCATTACGTGATGATGAAAGATTGGATTACTTATTAGCAGAGGATATGAAAATAGTACAGAGTCCGACGGTTTTCGCTTTTTCATTAGATGCCGTGCTGCTGTCTAAGTTTGCATACGTTCCGATTCAAAAGGGGAACATCGTTGATTTATGCACGGGGAACGGCATTGTGCCGCTTTTGCTCAGCACAAGGTCAAAAGCCGATATCACCGGGGTTGAAATTCAGGAACGCTTGTATGATATGGCGCTCCGAAGCGTGGAATACAACGGGCTGGGCGGTCAGATCAGTCTCATTCATGATGATCTGAAAAATATGCCGGAAAGACTCGGACATAATAAATATGATGTTGTCACCTGCAATCCGCCTTATTTTAAAACACCGAAAGAGGCGGAGCAGAACCTGAACGAGCATCTCAGAATCGCAAGGCACGAAATCCTTTGCACGCTTGAAGATGTGATTTCCGTCAGCAGCAAACTGCTGAAGCAAGGCGGAAAAGCGGCTCTCGTTCATCGGCCGGGGAGGCTTTTGGAAATCTTTGAATTAATGAAAGCGTACCGAATAGAACCGAAACGGGTTCAGTTTATTTATCCGAAACAAGGTAAAGAAGCGAATACCATTTTGGTTGAAGGAATTAAAGGCGGCCGCCCTGATCTCAAAATTCTTCCCCCGCTGTTCGTATACAATGAACAAAATGAATATACGAAAGAGATCCGCACGATTTTATATGGAGACAAATAGTCATTTCTTTTATGTGCTGCTGTGCAATGACAACAGTCTGTATGCCGGTTATACAAATGATCTGCAAAAACGGCTGAAAACCCACAATGAGGGAAAGGGCGCGAAATATACAAGGGCGAGAAGGCCGGTTTCGTTATGCCATGCGGAATCATTTGAAACAAAACGGGAAGCGATGCAGGCGGAATACCGTTTTAAACAGCTGACCCGAAAGAAAAAAGAGCAATATATAGAAGAAAAACGACGCAGCAAGGAGGCTGTATATGTTAAGACGCCAGATGAGTTTTAACGGAAAATCTGAAATGGGAACTCTGTACCTTGTTCCTACACCGATCGGCAATTTGGAGGACATGACCTTTCGTGCAGTAGAGACGCTGAAATCGGCCGATGTCATAGCTGCCGAAGATACGAGACAGACGAAAAAGCTGTGCCATGTTTATGATATAGAAACATCTCTCATCAGCTATCATGAACATAATAAAGAAAGCAGCGGCCATAAAATCATTGAATGGCTGAAAAGCGGAAAGAATGTGGCATTGGTCAGTGATGCCGGCATGCCGACAATTTCCGACCCGGGGGCTGAGATTGTGAGAGATTTCACCCAAATCGGCGGATATGTCGTTCCGCTCCCGGGTGCTAATGCGGCATTAACCGCGCTGACCGCATCAGGCATCACCCCGCAGCCGTTTTTCTTCTACGGATTTTTAAACAGACAGAAAAAAGAAAAGAAGAAAGAACTCGAACTCCTGAAAAAACGGCGGGAAACGATGATATTTTACGAAGCGCCGCACAGATTAAAAGAAACATTAACAGCAATGCATGACGTTTTGGGTAATCGAACCATCGCCGTCACGAGAGAATTAACGAAAAAGTACGAGGAATTCATCAGAGGAACCATCGCCGAGGTGATGGAATGGGCAAATGAAGATCAAATCCGCGGTGAGTTCTGTCTCGTTGTCGAAGGCAATCAAGGCGCTGAACCGGATGAAGACGAAAAGCCTTGGTGGACGGAGCTTTCTGAGAAAGAGCATGTGGAGTATTACATAAACGAAGGAGCATCTTCCAAACAGGCCATAAAACAAACAGCGGTAGATCGGGGCGTTCCGAAACGCGCGGTTTATGACGCTTATCACATTCAATCATAAAAAAAACCGTTCTTGTATCGTAACAAGAACGGTTTTTGTATGAAATAGCTTATTTTTGGTTTTGAAGCTGGTTTTGAATTTCAGAGATGATTTGCTCAGCGCCTTCTTTGCTGAGTACCAATTTGCCGCCGGCAAGTTTAAGGTTATCATCAGAAACTTCACCAGTTACTTGGCAAGTCATGTTTGGTTTATATTTTTTAAGGATGATTTTTTCATCATCAACATAAATTTCAAGAGCGTCTTTTTCTGCGATGCCCAGTGTACGGCGAAGTTCGATAGGGATAACGACGCGTCCAAGTTCATCAACTTTACGTACGATACCAGTAGATTTCATTAACAGTCTCCTCCCGAGAGATAATTATTTTGTAGTTTATATTTTTCTTCGTCATTATTCGACAAAATTCCTTACATTCCTAGCATAACAAGGTTTCCAATAATCGTCAATCTTTTTGTTTACTATTGATTGTAAGAATTAGTTCTTATAGTAAGTAAAGCCTTGGAAATCCTGAAATAACAGGCTTTTTGACTGCTTTTTCGAACCTATTATCCTACTGAAAATCCTTTTAAATCAAGACTTTCGAACCAAGATGTTTTATATTAGTAGATTATATACGACAAATTTCGACATGTTAAGACTTTTTTTAATTTCAATAAAAATTTTTAATTTTATTTACTCTTTTACGCGCAGTACGTATATATCCTTGATCTTAAAGGCTAAGATGGTATCATAGATAGAGGACAAATATCAATATTGTATATCAAATAAAACCGCTCTCGTCCTTTGGGCGTGAGCTTTTCGACATTCTGAATGGGAGGTTGCAACATGCCGCAAGACAATAATACTTTTTATATTACAACCCCGATATATTATCCGAGCGGAAAATTACATATCGGCCATGCTTATACTACCGTGGCCGGCGATGCGATGGCGCGTTACAAAAGATTAAAAGGATTTGACGTACGCTACTTAACCGGAACGGATGAGCACGGACAGAAAATCCAGCAGAAAGCGGAGGAAGAGAATATCACGCCTCAAGCTTATGTGGATCGTGCAGTTGCTGAAATCCAAAAACTATGGAAGCAGCTCGACATTTCTCACGATGATTTCATCCGGACGACGGAAAGCCGGCACAAAGAAATTATCGAGAAAGTGTTTCAAAAACTTCTTGATAATGATGACATTTACCTGGATGAGTATGAGGGCTGGTACAGCATCCCTGATGAAACATTCTATACGGAAACACAGCTGGTGGATGTGGAAAGAAATGAGAAGGGTGAGGTTGTCGGCGGAAAAAGCCCGGACAGCGGCCATCCGGTCGAATTAATCAAAGAGGAGTCATACTTCTTCCGCATGAGCAAATACGCAGACCGCCTGCTGAAGTTTTATGAGGAAAATCCTTCTTTCATCCAGCCTGAATCACGCAAAAATGAAATGATTAACAACTTCATTAAACCGGGGCTTGAAGATTTGGCCGTTTCCAGAACGACGTTCGACTGGGGCGTAAAAGTGCCGGGAAATCCGAAGCATGTCGTGTATGTATGGATTGACGCACTGTTCAACTATATTACAGCGCTCGGTTACGATACGGAAAATGATGAGCTTTACAAAAAGTACTGGCCGGCTGACGTCCACCTTGTCGGTAAAGAAATTGTCCGTTTTCATACCATTTACTGGCCGATTATGCTGATGGCGCTTGATCTCCCGCTGCCTAAGCAAGTCTTCGCGCATGGCTGGTTATTGATGAAAAACGGAAAAATGTCGAAATCAAAAGGAAATGTCGTTGATCCGGTAACGTTAATTGAACGCTACGGCTTGGATGAACTTCGCTATTACCTGCTTCGCGAAGTACCGTTCGGTTCAGACGGTGTCTTTACGCCGGAAGGTTTCGTAGAACGGATTAATTATGACTTGGCGAACGACTTAGGAAACCTTCTGAATCGTACAGTCGCGATGATCCAAAAATATTTTGACGGCGAGATTGGTTCATATGAAGGAAATGTGACCGATTTTGATTCAGAGCTTTCTTCTGTAGCCGGTGAAACGGTTAAAGCTTATGAAAAGGCAATGGAAAACATGGAGTTTTCAGTCGCTTTATCAACGCTATGGCAATTAATCAGCCGTACGAACAAGTATATTGATGAAACTGCTCCGTGGGTGCTTGCTAAAGATCAGGAAAAAGAAAAAGAATTACGTTCTGTCATGTATCATTTAGCTGAATCTTTACGTATCTCAGCCGTATTGCTCCAGCCTTTCTTGACACAAACGCCTGAAAAAATGTTTGCCCAGCTCGGAGTTGAGGATCAGTCTCTTAAAGCATGGGACAGCATTCAGACATTCGGCCAATTGAAGAACGCGAAAGTGAAAAAAGGGGAACCGCTTTTCCCTCGTCTTGAAGCTGAAGAGGAAGTAGCTTACATCAAGCAAAAAATGCAAGGAACTGCTCCTGCTAAAGAAGAAAAGGCGGAAGAGCCGCAAGAAGCAGAGCGTCTTCCTGAAATTACGTTTGATCAATTTATGGATACAGAACTTCGCGTCGCAGAAGTCTTGTCCGCAGAGCCGGTGAAAAAAGCAGATCGGCTGCTGAAATTGCAAATTGATCTGGGCTTTGAACAGCGCCAAGTTGTATCAGGTATCGCGAAGCATTACACACCGGATCAGCTTGTGGGAATGAAGATCATTTGTGTAACGAATCTAAAACCGGTAAAACTGAGAGGCGAGCTTTCTCAAGGAATGATACTGGCAGGAGAATCGGACGGCGTACTTAAAGTTGTAGCTGTCGACCAGTCATTACCGAAAGGCACTCGAATTAAATAATAGATGCAAAAGGTGTTTCACGTGTAACATTCCGTCGAACACCTTTTGTTTTTCAACAAGAAAGGAGTTTTTATGATGCTTTTTGATACACATGCGCACTTAAATGCCGAGCAATTTGACACAGACTTAGAGGAAGTCATTGCGCGTGCAAAGGCTGAAAAAGTTGAACGGATCGTCGTTGTCGGATTCGACAAACCCACTATCACGCGTGCGATGGAGCTGATTGAGGAATATGACTTTATATACGCTGCGATCGGCTGGCATCCGGTAGACGCAATTGACATGACAGAGGAAGATTTATCATGGATTAAGGGACTGTCCTCTCACGAAAAAGTCGTGGCAATCGGAGAGATGGGCCTTGATTATCATTGGGATAAATCACCAAAAGACGTTCAGAAAGAAGTATTCCGGAAACAAATCGCTCTCGCCAAAGAAGTGAACCTTCCAATTATCATTCATAATCGTGATGCAACGGAAGATGTTGTCACGATTTTGAAAGAAGAGGGGGCGGAAGAAGTCGGCGGTATTATGCACTGCTTTACGGGGAGCGCGGAGGTTGCGCGGCAGTGTATGGATATGAATTTTTATATTTCATTCGGCGGACCGGTTACCTTCAAAAATGCGAAGAAACCAAAAGAAGTAGCAAAGGAAATTCCGAATGACCGTTTGCTGATTGAAACTGACTGTCCTTTCCTGACACCGCATCCTTTCCGCGGTAAACGAAATGAGCCAAGCTACGTAAAATATGTTGCTGAACAGCTCGCTGAATTAAAAGGGCTGACATATGAAGAAATTGCCTCAATTACAACCGAAAACGCAAAAAGACTTTTCCGCATAAACTGACAGAATGCGCTGTCGTAACGTGTAAAGGCTTGTCCGATTCAGTGGATATGTAAAACGGTTCTACAAGCTTCCTTCTCTTCATAAGATAGGTTGTCGATATGTCTCTCTTCCTTTTTTTGCTTTGTTTTTGCATAATGAGGGATACGCTGAAGGTTTTTCATCTTCGAGATGGGAGGGTTGACAGCATTTTAGATACTCTATATAATCTCTCCGAGGAGAAGGAGGCGTTTTTCATCACACAAAAAATGAAAAAACTGTTTTCCGTAAAGCTTGGTAAAAGCAAGGTTATTCTTATTGCAGCTATTATTCTGCTGGGCGGAACCGGGACTGCATACGGGGCACATGAGCTCTCAAAACAATCAGTTTCTGTTTCTATCAACGGCAAGAAAAAGCAAATACGCACTCATGCAAAAACGGTTGGGGAACTTCTGGAAGATTTACATATAGAGACGAGAAATGAAGACCGGATTACCCCGTCTAAGCAGACAGCATTGGCAGACAACATGAATGTCGTGTATGAAGCTGCAAAGCAGATCCGTGTGACAAGAGGCGGAGAAGAAAAGACTTTATGGTCAACGGCAAAAACAGTCGGCGCATTTCTGAATGAACAGCATACACCTGTGAATCAGCACGATAAAATAGATCCAGCAGCAGATACGAAAGTGACAAACGGCATGAAAGTCACGGTCGACCCGGCTTTTCAGGTCACTGTAAATGATGCGGGAAAGAAAAAGAAAATATGGACGACTTCGACTACGGTCGCTGACTTTTTAACGCAGCATAAGATGGACATGAAAGACGAAGATAAAGTAAAACCGGCATTACACGAAAAGCTCACAAAAAATCAGGCCGGCATACAAATCACTCGTATCGAAAAAGTCACCGATGTAGTTGAGGAAAAAATAGCGTATCAAGTGAAAGAAAAAGAAGATGCGTCTCTCGACAGCGGGAAAGAAAAGATCGTTCAAAAAGGAAAAGAAGGCAAACTTAAAAAGCATTTTCATGTTGTCAAAGAAAATGGAAAAGAAGTTTCAAGAAAGCTTGTTAAAGAAGAAACATCTGAAAAAAGCAAAGATCAAATCATTGCGGTCGGCACAAAGCGGCACAGTCCCAAGATTGAGCAGCTCAGTGCACCTGTGAAGGCATCTTCTGGCGAAACCGGATCTTCCGGTAAAGTGATTACCGTGTCTTCCACGGCTTATACCGCAAGCTGCAGCGGCTGTTCCGGCCATACGGCTACAGGCGTTAACCTGACAAGCAATCCGAATGCCAAAGTCATTGCGGTAGACCCAAGCGTCATTCCGCTCGGCACAAGAGTCCACGTAGACGGATACGGGGATGCCGTGGCCGCTGATACAGGCTCAGCCATTAAAGGAAGACGGATTGATGTCTTTTTCCCTGAAAAATCTTCAGCTTACCGCTGGGGAAAGAAACAGGTCAAAATAAAAATCTTAAATTAATTCCGATTCACTCAGAGGGTTTTGCGCCCTCTGTTTTTTTCGTTATAATAGGTAAAGTGTATTTTCAGTATATTAGACGTGACATGTAAGCAAAGGTTTCGTTTTGGATATAAAAAGTTTTTTTGGAGGAAGTAATGAAAATTAAAGAAATTATTGTAGTCGAGGGACGCGATGACACTGCGCGCATAAAACTTGCCGTTGATGCGGATACGATCGAGACAAACGGTTCCGCAATCGGAGACGAAGTCATCAGACAGATTCGGCTGGCGCAGGAAACGAGAGGGGTCATCGTGCTGACGGACCCGGATTTTCCGGGGGAAAAGATCCGGAAAACCATTTCTGAAGCAGTACCCGGCTGTAAACACGCATTTCTGCCCAAACACCTTGCCAAACCGAAAAACAAGCGCGGCATTGGCGTTGAGCACGCATCCATTGAAAGCATCAGAGCATGTCTGGAAAATGTGCATGAAGAGATGGAGGCAAAGCCGAGTGAGATTTCAGCTGAAGATGTCATACAGGCCGGTCTGATCGGCGGACCGGCTGCCAAAAGACGCCGCGAACGATTGGGCGACCTGCTGAAGATCGGCTATACAAACGGCAAGCAGCTTCAAAAACGGCTGCAAATGTTTCAAATCAAAAGAAGTGATTTTATTGATGCGCTCGATGCTATGAGGCAGGAGGAACAGGATGAACAATAAAGATATCGCGACACCTATCAGAACGAAGGAAATTCTGAAAAAGTACGGTTTCTCTTTTAAAAAGAGTCTGGGACAGAATTTCTTAATTGATACAAATATATTGGACAGAATTGTGGACCATGCGGAAATTACGGATCGGACCGGAGTCATTGAAATCGGGCCCGGAATCGGCGCGCTGACAGAGCAGCTTGCCAAACGGGCGAAAAAGGTCGTCGCGTTTGAAATTGATCAGCGCCTGCTGCCCATTCTCAATGATACGCTGTCTCCATATGACAATGTAACGATCATTCATCAAGATGTGCTGAAAGCAGACGTCAAATCTGTCATTGAAGAGCAGTTTCAGGATTGTGATGAAATTATGGTGACGGCGAATCTCCCATATTATGTGACGACGCCGATCATCATGAAGCTCTTGGAAGAACATCTTCCGTTAAAAGGGATTGTCGTGATGCTGCAAAAAGAGGTCGCTGAGCGGATGGCCGCTGATCCTTCCTCTAAGGAGTACGGATCGCTTTCCATTGCGGTTCAGTTCTATACGGAGGCCAAAACCGTCATGACAGTCCCGAAAACGGTGTTTGTGCCTCAGCCTAATGTCGATTCCGCGGTTATCCGGCTTTTACTGCGTGACGGCCCGGCGGTTGACGTCGATAATGAACCGTTTTTCTTCCAGCTGATTAAAGCAAGCTTCGCACAGCGCCGGAAAACCTTGCTGAACAACCTTGTGAACAATCTTCCGGGCGGAAAAGAGAAAAAAGCTCAAATTGAAGAAGTTCTTCAAGAAACGAATATTGACGGAAAGCGGCGCGGTGAATCCCTGTCCATAGAAGAATTCGCGCTCCTGTCCAACGGATTGCATAAAGCCCTTTTCTAAGAGGGCTTTTTGTTTTGCGTCACCACTTGGACTGCCGCTACATAGGCTAGAGGAGAACCTTATTCATTCAACTGCAAGAAAAGCTTGAAACATCAAGCGCCGCAGCGGAAAGAGGTGTATTTGCCAAGACTTCTTTCATGATGAGGCTTAGTCTATTTGTGGAGTGGGTAACGTGCAATTTCAAATAGGAGATATGGTAGCCAGGAAATCCTATCAAATGGATGTTTTATTTCGCATTATCGGTATAGAGCAAACAAGCAACGGAAATTCAATTGCCATCCTGCATGGTGACGAAGTCAGATTGATTGCGGATGCTGATTTTTCTGATTTGGAGCCTGTCAGAAAAGACGAACAGGCCATGAGAAAGAAAAGAGATGAAAGCAGGATGAATGAATCTCTCGAGCTGCTCCGCCAGGATTATAAGCTGCTTCGGGAAAAACAGGAATATTATGCGACAAATCAATATCAGCATCAGGAGCACTACTTTCATATGCCCGGAAAGGTATTGCATCTGGACGGCGATGAGGCCTATTTGAAAAAGTGCCTGAACTTTTATGAAAAAATCGGTGTGCCGGTATACGGAATTCATTGCCATGAGAAAAAAATGCCGGCATCAATTGACGAGCTGCTTGATAAATACAGGCCGGATATTTTAGTCATCACCGGCCATGATGCATATTCCAAGCATAAGGGAGGCGTGAACGATTTAAGCGCCTACAGGCATTCCAAGCACTTTGTCGAAACCGTTCAAAAAGCGAGGCGTAAAGTCCCTCATTTGGATCAGCTGGTTATATTCGCGGGGGCCTGCCAATCTCATTTCGAGTCTTTAATCAGAGCAGGCGCGAATTTCGCAAGTTCTCCGTCACGCGTCAATATCCACGCGCTTGACCCGGTATATATTGTCGCGAAAATCAGCTTCACCCCGTTTATGGAGCGGATCAATGTATGGGATGTCCTGAGAAATACGCTGACGAGAGAGAAAGGGCTGGGAGGAATTGAAACGAAGGGTGTGCTGCGTGTCGGTATGCCGTATAAATCAAATGGATGAGTGATCAAACCCGCATATATTTCGCTATGCGGGTTAATTATTTTACATATTGATACATAAATTTCCGGAACTTGTGAAAAATAACGCAGAAATCAATAGAATTTTGTCAAAATAATTTTGTTGACAATGACTTATTAACGTTGATATAATTTAAATTTTATTTGACAAAATTGGGCTCTTGTTGTACAATAAATGTAGTGAGGTGGATGCAATGGCGAAGACGTTGTCCGATATAAAAAGATCGCTTGATGGGAATTTAGGTAAACGGCTTACGTTAAAAGCAAACGGCGGCCGCCGAAAAACGATTGAGCGTTCGGGCATTTTAGCTGAGACGTACCCTTCTGTTTTTGTGATACAACTAGATCAAGACGAGAATTCGTTTGAAAGAGTTTCATACAGTTATGCTGATATTCTGACTGAGACTGTTGAATTGACATTCAATGACGATGCGGCAAGCTCAGTAGCATTTTAATGGGCAGTGAACCTTTTGTTTACTGCTTTTTGTTTTGCCTTCTAAAGCTCTTCTAATTATTCCCTCGAAAGTTTCAGCCGATTAAACGGAAGCTATAAGTGTCACATGTTTTATCGTGGCGTGCACGAATGGTGATCAATTCTATAAAAGGGGTTGTTTCGTTTGGGCAGACGTCGTGGAGTTATGTCAGATGAGTTCAAATATGAGTTGGCGAAGGACCTTGGTTTTTACGATACGGTGAAAAACGAGGGCTGGGGAGGCATTCGGGCGCGTGACGCCGGGAATATGGTAAAGCGCGCGATTGAGATTGCCGAACAGCAGATGGCGGCTCAGAACCAAAATAACCGATAATGCAGTGGCCCGGGGGACAATCCGTTCCCCGGTTTTTTCTATCGGCTGTCAAAACCGGCGTCAATTTCGGATAAGTACCTCCGGGTCTCCAAATGTGATACAATGTTCATACTTATGTTTAGATGGAGAAGTAGGTGAAAGCTATGCGTATTTTAGAAAAAGCGCCGGCCAAAATCAATCTGTCCCTCGATGTGACGAGTAAACGCCCGGATGGTTATCACGAAGTGGAGATGATCATGACGACAATTGATTTGGCAGATCGGATTGAACTGACAGAACTGCCCGAAAACGTTATCAGAGTGGCGTCGCATAATCGCTTTGTTCCGGATGATCAAAGGAATCTGGCTTATCAGGCAGCCAAACTGCTTAAAGAACGATTTCAAGTCAAAAAAGGCGTTTCCATTATGATTACAAAAGTGATCCCTGTAGCGGCAGGGCTTGCCGGCGGAAGCAGCGATGCGGCAGCCACGCTCAGAGGGCTGAACAGGCTTTGGGATTTAAAGCTTTCTGCCGAAGAGCTCGCGGAGCTTGGAGCTGAAATCGGTTCAGACGTGTCCTTCTGTGTATACGGGGGCACTGCCCTGGCAACCGGACGCGGTGAGAAGATCAGGCACATCAGTGCTCCGCCTCATTGCTGGGTCGTGCTTGCCAAACCGACGATCGGGGTATCGACTGCCGAAGTGTACCGCCGGCTGAACTTACAGCAGGTTCGGCATCCTGATGTGCAGGCGATGATTGACGCGATTGAAGAAAAAAGCTTCCAAAAGGTATGCGGACAATTAGGAAACGTATTGGAGTCGGTTACGCTCAGCCTCCATCCTGAGGTGGCGATGATTAAAAATCAAATGAAACGCTTCGGCGCTGATGCGGTGTTAATGAGCGGAAGCGGACCGACTGTATTCGGTTTGGTTCAATACGAATCGAAGGTGCAGCGGATTTATAACGGGTTAAGAGGTTTCTGTGATCAAGTGTACGCGGTGCGGATGATCGGCGAACAGAATGCTCTTGATTAAATCCGTATGTTAAGTTATATTATTTTTAAATTATTCGGATTTTGGGGGTAAGTTCATGAAGTTTCGTCGCAGCGGCAGATTGGTGGACTTAACAAATTATTTGTTAACCCATCCGCATGAATTAATACCGTTAACGTTTTTCTCAGAACGGTATCAATCAGCAAAGTCATCAATCAGTGAAGATTTAACGATTATTAAACAGACCTTTGAACAGCAAGGCATTGGGACGCTGCTTACAGTGCCGGGAGCTGCCGGAGGCGTCAAATACATTCCGAAAGTGAAACAGGCTGAAGCAGAAGCGTTTATACAGGAGCTGGGACAGTCTTTAGTAAATCCTGAGCGTATCCTTCCGGGCGGTTATGTATATTTAACGGATATCTTAGGAAAACCATCTGTCCTCTCTCATGTAGGCAGGCTTTTTGCTTCCGTTTTTGCGGAGCGGGAGATTGATGTGGTGATGACCGTTGCGACAAAAGGAATCCCTCTTGCTTACGCAGCGGCCAGTTATCTGAACGTTCCGGTTGTCATCGTGCGAAAAGACAATAAGGTGACGGAAGGCTCCACGGTGAGCATCAATTATGTATCAGGGTCGTCTAACCGCATTCAAACGATGTCGCTTGCGAAAAGAAGTTTGGCTACGGGTTCGAACGTTTTGATTATTGACGATTTTATGAAAGCCGGCGGCACCATTAACGGCATGATCAGCCTGCTTGATGAGTTTAACGCAAACGTTGCGGGAATAGGCGTCTTGGTTGAAGCCGAGGGAGTGAATGAACGGCTTGTCGATGAATACATGTCACTGCTCACGCTTTCAACCATCAATATGAAAGACAAAACGATTGAGATTCAAAACGGCAATTTTCTGCGATTTTTTAAAGAACAGCATTTAAAGAATGGGGAGACAGAAAAATGACAAAAGCAATCCATACAAAACACGCGCCGGCAGCGATCGGGCCATATTCACAGGGAATCATCGTAAACAACATGTTTTACAGCTCAGGCCAGATTCCTCTTACTGCTGAAGGAGAAATGGTAAACGGTGATATCACTGAACAAACGCATCAGGTGTTCAGCAATTTAAAAGCTGTGCTGAAAGAAGCGGGCGCTTCTCTCGAGACGGTTGTCAAAGCAACGGTGTTTATTGCTGATATGGAGCAGTTTGCGGAAGTGAATGAAGTGTACGGACAATACTTTGATGTACATAAGCCGGCAAGGTCTTGTGTGGAAGTGGCGAGACTGCCGAAAGACGCTCTCGTGGAAATTGAAGTCATTGCGCTGGTGAAATCTTAAATCTCAGGAAAGTGGTTCCGGTATTCGGGATCACTTTTTTTATGCAGTATATGATCCCCAAATATGGTTTATCACCTAATTGTGTATGTATATCCTATATTTTCAAAAAAACTTTTTGAAACGTGCAGGAATTTAAAAAGAATCGTGGAATTGTTAGACTAATGCTTTTATATAGGGAAAAGGTGGTGAACTACTGTGGAAGTTACTGACGTAAGATTACGCCGCGTGAATACCGATGGTCGCATGAGAGCGATTGCATCCATCACGCTGGATCACGAATTTGTCGTACATGATATTCGTGTGATTGATGGAAACAATGGTCTTTTCGTTGCGATGCCGAGTAAACGCACCCCTGATGGAGAATTCCGCGATATTGCTCATCCTATTAATTCCAGCACGCGGGGCAAGATCCAGGATGCTGTTTTAAATGAGTATCATCGTTTGGGTGATTCTGAAGCATTAGAATATGAAGAAGCCGGGGCTTCTTAAACATAACAAAATGTAAGGACTGCTGATAAAGGCTGACACAAGGCCTTTTCCGGCAGTCCTTTTTTAAATCTGATTTTTCAGTAATAAAGCGATTACATAGAAAATTCTTGCACTTTTTGATGTCTTCTTGAAATCAACAGCTATTTAGGATATATTTTTCTATGGATAAAAGGGATATTGGAGGCCATTAAATGGATAAGCGGTTTGCAGTGATTTTAGCTGCCGGAAAAGGAACGAGAATGAAATCGAAGCTTTACAAGGTCCTTCATCCGGTATGCGGAAAGCCTATGGTAGAGCACGTCGCAGACGAAGCTCTGAAATTATCTTTAGCGAAGCTTGTCACCATCGTAGGACACGGCGCCGAAGATGTGAAGAAGCAGCTCGGACAGAAAAGCGATTACGCTCTCCAAGCAGAACAGCTCGGTACGGCTCATGCGGTCAAACAGGCAAAACCATTTCTTCACGGAGAAAAGGGTGTCACGATCGTTATTTGCGGCGATACACCGCTTCTGACGGCGGAGACGATGGAAGCCATGCTGAATGAACATACAGACAAAGGTGCAAAAGCCACGGTGTTAACGGCCGTTGCCGACGATCCCGCCGGATACGGAAGAATCATCCGCAGTGAAGACGGCGCCGTTCAAAAAATCGTGGAGCACAAGGATGCTTCGGAGCAAGAACGTCTTGTGAAAGAAATCAACACGGGAACGTACTGTTTTGATAACGAGGCTCTTTTTCGTGTCATCGAACAGGTTTCGAATGAAAATGCCCAAGGCGAGTATTATCTGCCGGATGTGATCGAAATCCTCAAAGACGAAGGCGAAACTGTTGCCGCTTACCAGACTGGTAACTTCCAAGAGACGCTCGGAGTGAATGATAGAGTCGCTCTTTCTCAGGCTGAAATGTATATGAAAGAGCGTATTAACAAACGGCATATGCAGAACGGAGTCACTTTAATCGATCCGATGAATACGTACATCTCACCTGACGCACGTATCGGACAAGATACAGTTATTTATCCCGGAACTGTGTTAAAGGGACAAGCTGAAATCGGCGATGAATGTGTCATCGGCCCTCACACTGAGATAGAGGACAGCTCAATCGGCAGCCGCACTGTGATTAAACAATCCGTTGTCAATCGCAGCAAAGTTGGGAATGATGTAAATATCGGTCCTTTTGCTCACATCAGACCCGATTCCGCAATCGGCAATGAAGTGAAGATCGGAAACTTTGTTGAAATCAAGAAAACACAATTCGGCGACCGGAGCAAAGCATCTCATTTAAGCTATATCGGTGATGCCGAAGTGGGCACGGATGTGAATCTGGGCTGCGGCTCCATCACGGTCAATTATGATGGGAAGAAAAAGTATTTAACCAAAATTGAAGACGGCGCCTTTATTGGCTGCAACTCCAATCTGGTCGCTCCTGTTACAGTGGGAGAAGGCGCGTACGTCGCTGCGGGTTCAACCGTAACTGAAGATGTGCCGGGCGAAGCGCTTGCCATTGCCAGAGCAAGACAAGTAAATAAAGAAGATTATGTGAAAAACATTCATAAAAAATAATCCTAAAATCGGAGGTTTACCATGTCTAACGAATACGGAGATAAGAATTTAAAGATTTTTTCTTTGAATTCAAATCCAGAACTTGCAAAAGAAATCGCGGATAATGTAGGGGTTCAATTAGGAAAGTGCTCTGTTACAAGATTCAGTGACGGAGAGGTCCAGATCAACATAGAAGAAAGTATTCGCGGCTGTGATTGCTATATCATTCAGTCTACAAGTGCGCCGGTCAACGAGCACATCATGGAATTGCTGATTATGGTTGACGCTTTAAAGCGCGCTTCCGCGAAAACAATCAACATTGTCATTCCGTACTACGGTTATGCGCGCCAGGACAGAAAAGCAAGATCACGTGAACCGATTACGGCAAAACTTTTTGCAAACCTGCTTGAAACAGCGGGTGCGACACGCGTGATCGCGCTTGATTTACACGCGCCGCAAATTCAAGGTTTCTTTGATATTCCGATTGACCACTTAATGGGTGTTCCGATTTTAGGCCATTACTTTGAAGGTAAAGACTTGAAAGATATCGTTATTGTTTCTCCTGACCACGGCGGTGTGACGCGCGCCCGCAAACTTGCGGACCGTCTGAAAGCGCCGATCGCGATTATCGACAAACGCCGTCCTAGACCGAATGAGGTAGAAGTGATGAACATCGTCGGTAACGTGGAAGGTAAAACAGCGATTCTGATCGATGATATTATTGATACGGCAGGCACAATCACACTTGCCGCTAACGCGCTGGTTGAAAACGGAGCTGCAGAAGTGTATGCATGCTGTACGCACCCTGTACTGTCAGGTCCTGCCGTTGAGCGGATCAATAACTCTAAAATCAAGGAGCTTGTCGTAACGAACAGCATTAAGCTTCCTGATGAGAAAAAAATCGAACGCTTTAAGCAGCTTTCTGTCGGACCGCTTCTGGCTGAAGCGATTATCCGCGTTCACGAGAAACAATCTGTCAGCTATTTATTCAGCTAAACCGAAATTTTAAGGTTTAAATCCCAGTTATTGTGGGTATTGTTCTAATAGGACGATAAAACGATAATTAGGATGGTGCTGAATATGGCAACTTTAAAAGCAAATGAAAGAACAGATTTTAAACGTTCGACGCTTCGGAAAATCCGTCATTCAGGACATGTTCCAGGGATTATATACGGTAAAGAAATAACGAATACGCCTGTCTCTTTAGACAGTGTCGAATTGCTTAAAACATTGCGGGACGAAGGAAAAAACACGATTATCACAATTGATGTCAACGGAAATCAGCAATCGGTTATGGTGACTGATCTTCAGACAGACCCGCTCAAAAACGAATTGACGCACGCCGATTTTCAAGTCGTGAATATGAGTGAGGAGCTGGAGGCCGAGGTGCCGATTCAGCTGACGGGAGAGGCGAAGGGAGTCAAAGACGGAGGCGTCATCCAGCAGCCGCTGCATGAGCTTTCGATTAAGGCTAAGCCGAAGGACATCCCTCAGACAATCAATGTTGATATTTCCGGGCTTGAAATGAATGATGTGCTGACCATCGCAGATCTGACTGCTGACGGCAATTATACATTTACAAACGACCCGGAAGAAGTCGTGGCTTCCATCCTTCCTCCTAAGCAGGAAGCATTCGAAGAAGATGCAGAACCGTCTCCTGGGGAAGAGCCCGAAGGAGAAAATCAATAAGCGCTTTAAGACGTAACCCGCCCGAGGTTACGTCTTTTGTGCTAGAATGAGAAGAATTACAGCGATGTTGAGGGAGGGTTTACGATGCTTGTGATTGCCGGTCTGGGTAACCCGGGAAAAACCTACGAGAACACGAGACATAATGTCGGCTTTATGGCCATTGACGAGCTTTCTAAAGAATGGAATATTGAATTGAATAAAACGAAATTCAACGGACTTTACGGAATGGGGTTTGTTTCCGGAAAAAAAGTTCTACTTGTTAAACCGCTTACATATATGAATTTATCAGGGGAATGTTTGCGGCCGCTACTGGATTATTATGATGCCGATCATGAAGATCTGAAAGTCATATACGATGACCTTGATCTTCCGACGGGGAAAATCAGGCTCCGGACGAAGGGGAGCGCAGGCGGACATAACGGAATTAAATCGCTTATACAGCACCTCGGAACCCCTGAATTTGACCGGGTCAGAATCGGAATCGGCCGCCCCGTCAACGGAATGAAAGTCGTTGACTATGTACTGGGAGCTTTTACGAAGGAAGAAGCGCCGCATATCAATGATGCCGTCTCAAAAACCGTAAAAGCCTGCGAAGCTTCCTTAACGAAACCATTTTTAGAAGTCATGAACGAATTTAATGCAAATGTATAAGATAAATAATGGGAGACCATACTAGGGAAAAATGATTTTTTCACATCAGGAGGTCCAACGTATGGCTTTGCATTATTTCTGCCGCCACTGCGGCTTTAAGGTAGGGAGCCTGGAATATTCGACGGTGCCGACACAGTCACTTGGATTTCAGCACTTAACAAATGAGGAAAGAAACGATATGATTTCATATAAAGACAATGGAGATGTCCATGTTCTTACAATTTGTGAAGACTGCCAAGAGGCGCTGGAACGCAATCCGCACTACCATGAACACAACACATTTATTCAATAAGAAGCTTTGGTGTAGATTCTAGACCAAAGCGTTTTTCTGTTCTTGCAGAAAATAGAGAGGAGGGCCCATATGGACAACATTCAAACCTTTATTAAAGAAAGCGATGATTTTAAATCCATTGTCAACGGTTTACATGAGGGGCTGAAGGAACAGCTGCTTGCGGGTCTGTCAGGTTCCGCGCGTTCTGTTTTTACCTCCGCCCTTGCACAGGAAACGAAAAGGCCGATTTTCTTTATCACCCATAATTTATATCAGGCCCAAAAAGTGACGGAAGATCTGACGGCGCTTCTCGGGGATCAATCTGTTTTTTTATACCCCGTGAATGAATTGATTTCTTCAGAAATTGCGGTAGCGAGCCCTGAACTGCGCGCTCAGCGGCTTGATGTCATTAATAGATTAACAAACGGAGAAGCGCCGGTCGTTGTGGCGCCCGTTGCGGCATTGAGAAGAATGCTTCCGCCGAAGGAGCTGTGGAAAAGCAGCCAGCTCGTCATTTCACTCGGAGACGAAATAGAACCGGATCAGCTGTCCGCGCGCCTTGTAGAGGTGGGGTATGAGCGTTCCGATATGGTTTCTGCACCCGGTGAATTCAGTATTCGCGGCGGAATTATCGACATTTATCCGCTGACGTCGGAGCATCCGGTGCGAATTGAACTGTTTGATACGGAGGTCGATTCCATCAGAAGCTTCAATTCTGATGACCAGAGATCAATTGAGACGCTCAAACGTGTGGCGATCGGACCGGCGAAGGAATTGATCATCAGGGCGGAAGAAAAAGCCCGGGCGATGGAAAGGCTCGATAAAGGGCTTGCCGACAGTCTGAAAAAGCTGAAGCAGGACAAACAAAAGGAAATGCTTCATATCAATATCTCACATGATAAAGAACGGTTATCAACGGGACAGACTGATCAGGAACTTGTGAAGTATCTCTCGTACTTTTACGAAAAACCTGCTAGTTTGCTAGATTATACACCGGCAGACACGTTGTTACTGTTAGACGAGGTCAGCCGCATTCATGAAATGGAGGATCAGCTGCAAAAAGAAGAGGCCGAATTTATGACAAGTCTGCTCGAGGAAGGGAAAATTCTGCATGACATTCATTTATCCTTCAGCTTTCAGGAGCTTATGAGCGAAAAGCGGCGCCCGGCTATTTATTATTCATTATTTTTGCGTCATGTCCAGCATACAAGCCCTCAGAATATCGTGAATGTGACAAGCCGGCAGATGCAGAGTTTTCACGGGCAGATGAATGTGCTCGCAGGTGAAATGGAGCGCTTTAAGAAATCAAACTTCACCGTTGTCTTTTTAGGCGCAAATAAGGACAGAACCGACAGATTGGCATCCGTGCTGGCTGATTACGAAATTGAAGCCGCAAAAACGGACAGCTCCAAAGCGCTTGTGCAAGGACAGGTCTATGTCATGGAAGGCGAGCTGCAATCCGGTTTTGAACTGCCGCTGATGAAGCTGGCCGTCATTACGGAGGAAGAGCTGTTCAAAAACCGAATTAAGAAAAAGCCGAGAAAGCAGAAGCTGACAAATGCCGAACGGATCAAAAGCTATTCCGAGCTTCAGGTCGGCGACTATGTCGTCCACGTCAACCACGGGATCGGTAAGTATTTGGGGATCGAAACACTAGAAATCAAAGGCATTCATAAAGATTACCTCAACATTCATTATCAGGGCAGCGATAAGCTGTACGTCCCTGTAGAACAAATCGACCAGGTGCAGAAGTACGTCGGCTCTGAAGGAAAAGAACCGAAGCTTTATAAACTGGGCGGCAGTGAATGGAAACGGGTGAAGAAAAAAGTTGAAAACTCCGTTCAGGATATTGCCGATGATCTGATTAAGCTTTATGCGGAACGGGAAGCAAGCAAGGGCTATGCGTTCTCGCCGGATCATGAAATGCAGCGGCAGTTCGAATCTGCTTTCCCTTATCAGGAAACAGAGGACCAGCTCCGTTCCATTCAGGAGATTAAAAAGGATATGGAAAGAGAGCGCCCGATGGACCGTTTGCTTTGCGGTGATGTGGGTTACGGGAAGACGGAGGTAGCCATCCGAGCGGCCTTTAAAGCGATCGCAGACGGAAAGCAGGTCGCGCTTCTTGTGCCGACGACAATACTCGCGCAGCAGCATTATGAAACCATTATGGAGCGTTTCCAGGACTATCCGATTAACATCGGTCTTCTCAGCCGATTCAGAACGAGAAAAGAATCCAATGAAACGATTAAAGGCCTGAAGAACGGAACGGTAGACATCGTAATCGGAACCCACAGGCTTTTATCTAAAGATGTCGTCTATAAAGATCTCGGCTTGCTCATCATTGATGAAGAGCAGCGCTTCGGCGTAACGCATAAGGAAAAAATCAAACAGATCAAAGCCAATGTCGATGTGCTGACTCTTACAGCGACGCCGATACCGCGTACGCTTCATATGTCCATGCTCGGTGTGCGGGACTTATCTGTTATTGAAACGCCGCCGGAAAACCGTTTCCCTGTTCAGACATATGTCGTGGAATACAACGGCGCGCTTGTGCGGGAAGCCATCGAAAGAGAACTGGCGCGCGGAGGACAGGTATATTTCTTGTACAACCGCGTGGATGACATCGAGCGGAAGGCTGATGAAATTTCCATGCTTGTTCCCGATGCGAAAGTGGCATATGCCCACGGAAAAATGACTGAAAATGAATTGGAAAGCGTCATGCTCAATTTTCTGGAAGGGGAATCAGACGTCCTTGTCAGCACGACTATTATTGAGACAGGCGTAGATATACCAAATGTGAATACCTTGATTGTGTTCGACGGAGACAAAATGGGGCTGTCTCAGCTGTATCAGCTGAGAGGACGGGTCGGGCGTTCCAACCGCGTCGCTTACGCGTATTTTACGTACCGCAGAGACAAAGTGCTCACTGAGGTAGCGGAAAAACGGCTGCAGGCGATTAAAGAATTTACCGAGCTGGGATCAGGCTTTAAAATCGCCATGCGTGACTTGACGATCAGGGGAGCGGGGAACCTTCTCGGCGCCCAGCAGCACGGCTTTATCGACTCAGTCGGTTTTGACCTGTACTCGCAAATGCTCAAGGAAGCGATTGAAGAGCGGAAAGGCGATATTCCGAAAAGCGAACAGTTTGAGACAGAAATCGATATCGAGCTGGACGCGTATATTCCTGAGAACTATATACAAGACGGCAAGCAAAAAATCGACATGTACAAACGCTTCAGGTCGATCGCCACAATTGAGGAGAAAAATGAGCTTCAAGATGAAATCATTGACAGGTTCGGCAGCTACCCTAAAGAAGTTGAATGGCTGTTTACGGTTGCTGAGATGAAGGTATACGGAAAATATGAACGCGTCGAACTCATCAAGCAGGATAAAGACGCGATCAGATTTACCATTTCTGAAGAGGCCAGCGCACAGATTGACGGCCAGAAATTGTTCGAACTCGGCAATAAATACGGCCGGCAGATCGGACTGGGAATGGAAGGGAAAAAGCTGAAAATCTCAGTACAGACGAAAGGCCGCAAAACGGAAGAGTGGCTGGAAACCGTGCTCGGCATGCTGAAAGGCCTTCAGGATGTGAAGAAAGAAACAATCGCGTCTTCATAAAAATTGTTACTCTCTGGTGTATATTACATTTGATGTGACGGATACTAATTTCAAGCGAGTGGCGGAAGCTACATAAAGTAAAGAGCTTTAGTACTTTCCCTTAAATATCATCACATGAAAGAGAGGCACCAGAGAGATGAAAGCTACAGGTATCGTACGTCGTATTGATGATCTAGGACGGGTCGTCATTCCTAAAGAAATTCGGAGAACACTGCGAATCAGGGAAGGAGACCCGCTTGAAATATTCGTTGACCGCGACGGAGAAGTTATATTGAAAAAGTATTCTCCTATCAGTGAGCTTGGCGATTTTGCGAAGGAATATGCAGATGCTTTGTATGACAGTCTCGGCCATTCCGTCTTGATTTGCGACCGTGACGCGTATATTGCCGTTTCAGGCAGTTCGAAAAAAGAATTTCTGAACAAAGCCATCAGCGATTTGCTCGAAAAAACGATGGATCAGCGCAGCTCAGTGGTAGAAAACGACGTGAAGTCCGCGCAGCTTGTTAATGACATTGATGAAGATATGAGCTCCTATACAATAGCTCCGATCGTGGCAAATGGCGATCCTATCGGTGCCGTGGTCATCTTTTCCAAGGAACAGGCACTTGGAGAAGTAGAACATAAAGCGGTAGAAACGGCAGCCAGTTTTTTGGCGAGACAAATGGAGCAGTAGGTCTTATTACCATTATTGAAATAAGAAACGGAGAAAGAGCAGCTCTTATACAAGTGCTGTTCTTTTTCATATTCATATGTGCTCTCTATCGGTTCGGCCGTTAGGATTGTGATATAATAAGCTCGTTTTATAGACGTAATTTTCTAGCGGCTGGAAGGAGCTTTTGGATGAACGATTCAGTTGGCGCCAAGCGGCAATCGGCATGGAAAGGTGCTTTTGTGCTCGTCGTTGCGGGTATCGTGACGAAGATATTAAGCGCCGTGTACAGGGTTCCTTTTCAGAATATTGTCGGTGACGTCGGATTTTACATTTATCAGCAGGTGTATCCGTTTTTAGGGATCGCGGTCATGCTGTCAACATCCGGTTTTCCGGTAATCATCTCAAAATTAATGAACGATTATAGCGATCATAAACAAAAAATAATGAAAATTTCCGCCCTTTATGTCACGGCGGCCGGACTTGTTCTGTTTGCGCTCATGTATGCCGGCGCGGCGCCGTTGGCCGGTTTTATGGGTGACGCCCGCCTTGTGATGCTGATAAGGGTCGCGGCGTTCGCTTTCATACTGTTTCCGTTTACGGCGGTTTTCCGGGGGTATTTCCAAGGCGTGCATGATATGATGCCGTCAGCCTTATCCCAGATTACGGAACAGCTTCTTCGCGTGGCGGTGCTTCTCGGTTTATCCTTCTGGCTTTTGAAAAGCGGCCGTTCATTATACGCGGCTGGTGCGGGGGCGGCTTCGGGATCAATTGCCGGAAGCTTGGCGGCCCTTTGTGTATTGGCTGTTTTCTGGTATAAGCGGGAAGAAACAAAGAAAGACGGCGGACATATCGAAACGGCCGTCATTGTAAAAAAGCTGCTGCTTTATTCAGTCACCATCTGTATCAGCAGTGTACTCATGCTTTTGATTCAGCTTGTAGACGCCTTAAACTTATATTCACTGCTTTCAGACGGGACGGAGAGCCATGCCGCGAAACAGCTGAAAGGCATATATGACCGCGGACAGCCGCTCCTTCAGCTGGGAACCGTGTTTGCCGTCAGTATCGCCGCGTCATTGGTTCCTTCAATTTCAAAAGCGGTGCATGAGAATAACCCGTTTATCATAAAAGAGAAAGCGACATCAGCCGTCAAGCTCTGCCTTGCGGTAGGGATCGGTGCATCAGCCGGGCTTTTTTGCATTTTAGAGCCGGTGAATATCATGCTTTTCCAAAACAGTGAGGGGACGCAGACCTTACAAATATTCAGCTTATCTATCTTTTTTGCCTCGATTGCGCTTACAGCAGCCGCGATTCTGCAAGGAGCGGGACATACCGTTTTCCCCGCCGTATCCGTTTTGGCGGGAGGGGCGCTGAAATGGGTGCTGAATGTTTGGCTGGTCCCCGGCTGGGGTATTACAGGAGCGGCACTGGCGACCGTCTTGGCATTTGCCGCAGTTGCGTGCCTGAATCTCCGGAGAATTTGGTCGAAGGGCTGGCTGACGAATATCGGAGGCGTGATTGCCCGTCTGTGCTGGTGCAGTCTGCTGATGGTCTTCTTTCTGCTCGTATATATGAAGCTTTGGCAGTTATTTGTTCCTGTCAGCAGGGCCGGAGCTGTATGTGAGAGTCTGTCTGCGTCAGTCATCGGAGGGCTATTGTTTATTTATTGTATGATAAGAATGAAGATTTTCACGGACGAAGAGCTGAGCGGCCTTCCTTTCGGCAGTGCTTTAAGCAAATTGAAAAAGAGGAGAGAAAAACATGGCAGGTAACATTACGGTCGTCGGCCTCGGCGCCGGAGACATGGATCAGTTGACAGTGGGCGTACATAAGCTGCTGACTCAGGCGAAGCATTTATATATAAGAACGAAAGACCACCCTTTGATTCCGGAATTAGAGCAAGAGACGGAAGCGGACATCCGGTATTTTGATGATATTTATGAAAAACATGATCAGTTTGAAGCGGTCTATGAAGAGATCGCGGACATTCTGTTTGAAAAAGCGAAGCAAGAGGATGTCGTCTACGCTGTGCCCGGGCATCCGTTTGTCGCTGAGAAAACCGTTCAGCTGTTATTTGAACGCCGGGAAGAACAACAGGTAGCTGTTCATACTGCCGGAGGGCAAAGCTTTTTGGATGCCACTTTTAATGCATTGCGAATTGATCCGATTGAAGGGTTTCAATTTACGGATGCGCAAACAATGACGCCGGATGAGCTCGAACTCCGCCATCACTTGATCATTTGCCAGGTTTATGACCAGATGACGGCCTCTGAGGTAAAACTGACACTCATGGAGAAATTGCCTGACGACTATGAAGTGGTCATCGTCACGGCAGCCGGAAGCAAGGGAGAAAAGATGACCAAGGTGCCTTTGTTTGAGCTTGACCGCAATGTAGAAATAAATAACTTAACAAGCGTGTATGTTCCGCCGATTAAAAAAGAAGAACTCCTTTACCAGGAATTTTCTGCATTCCGAAGTATTATTCGCGAGCTTCGCGGGCCGAACGGCTGTCCGTGGGATCAAAAGCAGACACACCAGTCATTAAAGAAATATATGATTGAGGAATGCTACGAACTGCTTGAGGCCATTGACGAAGAGGACACGGATCACATGATAGAAGAACTCGGGGACGTCATGCTTCAGGTTATGCTGCACGCCCAGATCGGAGAAGACGAGGGGTATTTCTCAATTGATGATGTCATCAGAGACATCAGTGCGAAGATGGTCAGACGGCACCCGCATGTGTTTAAGGATGTTAAGGTTCAGGATGAACATGATGTCGTCGCCAACTGGGAAGAAATCAAAAAGGCGGAAAAGCAAACAACATCCACTTCATTGCTGGATGCCGTGCCGAAAACACTGCCTTCTCTTGCAAAAGCGGCCAAGCTTCAGAAAAAAGCCGCAAAAATCGGCTTTGACTGGGATGACGTTCAGGATATATGGGATAAAGTAAATGAAGAGCTGAAGGAATTTTCTGCAGAGGCTTCCGCCGAATCAGCAGATGAAATCAGCTTAAAAGCTGAATTCGGCGATGTTTTATTTGCATTGGTCAATATCGGCCGATACTATAAAATTGAGCCTGAGGAAGCGCTCGCCATGACAAATGACAAATTTCGCAGACGCTTTGCTTATATTGAGAAAGAAGCGGCAGCAAAGGGCCTTGAATTGACCGCAATGTCACTTGAGGAAATGGACAAATTGTGGGATGAAGCAAAAGAAATGGAGAGGAGATTCTGATATGAGACTTGATAAGTTTTTAAAAGTATCCAGATTAATTAAACGCCGCACATTGGCGAAAGAGGTCGCCGATCAAGGGAGAATCACAGTTAACGGGAATCAGGCGAAAGCCAGCTCAGACGTAAAAGCCGGTGATGAACTGACGGTCCGTTTCGGCCAGAAGCTTGTCACCGTGAAGGTAAACGAATTGAAAGAAACAACGAAAAAAGAAGAAGCCGCGGGCATGTATACAATCGTCAAGGAAGAAAAACTCGGCGAATAGGCTTGTTCTAAACAAGGCTCCCGCCTCATACAATGCAGTAATAATGCTAAAAGTATCGAGGATATGGGGGCTGAATAGATGAATTCATATTATGAGCAAAAAGGTTCTTCTTCTGTTCCGGAACAGCATGATGTAACGATGAAAGGGAGAAAGCATTTAGATATTTCGGGCGTCAAGCATGTAGAAAGTTTTGACAACGAAGAGTTTTTGCTGGAAACGGTTATGGGAATGCTTTCCGTCAGAGGCGAGAACCTGCAGATGAAAAATCTTGATGTGGAAAAAGGGATTGTATCTATAAAAGGCAGGGTGTTTGACCTTGTATATTTAGACGAGCAGCAAGGGGATAAAGCTAAAGGGTTTTTTAGCAAGTTGTTTAAATGACGCTGACCACCCAATTTTATACGATGCTGGCAATGACCGGTATGGGCGCCTGGCTCGGAGCGTCGCTTGATACATACAGGCTGTTTGTCAGCCGCGCCAAAACGGCCAGATGGCTGTTATTCATTCATGACATTCTCTTTTGGATTGTACAAGGTCTGCTGTTTTTCTATGTGCTGCTCAACGTGAATGAAGGAGAACTCAGGGTATACATTTTCTTGGCTGTCTTACTGGGTATTGCGACGTACCAAAGCCTGTTTAAACGAATGTATATAAAAATACTGAAATTTGCCATTCATCTTGCGGTGTCTCTTTACCAATTCGCAAAAAAGCTCATTCAGCACGTGCTGTTCCGTCCGGTGCTTCTGCTCTTTAAGCTGCTCATCGGGCTGATCACGGTTATTTCTTTATACTCCTATCGGGTGAGTGCCTTTTTTGCGAAGTGTCTTTTTAAGATCGTAACGTTTTTGCTGTATCCGCTGTTTTTCCTGTTGAAACAATTATTGAAACTTCTTCCTGAAAAGTGGCGTCTTACTTTCAAACGATATTTTCAAAAAAGTGCAGGATTTTTACAAAAGAGCAAGAAACTAATCATAACAATCAGATCGACCATGATACGTATTTTGAAAAGGTGAAAGGAGGACCGTCTGGTTTGAATCTATCTAGAGAACGTACAATAACTGAAATCCAAAACGACTATAAAGAGCAGGTTGAACGGCAATCCCAGCTTATGAAAAGAAGGCGGAAAGGGCTTTTCAGACGGTTGATCGTATTCGGCGCCCTTGTGTTGTTGACGGCTATTGTCTTAGCGGGTTCTCTGTGGTCACAGACCTCTTCCCTTAGCGCAAACGAAGAAAAGAAAGCTCAGCTGGAAAAACAAGTGAAAGAATTGAACGCGAAACAGGCTGATTTAAAAGATGAAATTTCCAAATTAAAGGATGAGGATTACGTCACAGAGCTTGCCAGAAGAGACTTGTTTATGTCAGGAAATGGTGAGATTCTCTTCAATGTAGAAAAGAAGAGCAAGTAGCCTTGTTGACACTTAAATTTTTATTTAGGTATAATTAAACAAACGATCTTTTTATAAGCCTAAGGAGGAGCACTTTTTTTATGTCGATTGAAGTTGGCAGCAAGTTGCAAGGGAAAATAACAGGTATTACAAATTTCGGAGCATTTGTTGAATTGCCTGGAGGCTCAACCGGTCTCGTTCATATCAGTGAGGTAGCCGATAATTATGTTAAAGACATTAACGAGCATTTAAAAGTCGGCGATCAAGTTGAAGTGAAAGTCATCAACGTTGAAAAAGACGGGAAAATTGGTTTATCAATTAAAAAAGCTAAAGACCGTCCGCAAGCCAGACCTAGAAATGATTTCCGTCCGAAAGAATCTTTTGAACAGAAAATGAACAAGTTTCTTAAAGATAGCGAAGACCGCTTATCATCTTTAAAACGAAACACGGAATCAAAACGTGGAGGGCGCGGAGCAAGAAGAGGATAACTTGCTGCTTTCTATAAATACATGGAGCATCCGTCTATCCCAGCGGGTGCTTTTTTTGTATGCACCATTATAGTCAGAAAATTAAAACTTCAAAGTTTCTGTTGACGGAATGAAGAAACCTTTGTATTATATAACTTGTGCTTATAAGCACCTTATATGGCGGTGTAGCTCAGCTGGCTAGAGCGTACGGTTCATACCCGTGAGGTCGGGGGTTCGATCCCCTCCGCCGCTACCATATATATCTGGCCCGTTGGTCAAGCGGTTAAGACACCGCCCTTTCACGGCGGTAACACGGGTTCGAATCCCGTACGGGTCATCAAGCGAATCGGCTTCTGTTGCAGAAGCCGATTTTTTCATATTTAGACAACTTTTTGAGAAATGTCGGAGGAAATACGAAAGGAAAGGGGAACAAGGGAGAAAGCGTCGAAGAGTTCTTTGGTATTGTTACCTTCTTTTGACAAAATCCTATCTGGGCTTTCATTTATAATGACAAGCAACGAATAAAACAGGTGGGGGATGAGAGCAATGGAAAAAGCGGAAAGAAGAGTGAACGGGCCGATGGCGGGACAAGCTCTGGAAAAACTGCAATCGTTTTTTGAAAAGGCGGCAAAGCTTACAGTCCATCAAGCGCATTCACTTTTTTTCTATAAGGGTTTCATTTATGTCGTGATCGGTTTTTTACTTGGACGGGCTTTCATATTATCTGAGGTTCTTCCGTTTGCGCTGCCGTTTTTCGGAGCGATGCTTTTGATTAGAAGAGATAAAGCCTTCTATGCTTGTCTGTCTTTACTTGCGGGCGCTTTAACCATTTCGCCGAAACACTCTTTATTGATTCTCACAGCTTTGGCCGTCTTCACTCTATTTTCAAAAATCGGTACATATATCGTGCAGGACCGGGTGAAGATGCTGCCGATCGTGGTGTTTTTCTCTATGGCTGCCGCGAGAATCGGATTTGTTTATTTTGAAAGCGGCGCTTTTACCACCTATGATTATGTGATGGCTGTGGTCGAGGCGGGCCTGGCCTTTATTTTGACGCTGATCTTTTTGCAAAGCCTGCCGATTTTCACGATCAAAAAAGTGAAGCAATCGTTAAAAATAGAAGAAATCATCTGTTTTATGATCTTGATCGCATCCGTTTTAACCGGGCTTGCCGGTGTTTCATTTCAGGGAATGCAGGCTGAACATATCCTGGCCCGCTATGTCGTGCTGAGTTTTTCCTTTGTCGGCGGGGCAAGCATCGGCTGTACGGTCGGTGTGGTGACCGGACTGATCCTCGGGCTTGCGAATATCGGGAACCTCTATCAAATGAGTCTGCTTGCGTTTTCCGGGCTTCTTGGCGGGCTGCTGAAAGAAGGAAAGAAAGCCGGAGCCGCAGTCGGGTTAGTGATCGGCTCACTGCTGATTTCATTATATGGAGAAGGGTCTGCCGGATTAATGACCACTCTTTATGAATCTTTGATTGCCGTTGTTTTGTTTTTGATTACGCCCCAATCGATTACGAAAAAGGTGGCGCGATACATACCGGGCACTGCTGAGCACAGTCAGGAACAGCAGCAGTACGCGAGGAAAATCAGAGATGTCACCGCCCAGAAAGTAGACCAGTTCTCCAATGTGTTTCATGCCTTGTCGGAGAGCTTCGCCACCTTTCATCAGACGTCTTCCGATGAGCAGGCGGAAGAAGGGGAAGTGGATCTCTTTTTAAGCAAAATCACCGAGCATTCGTGCCAATCCTGCTATAAGAAAAGCAAATGCTGGGTTCAAAACTTTGATAAAACATATGACTTAATGAAACAAGTTATGCATGAAACAGAAGAAAAACAGTATGCCTCAAACCGCAGATTAAAAAAGGAGTTTCAACAGCACTGTTCCAAATCCAGACAGGTGGAAGAGCTGATTGAGGACGAACTTGCCCACCATCACGCCCATCTGACACTGAAGAGAAAAGTTCAGGACAGCAGAAGGCTTGTTGCCGAGCAGCTGTTGGGGGTTTCTGAGGTCATGGCGGACTTTTCTCGGGAAATAAAACGGGAGAGGGAGCAGCATTTTATTCAGGAAGAACAAATGATAGAGGCGCTTCAGCATTTTGGAATCGAGATTCAGCATGTCGAGATATACAGCTTGGAGCAGGGCAATATTGATATCGAAATGACAATCCCGTTCAGCGGAGGACACGGCGAGAGTGAGAAAATTATCGCCCCGATGCTGTCTGACATTCTTGAGGAGCAGATACTTGTCAAAAGCGAACAGCACTCGACTCATCCGAATGGCTACAGCCATGTCGCGTTCGGTTCGACCAAGTCGTACCGGGTATCGACAGGCGCGGCTCATGCGGCAAAAGGCGGCGGCCTTGTCTCCGGCGACAGCTACAGCATGATGGAACTGGGGGCGAGAAAGTATGCGGCCGCGATCAGTGACGGCATGGGCAATGGGGCGAGGGCCCATTATGAGAGCAATGAAACGATTAAGCTGCTCGAAAAAATTCTCGAATCAGGTATTGATGAAAAAATAGCGATAAAAACGATCAACAGTATTCTGTCTTTACGGACGACAGACGAAATCTACTCAACTCTCGATCTTTCTATCATTGATCTTCAGGATGCAAGCTGCAAATTCTTGAAGGTCGGTTCAACGCCGAGTTTTATCAAGCGGGGAGATCAAGTCATGAAAGTGCAGGCCAGCAATCTGCCGATCGGCATCATCAATGAATTTGATGTGGAGGTTGTAAGTGAACAGTTAAAAGCGGGAGATCTGCTCGTCATGATGAGTGACGGTATTTTTGAAGGGCCGAAGCACGTTGAAAACCACGACCTGTGGATGAAACGGAAAATGAAAGGGCTGAAAACCGAAGACCCGCAGGAAATCGCTGATATATTAATGGAAGAGGTCATCAGAACGCGTTCCGGCCAAATCGAAGACGATATGACAGTGGTTGTTGTCCGGATTGATCACAACACGCCGAAATGGGCTTCCATACCGGTACCGGCGGTTTTCCAAAATAAAAAGGAGATTTCTTAATCCATTCGTATAAATCACTTTCCTTCTGGCGAAGATGGGACTAATCGTATCACCGGGAGGAATGTATGTGAATAAGGGACATTTAAATCAAGTTCTGCTGATTACAGATGGCTGCTCCAATCATGGTGAAGACCCGATCGCAATGGCGGCTTTCGCCAAGGAGCAGGGGATTACGGTGAATGTTATAGGAATTATGGAAGAAAACGCGATTGACCAAGAAGCAATGAAGGAAGTTGAAGGCATCGCCATGGCCGGAGGCGGCGTCCATCAAGTTGTGTATGCGTCACAATTGTCTCAGACGGTTCAAATGGTGACGAAAAAAGCAATGACCCAGACGCTGCAAGGTGTCGTCAATCAAGAGCTTAAACAAATCTTAGGGAAAAACGTTGAAATGGAAGAGCTTTCTCCTGAAAAACGCGGCGAAGTGATGGAAGTGGTTGATGAACTCGGCGAAACGGTTCATCTGCAAGTGCTTGTGCTGGTTGATACGAGTGCGAGTATGGCGCCGAAACTGCCGACGGTGAAAGAAGCGCTGATCGATCTTTCCATCAGTTTAAATTCCCGGGCCGGGCAAAATGAATTTGCAATGTGTATATTTCCCGGGAAAAGCCAGGAAGTTGAGCTTGTGCTGAATTGGACGCCGAAGCTTGAATCCCTTTCTGCACTCTTTGCGAAGCTGTCGACCGGCGGTATCACCCCTACGGGCCCCGCTATCCGGGAAGCGACGCAGCAGTTTGAGAGAATCCGCTCAAGAAGGAGCATGTTGGCAGATGATGAACGACGCTTTAACGAGTTTGGCATGTAGTCTGGCACCGGGGACGGCAATTCAGGGCAAATGGAACGGCAAATCCTACAGATTGCTCAAACAGCTTGGAAAAGGGGCTAACGGTATTGTATATCTGGCAGAAGCATCAGGCGGACAGGTCGCTTTGAAAATAAGCAGCGACAGCATGTCTGTTACCTCTGAAGTGAATGTCTTAAAATCCTTTTCAAAGGCCCGGTCGCAAACGATGGGGCCTTCTTTTTTTGATGCGGACGACGCGTTTATTCCGCAGCTGAATAAAAATGTCTCTTTTTACGTGATGGAGTACATAGAAGGGCCGCTTCTTCCGCAATATATCAGCAGTAAGGGAGCGGAGTGGATTCCGGTGCTGATGGTGCAGCTTCTTTCCAGCCTGTCAGTCCTTCATCAGCAAGGGTGGGTTTTTGGCGACCTCAAACCGGACAATCTCATTGTAACCGGACCACCGGCTGCCATTCGCTGCATTGATGTAGGGGGAACGACAAAACAGGGCCGCGCGATTAAAGAGTATACGGAGTTTTACGACAGGGGCTATTGGGGGTATGGAACAAGAAAAGCAGAACCATCCTATGACCTGTTTGCTGTCGCAATGATCATGATCCACTGTGCCCAGAAGAAAGAGTGCAAAAAGTCAGGACAGCCGAAAGAACAGCTTCGTTCTATCATTGAAGGCCACCCGTTTCTGAATAAGTATAAGAAGGTTCTGTTTTCTGCTTTAAACGGCCAATATCCGTCTGCGGAAGCCATGAAGCATGACATCCTGACTGCGGGGCAGAGCGCCGGGAGCAAAAGGAAAGCCGCCGCCAAGCCTAAGCCGCCGCAATCAAAACCGCGGCAGGGCACTGTATCTCAAACGCGGTATAAACCTAAACAAAAACCCGCAAAGCACAATGGTTTATTTGAAACAACACTTATTTTAATCAGCGTTCTCGCCCTTTATTTCGCTTACATCGTCTTTTTTCTCATCTAGTGCCGGCCGGACGCCTGCGCTCATGCTTCTTCTTTGCTTGGAGGGAATGAAAGTGATAGGATATGTATATCTTTAAAAAACCTGCTCATTGTGAGGGGGACATTGTGAAAAGCGTGGAAGATTTTTTCAAAACATATCATCTTCAGGCGGAGGGAGAAACGATTATTGCCGGGGTCTCCGGAGGCCCTGATTCAATGGCGCTTCTCAGTATGCTGAATAAGCACTTCGGGCATTCCTCCGTTATCATAGCGGCGCATGTCGACCATCAGTTCAGGGGTCCTGAATCTGAAGAAGATATGAAGTTTGTGCAGTCATATTGCGAAGCGGAACACATCCTCTGCGAAACGGTACAGATTGATGTTTCTGCATACGCAAAGAAGAATAAGCTGAACAAGCAGGCTGCCGCGCGTGATTGCAGATATCAGTTTTTCGAAGATCTGATGACAAAACACCAAGCGAAGTTTTTGGCGCTGGCTCATCACGGCGATGACCAGGTTGAGACAATGCTCATGAGGCTTGCGAAAGGTACGCTCGGGGCAGGGCTTGCGGGAATGCAGCCCGTCCGCGAATTTGCATCCGGCTGGCTGATCAGGCCTTTCCTCTATGCGGCAAAGGATGAAATCCTTGAATACTGCCGTCAAGAAGGGCTCAGCTACAGAACGGATGAGAGCAATGCAAAAGACGATTATACAAGAAACAGATTCAGAAAGACCGTGCTTCCTTTTTTAAAACATGAATCACCTGACGTTCATAAAATGTTTCAAAAGGTGAGTGAAGCACTGACAGAAGACGAACAATACCTGCAGTCATTAACGAAAGAACGAATGAATAAGGTTATTACAAGCAAGTCAGACACATCGGTTGAAGTCAATTCCTCTCAATTGCTTGCCCTTCCGATACCTTTACAAAGAAGAGGAGTTCAACTAATATTAAACTATCTTTATGAAAACGTTCCATCGTCGTTTTCCGCCCGCCACATACAGCAGTTTCTCGAATGGGCGGAAAATGGAAGCGCCTCGGGAGTGCTTGATTTTCCGAAAGAGCTGAAGGTGGTCAAATCATATCAGACATGTTTGTTTACATTTGAACAATGGCAATGTGAAAAAGTTCCCTTTGAGCTGCAGCTGCAAGGAGCGAAAGGCGAGACTGCTGTTCTCCCCAACGGCTTTATGATAGAGGTGGCCGATCAGGCTGATCCTCATATCAAAAATGGGAATGCTGTTTTTATGACAAGCAGAAACAAGGTGCAATTTCCTTTAACAATCCGGACGAGAAAAATCGGCGACCGGATCAAACTTAAAGGGATGAATGGCTCGAAAAAGGTGAAAGATATATTTATTGATCATAAACTGCCTCTGCGGGATCGGGACGAATGGCCGATTGTAACGGATGCGAGCGGTGAAATTATCTGGCTGCCTGGCTTGAAAAAATCCATCTTTGACGATCTTGTGATTTCAAACAGTGACCGCATTGTATTACAATATAGACAGCATGAAAAGTGTAGGGGGCAAGCATTAACATGAAACAGGATATCGAAAAAGTGCTGATCTCAGAAGATGAGATCCAGCAGAAAGTAAAACAGCTTGGAGAACAATTAACAAGCGAGTACAGCGACACGTTTCCGTTGGCAATCGGTGTGTTAAAGGGAGCGCTTCCTTTTATGGCTGATCTTATAAAGCATATTGATACATATTTGGAAATGGACTTCATGGATGTATCAAGCTACGGAAATTCCACGGTTTCTTCCGGAGAAGTCAAAATCATCAAAGATTTGGATACATCTGTAGAAGGCCGGGACATCTTAATCATTGAAGATATTATCGACAGTGGGTTAACCTTGAGCTATCTCGTAGAACTCTTCCGATATCGTAAAGCGAAATCAATTAAGATTGTTACCCTGTTGGATAAACCAAGCGGAAGAAAAGCGGACATTAAAGCAGACTTCGTAGGCTTTGAAGTTCCTGACGCGTTTGTTGTGGGTTACGGACTTGATTATGCCGAACGCTATCGCAATCTGCCTTACATCGGAGTATTAAAACCGGCGATTTATGAAAGCTGATCGGCTGCCTGCTTCCGAGATGGTTATCGGTTGTATTGGAATGATTTTCTATGGTACTATTGAACATAGTTGTGCTTACTGTGGGAGGAGGTAAGGAATGAATCGGGTCTTCCGTAATACCATTTTTTATTTACTTATTTTATTAGTAGTAATCGGGGTTGTGAGTTACTTCCAGACTTCAAACCCGAAGACAGAAAATATGTCGTACAGTACGTTTATCAAGAACCTCGATGAGGGGAAAGTTGATAGCGTATCGGTTCAGCCTGTCAGAGGTGTTTATGAGGTAAAAGGACAGCTGAAAAAATACGACAAAGACCAGTACTTTTTAACACATGTTCCTGAAGGAAAGGGAGCAGACCAGATATTTGATGCAATTAAAAAGACGGACGTAAAAGTTGATCCCGCACAGGAAACAAGCGGGTGGGTGACGTTCTTAACGACGATCATTCCGTTTGTCATCATCTTTATTCTGTTTTTCTTCCTGCTCAATCAGGCTCAGGGCGGCGGCAGCCGTGTCATGAACTTCGGAAAGAGCAAAGCGAAGCTGTATACGGAAGAAAAGAAACGCGTGAAGTTTAAAGATGTAGCCGGCGCGGATGAGGAGAAGCAGGAGCTTGTTGAGGTTGTTGAGTTTCTGAAAGATCCTCGCAAATTCGCCGAGCTTGGCGCCAGAATCCCTAAAGGGGTGCTGCTGGTCGGACCTCCGGGAACCGGTAAGACATTGCTTGCGAGAGCCTCAGCCGGTGAAGCGGGCGTTCCTTTCTTCAGCATCAGCGGATCTGACTTCGTTGAAATGTTTGTCGGTGTCGGTGCTTCCCGTGTGCGTGATTTATTCGAAAATGCGAAAAAGAATGCGCCTTGTCTGATCTTCATTGATGAGATCGACGCGGTGGGACGTCAGCGCGGCGCAGGTCTTGGCGGCGGGCATGATGAACGCGAACAGACGCTGAACCAGCTGCTTGTTGAGATGGACGGTTTCAGTGCGAATGAAGGAATCATTATTATCGCTGCGACAAACCGTGCGGACATTCTTGACCCTGCATTGCTTCGTCCGGGACGTTTTGACCGTCAGATTACGGTAGACCGTCCGGATGTCATCGGCCGTGAAGCCGTATTACAGGTCCATGCGAGAAACAAACCGCTTGATGAAACGGTGAACTTAAAAGCAATCGCTTCAAGAACACCCGGTTTCTCAGGCGCCGATTTAGAAAACCTTCTTAACGAAGCGGCACTCGTTGCTGCCCGTCAAAACAAGAAGAAAATTGATATGCGCGACATTGATGAAGCGACGGACCGTGTGATTGCGGGTCCTGCGAAGAAGAGCCGCGTCATATCGAAAAAAGAACGCAATATCGTGGCGTACCACGAGGGCGGTCACACCGTTATCGGACTTGTGCTGGATGAAGCCGATATGGTTCATAAAGTAACGATCGTTCCGAGGGGGCAGGCGGGCGGATACGCGGTCATGCTTCCGAGAGAAGACCGTTACTTCCAGACAAAACCTGAACTTCTCGATAAAATTGTCGGTCTTCTGGGCGGACGGGTTGCCGAGGAAATTATCTTCGGCGAAGTCAGCACGGGGGCTCACAATGACTTCCAGCGGGCAACGAGCATTGCCAGAAGAATGGTGACAGAGTTCGGTATGTCAGAAAAACTCGGACCGCTTCAGTTCGGTCAATCTCAAGGCGGTCAAGTATTCCTGGGCCGGGATTTCAACAACGAGCAAAACTACAGTGATCAGATCGCTTACGAAATCGATCAGGAAATTCAGCGCATCATTAAAGAATGTTATGAGCGTGCGAAAACCATCCTGACTGAAAATCGCGATAAGCTTGAATTGATTGCTCAGACATTGCTTGATGTGGAAACATTAGATGCGGAACAAATCAAGCATCTCGTGGATCACGGAAAACTCCCTGAGCGCAATTTCTCAGATGACCATCTTCAAAAAGACGATGTGAAAGTAAACATCCTGTCTAAAACAGAAGACGAAAAGAAAGACGAGCCGAAAGAATAGTTCGCTTTCTGATATGAAAACCGCCGGCGTATACCGGCGGTTTTTTTACTGGTTCCGTTTTGTTTACAAAAGAGCCGCAGATCGTGTATGGTATTGTAGAATGTTGAAAATGTTATGATTAGAAACTATTCAAAAGTGGTGATAGAGGTTGTTACTGGTTATAGATGTGGGGAACACCAACACCGTGATTGGTGTATATCATGATGGGGAATTAGAATATCATTGGCGCATAGAAACGAGCAGGCACAAAACAGAAGACGAATTCGGCATGCTGCTCCGCTCCTTATTTGAACATTCCGGACTCATGTTTGAACAGATTGAAGGGATTATCATCTCATCCGTGGTGCCGCCGATTATGTTCTCTTTAGAAAGAATGTGCACAAAATACTTTCACATCGAGCCGCAAGTTGTCGGCCCGGGAATGAAAACAGGTTTAAATATAAAGTATGACAATCCGAAAGAAGTGGGAGCTGACAGGATCGTCAATGCCGTTGCGGCGATCCAGCAGTATGGCGCCCCCTTAATTGTTGTTGATTTCGGAACGGCGACGACGTATTGCTACATTGATGAAAACAAACAATACATGGGCGGCGCGATTGCTCCCGGCATTACGATTTCAACGGAAGCGCTGTACTCACGTGCGGCGAAGCTTCCGAGAATTGAAATTGCCCGTCCGGACAATATCATCGGCAAAAACACGGTAAGCGCCATGCAGTCCGGCATCCTTTTTGGCTATGTCGGACAAGTTGAAGGTATAGTGAAGCGGATGAAATGGCAGGCATCACAGGAACCGAAAGTCATTGCGACAGGCGGGCTTGCGTCATTAATCGCAAACGAATCAGATTGTATTGATATTGTTGACCCGTTTCTCACTCTGAAAGGGCTGGAAATCATTTATGAGCGAAATCGCGTGGGTCACGTATAGGAGGTAAACGATGGATTATTTAATTAAAGCAATTGCATATGACGGTAAAGTGCGGGCTTATGCAGCCAGAACGACAGATATGGTTAATGAAGCGCAAAGAAGGCATGACACGTGGCCGACGGCATCAGCCGCAATCGGCCGGACGATGACAGCTTCTCTGATGCTAGGAGCGATGCTTAAGGGTGAAGATAAGCTGACAGTCAAAATAGAAGGCGGCGGCCCGATCGGAGCCATTGTCGCAGATGCGAACGCAAAGGGTGAGGTAAGAGCGTACGTGTCAAACCCGCACGTTCATTTTGATCTCAATGAACAAGGGAAACTGGATGTCAGACGGGCGGTCGGAACTGACGGAACACTCAGTGTCGTAAAAGATTTGGGCTTGCGTGATTATTTTACGGGACAAGTAGAGATTGTCTCGGGTGAACTCGGTGACGACTTCACATATTATCTTGTTTCTTCTGAACAAGTCCCTTCATCTGTCGGCGTAGGTGTTCTGGTAAATCCTGATAACACGATTCTCGCTGCGGGCGGGTTCATCATTCAGCTTCTTCCGGGGACTGATGAAGAAACCATTTCAACAATTGAAAAGCAATTATCTCAAATCGAACCGATTTCAAAATTGATTCAAAAAGGCCTGACACCGGAAGAAATCTTGGAAGAAGTTCTGGGTCAAAAACCGGACGTTCTCGAAACAATGCCGGTCAAATTTCACTGTTCTTGTTCAAAAGATCGATTCGAAACGGCCATTTTAGGACTAGGCAAAAAAGAAATACAAGATATGATAGAAGAAGACGGAAAAGCCGAAGCGGTTTGCCATTTTTGTAATGAGAAATATTTATTTACAAAAGAAGAACTGGAAGAGCTTCGTGACGAAACAACCCGCTAGCTCTTTAGCGGGTTGTTCTATTTTATAAAAGGGATGGGGTAGATTTTGAAATCGAGAACACTTTTGACGATTATTGTAGCGGCGCTGTTAGTATGCAGTGTGACAGTGGCGTATAAGTTAACAAAATCCCAAGCCGCGGGGTCATCTGAAGAATCCATCGCGACAATCGGTGATAAACATATCACACGGCAAGACTGGATGAAAAAGATGGAAGACCAGTACGGAAAATCAACTCTGGAAGACATGATTAATGCAGAAGTAGTGGAAGAGCTTGCGAAAAAGAATAAACTCACAGTTTCAAACAGCGAATTGGAGCGGGAGTTTCTTTTAATCAAAGCGGTAGATAATTCATTTTATGAAGACAGCCATATTACCGAAAAAGAATGGAGAGACCAGATCCGCTACAACATTCTTCTTGAAGAACTGCTGACGAAGGACATCGATATATCGGATAAGGAAATGCAATCATTTTATAATAAAAATAAAGAATTGTACCATTTCGATGATTCATACAGAATACGGCACATTGTCGTCAAAAACAAAGATGAGGCGGACAGGGTGCTTGCTGATTTGAAAGGCGGTTCCAGCTTTGAAGCCGTCGCCGCTGAGCGTTCCACGGACAGATACACGTCTCAGTATGGCGGAGACCTCGGCTTTGTGACAGAAAACCAGGAAAATATCCCGCAGGCATATATCACAGAAGCTAAAAATCTTAAAGAAGATGAATGGTCCGCTGAACCGATTAAAGTTTCTTCAGGATACGCCGTCATTCAGCTGAAAGAAAAGCTTAAAGCGAGAACTTTCTCATACAATGAAGTGAAGAGCCAAATCAGACGCCAGATCGCGATGGATCAATTAGGTGACAAGGCGACAGTCAAAACGCTGTGGAAAGAGGCGGGGGTCTCTTGGTTCTACGGGGAAAAAAGAACTAAATGATTGACAAAAAATTTTGAAATTGATAACTTATATTTATAATACCAATAAATTTAGTCGGAAATTGAGGTGTCCAACATGGTGCGTATTGCAAATTCTATTACTGAACTAATCGGAAATACTCCTATTGTGAAATTGAATCGCCTGACGGATGAAAACAGTGCAGATGTATATCTGAAGCTTGAATACATGAATCCGGGCAGCAGCGTAAAAGACCGGATCGGAGTGGCGATGATTGAAGCGGCTGAAAAAGAAGGAAAATTAAAAGCCGGCGACACAATCATTGAACCGACAAGCGGAAATACAGGAATCGGTCTTGCGATGGTGGCAGCGGCTAAAGGTCTCAGAGCCATTCTCGTTATGCCTGATACAATGAGTATGGAGCGACGCAATCTGCTGCGCGCATACGGAGCGGAGCTTGTGCTGACTCCCGGCGCAGAAGGAATGAAGGGCGCCATTAAAAAGGCGGAAGAACTTGCCGAGGAACACGGATACTTTGTGCCTCAGCAATTCAACAATGCGGCAAACCCGGAAATTCACCGCCAAACGACGGGGAAAGAAATCGTAGAACAGTTTGGTGACGACCAGCTTGATGCGTTCGTGGCCGGAATCGGTACCGGCGGAACCATCACGGGAGCGGGCGAAGTGCTGAAAGAAGCATATCCATCCATCAAAATCTATGCGGTAGAGCCGGCGGATTCTCCAGTTCTTTCCGGCGGAAAACCGGGCCCGCATAAAATTCAGGGTATCGGAGCGGGATTTGTCCCTGAAACATTGAATACGGACATCTATGATCAGATCATTCCCGTCAAAAACGAGGATGCATTTGAATATGCCCGTAAAACGGCAAAAGAAGAAGGGATTCTCGGCGGCATTTCTTCCGGAGCGGCCATTTACGCGGCACTGGAAATCGCGAAAAAACTGGGGAAAGGCAAGAAAGTGCTTGCGATCATCCCTAGTAACGGAGAACGTTACTTAAGCACACCGCTTTATCAGTTTGAATAGAGACATACACACGGCTCCCGGCTGTATCCGGGAGTTTTTTTGTGCCTGAAGCATCGAAAATCCAAAAAACGTTTCGAATTTTATGGTTGGAAGTGAAATTCACTTTTTTCACCAGTGTGATTGCTTTAAAATAAAACTACAGTAAAACGAAGCAGAGGATTGATATGATGGCACAACGCAGACCGGCAGGAAGAAAAATACCTTTTACGAAACAAGTATTTTTACAGCGATATGAAAACCTTTCGAAATCGAGAAAACGGCATGTTCTGCTCGAAAGCGCGAGAGGGGGAAGATTCAGTATAGCCGGTCTAGATCCGATTGCGTCCGTCAGAGGGAAAGACGGAATTACAACGATCAAGCATGAGGGGGAAACACTGTTTAAAGAAGGTGACCCGCTGCGGGCCTTTCATGAATGGTTTGGAACGCTCGGAACGGAAACAAACGTTGAGTTTCCGGACTTTCAAGGCGGTGCGATTGGTTTTATCAGTTACGACTACGCCCGATATATTGAGAATTTTAAGATGCTGTCGTTAGATGATCTGGAAACACCTGATATTTACTTTCTTGTTTTTGATGATGTGGCCGTTTATGACCATGAGGAAGAGGCGTTATGGCTCATTACCCATACTGAAGCGGAAGAAGCGGATCTTGCGGAAGAAAAGCTGTCCCGCTTAGAGGACATGTGGTGTTCCCTCCAAACGGCGGACGAGCCTTTTTCACCGCTGAATCGGAATGGGGACGGATCGTACGCCGCTCCGTTCACTGAGGAAGGATTTTCACAGGCTGTAGAACAAATTAAACAATATATCGCGAGCGGCGATGTGTTCCAGGTTAATTTGTCCATCAGGCAGTCTCAGTCCTTATCCGTTCATCCGTATGAGGTGTATAAACACTTGAGAAACGTCAATCCGTCTCCTTACATGGCCTATCTCGAGACACCGGGGTTTCAAGTGATATGCGGGTCGCCGGAGCTATTGGTGACAAAGAAGGGGAAGAAGCTTGAAACGAGACCGATCGCGGGTACGCGTTCAAGAGGAAAAGACGATGCTGAAGACAAGGCTTTGGCTGATGAATTAATTCACAACGAAAAAGAACGTGCGGAACACGTCATGCTTGTTGATCTTGAGCGCAATGACCTCGGGCGCGTATCGCGCTACGGCTCCGTGCGGGTTAACGAATTTATGGCAATCGAAAAGTATTCCCACGTCATGCATATCGTGTCAAACGTACAGGGGGAACTGCAGGACGGATATGACGCGACAGACATTATTCATGCGGTTTTCCCGGGGGGCACCATCACGGGAGCGCCCAAAGTGAGAACGATGGAAATTATAGAAGAGCTTGAGCCGACAAGACGGGGGCTTTATACTGGATCTATAGGCTGGTTCGGATTTAACGGAGATTTGCAGTTTAACATTGTGATCCGGACGATCTATGCAGCCGGCGGACATGCTTTCATGCAGTCCGGAGCAGGAGTGGTCATTGATTCGGTTCCGAAGCATGAATACAAGGAATCGTTCAAAAAAGCTTTTGCAATGAAAAAGGCGTTAGAGCTGAGCGAAGAAGAGACAAAAAATTAGACGAGGTGAGCAGAGATGATTTTAATGATTGACAATTATGATTCATTTACGTACAACTTGGTTCAATATTTGGGTGAGCTCGGGGAGGAACTGATCGTCAGACGGAATGACGAGATTACAATTGAGCAGATTGAAGAGCTGGCACCGGATTTCTTAATGATTTCACCCGGGCCGTGCAGTCCTGATGAAGCGGGGATCAGCCTCGAAGCGATCAAACATTTTGCCGGCAGTATTCCTATTTTCGGCGTATGTCTCGGGCATCAGTCGATTGCGCAAGTATTCGGCGGCGATGTCGTCAGAGCGGAGCGGCTCATGCACGGCAAAACGTCAGAAGTTATGCATGACGGACAGACGATTTTTAAAGGCCTGCAAAATCCGCTTGTCGCCACCCGGTACCATTCACTTATTGTCAAAGCGGACACGCTGCCGGATTGTTTTACGGTATCCGCTCAAACCAAAGAAGGAGAAATTATGGCAATCCGCCATAATGAGCTGCCTGTTGAAGGTGTTCAGTTCCATCCGGAATCCATCATGACCTCCTTCGGCAAAGAGATGCTCAGAAACTTTATAGAGACACACCGCAAAAAGGAAGTGACGGTGTGATTATATATTTGAATGGTCAATATATAGAGGAGAAAGAAGCGGCGCTTTCTCCTTTTGACCATGGTTATTTGTACGGGATCGGCGCGTTCGAGACGTTCAGGCTTTACAGCGGCCGGCCGTTTCTGCCGGATGCGCATGTCGCCAGGCTCAACAGGGCGCTTCGGGATCTGCAGATTGCATATGAGGTGAACAAACAGGAGCTGCTTGATATGCTTCGGAGACTGTTGCTCCTCAATGACATCAAGGACGGCAGCGCGCGTGTCCGGCTTAACATCTCGGCAGGAGTCAGCGATAAAGGGTTTGCCGCGCAGACTTATGAAAAGCCGACCGTCCTTTGTTTCGTCAACCGGCTCAATCCGGAAACTCTGCCTGTTCAAAAAGAAGGCAAGCTTCTCTCTATCAGGAGAAATACGCCTGAAGGATATTTCCGGTTAAAATCCCATCACTATTTAAACAACATGTATGCTAAACGGGAGATCGGGAATGATCCCAATCTTGAAGGCATTTTCCTGACCGGAGAAGGAGATGTCGCGGAAGGCATTGTCTCCAACGTGTTTTGGCGAAAAGGAGACAAGGTCTTTACGCCATCCTTGGATACGGGAATTCTCGATGGTGTAACGAGACAGTTTGTCATTGATGAATTGAAACGGCAGGGGACAGAAGTCACCGAAGGCCGATTCCGTTTTCAATCAATGCTTGAAGCGGATGAAGCATGGTTGACAAACTCCGTGCTTGAAATCATCCCGTTTTCTAAAATAGAGGAAGTGCCGCTGCCCGGAGTGAGCGGAAAAACGGTGCAATTGCTCCGTAATCAGTATCAGCAGGAAATAAACAAAATGAATGTACAGGAGGAGGAACAAAATGGCGCAGCAAACAATTGAACAGCCTAAACTGATTCATACAAAAAAAGGCGCTCTTTCCTATAAAGAGAAGACGCTCGTTATGGGGATATTAAATGTAACGCCAGACTCCTTCTCTGACGGCGGTAAATACGACAGTACGGAAAGGGCGCTTCTGCATGCGGCGAAGATGGCTGAAGAAGGGGCGCATATCATAGATATCGGCGGCGAATCGACAAGACCCGGCGCATCACTCGTGTCGGCTGATGAGGAAATGTCACGAGTCATCCCCGTCATAGAGCGGATCACAAGCGAGCTGGACATTCCGCTTTCAATCGATACGTACAAAGCGTCCGTGGCAGACGAAGCGGTCAAAGCGGGAGCCTCTATCCTTAATGACATCTGGGGGGCGAAAGGTGATCCTGACATGGCGTCAGTAGCCGCCGCACACGGGGTTCCGATTATCTTAATGCATAACCGCATGGAAAGAAACTACAACGATCTTATTCCTGATATGCTTGCAGACTTGATGGAAAGCGTAAAAATTGCCGCGGAAGCCGGCGTCACAGATGAAAATATGATTCTGGATCCGGGGATCGGCTTTGCGAAAAACTATGAGGACAATCTGGCTGTCATGAACAAGCTGGAGGTGTTCAGCGGGTTAGGTTATCCGCTGCTCCTGGCGACATCGAGAAAAAGGTTCATCGGCCGTGTGCTTGACCTTCCCCCTGAAGAACGTGCCGAGGGGACGGGAGCGACAGTATGCCTTGGCGTCCAAAAAGGCTGCGACATTGTGAGGGTGCACGATGTCAAAGAGATCGCAAGAATGACGAAGATGATGGATGCTATGTTGAACAAAGGAGGCGTACATTATGGATAAAGTATATGTGGAAGGTATGGAGTTTTACGGATATCACGGCGTGTTCGAAGAAGAAAACAAACTCGGCCAGCGCTTCAAAGTAGACCTGACTGCCGAACTGGACTTGAGCAAAGCGGGAAAAACGGATGACCTCTCTTATACCATTAACTATGCGGAATTGTACAGTGTCTGCCGCGGCATCGTTGAGGGCGAGCCCGTTAATTTGGTCGAGACCCTTGCGGAACGGATCGCAGACACCGTCCTTGAGAAATTTGAGCCGGTGCAGCAATGTACGGTAAAGGTTGTTAAGCCTGACCCGCCGATTCCCGGCCATTATAAATCAGTAGCCATAGAAATGACGAGAAAGAAATCATGAACAATACGGCATATATCGGCCTCGGCTCCAATATGGGCGACCGTGAACATTATTTGCGTCAGGCAGTGGCCATGCTCAGCCGGCATCATGGCGTGACGGTGTCAAAGGTGTCCTCCATATATGAAACAGATCCCGTCGGCTATGAGGATCAAGATCAGTTTCTCAATATGGCGGTTGAAGTAAAAACGTCGTTATCTCCTTTTGAACTTCTTGATGTAACGCAGAGCATTGAAGCTGAATTAGGCAGAACGAGAGAGATTCGCTGGGGACCGCGGACGGCAGACCTTGACATTTTGCTGTATAATCGTGAAAATATTGAAACAGAGCGGCTGATTGTTCCGCATCCGAGAATGTATGAGCGCTTATTTGTCCTTGCGCCGTTAAAAGAAATATGTCCGCAGGCGGATCATATCACGATAAGCGCTGAAACAAACCAAGAAGGTGTAAGAGTATGGAAGCAGAAATCTGGGGTAGGCGAATTCGTGCATTCAGAAAGCTGAAAGGTTATACTCAAGAAGGATTTGCAAAAGCATTAGGTATATCAGTTTCTATTGTCGGTGAAATTGAACGCGGAAACCGATTGCCGTCAGATGCCATCATTCAAGCTGCGGCAGATGTTTTAAATATAAGTGCGGACGAATTGGCCCCGCCTGAAAAATAGACAAATGAAAGGAGGGGAAAAATGTTTAAAATCGGTGATATTCAATTGAAAAACCGGGTTGTGCTTGCCCCTATGGCCGGTGTCTGCAACTCAGCGTTCAGATTGACTGTAAAGGAATTCGGAGCCGGATTGGTATGCGCTGAAATGGTCAGTGACAAAGCGATTCTTTACAACAACGCAAGAACAATGGGGATGCTTTACATTGATGAACGTGAAAAACCGCTCAGCCTTCAGATTTTTGGAGGAAAAAAGGAAACCCTTGTGGAAGCGGCGAAGTTTGTAGATCAAAACACGACTGCTGATATTATTGATATTAACATGGGATGTCCCGTACCCAAGATTACAAAATGTGACGCGGGCGCCAAATGGCTTCTCGATCCCGATAAGATTTATGAAATGGTATCCGCAGTAGTAGATGCTGTTGATAAGCCGGTTACAGTGAAGATGAGAATGGGCTGGGATGAAGAGCACATTTATGCGGTGAAAAACGCCCAAGCCGTTGAACGTGCCGGCGGAAAAGCCGTTGCCCTGCACGGCCGCACAAGAGTGCAAATGTATGAAGGCACTGCGAACTGGGATATCATTAAAGAAGTGAAGCAATCCGTCTCCATTCCCGTCATCGGAAACGGTGATGTCAAAACGCCTCAGGACGCGAAACGCATGCTTGAGGAAACAGGGGTTGACGGCGTCATGATCGGCCGGGCCGCACTCGGCAACCCGTGGATGATTTACCGTACGGTGCACTACCTTGAAACCGGCGAGTTAAAAGACGAACCGAAAGTCCGTGAAAAAATGTCGGTATGCAAACTGCACTTAGACCGCCTGATTAAGTTAAAAGGCGAAAATGTGGCAGTCAGAGAAATGAGAAAACACGCTGCCTGGTACCTGAAAGGTGTCAGAGGCAATGCGAATGTACGCAACGAAATTAACCAATGTGAGACGCGTGAAGAAGTTGTGCAGCTTTTAGATGCATTTACCGCCGAAGCAGAGGCAAAAGAGCTTCAAGATGCAAAAGTAGGTTAATATACACCCTCTATTGCTGCTCACTGCCAGCTTACCGCTGGCAGTTTTTCTGCTTTTTCGTGAAATCAAAATGTAACGGAGTGATACCAATGAGTCAAGAAGAGCAAAATCATGAGGAATTGAACGACCAGCTGCAAGTCAGACGAGATAAAATGAACCAGCTGAGAGAAAACGGCATTGACCCTTTCGGCGAACGTTTCGAGAGAACGCATCAATCTCAACAGATCATTGACGCCTACCAGGAGCTTTCTAAAGAAGAACTGGAAGAAAAAGCGATCGAAGTGACCATTGCAGGCCGTATGATGACAAAGCGCGGAAAAGGGAAAGCCGGCTTTGCGCATCTGCAGGACTTAGAAGGTCAAATTCAAATTTACGTAAGAAAAGACAGTGTCGGCGAAGAACAATATGAAATCTTTAAATCTTCAGACCTCGGAGACGTTATCGGCATCACGGGGAAAGTTTTCAAAACAAACGTAGGCGAGCTTTCTGTCAAAGCGACATCTTTCGAACTGCTGACAAAAGCACTGCGTCCTCTTCCTGATAAATATCATGGGTTAAAAGACGTTGAACAGCGTTACCGCCAGCGCTATCTCGATCTCATCGTAAACCCTGACAGCAAACAAACGTTTATCACACGCAGCAAAATCATCCAAGCGATGAGAAGATACTTAGATGACCATGGATACTTAGAAGTTGAAACACCTACGATGCACAGCATACCGGGAGGAGCGTCTGCACGCCCGTTCATCACGCACCATAACGCACTCGACATGCCTCTTTATATGCGTATTGCGATTGAACTGCACCTAAAACGCCTGATTGTCGGCGGATTGGAAAAAGTCTACGAAATCGGCCGTGTGTTCCGTAATGAAGGTGTTTCTACACGCCATAACCCTGAATTCACGATGATCGAGCTGTATGAAGCGTACGCCGATTATAAAGATATTATGAGCCTTACGGAAAACCTCGTTGCACATATTGCGCAGGAAGTGCTTGGAAGCACCACAATCCAGTACGGCGAAGAGCAGATTGATCTGAAACCTGAATGGAAACGACTCCACATGGTAGATGCGGTCAAAGAAGCGACAGGTGTAGATTTCTGGAATGAGATGACTGTTGAAGAAGCGCGCGGTCATGCAAAAGAGCATGGTATCGAGATCACAAACTCAATGACGGTGGGTCATATCATCAATGAATTCTTCGAACAAAAAATTGAAGAAACACTCATTCAGCCTACATTTATTTACGGCCACCCTGTAGAGATTTCTCCTCTTGCTAAGAAAAATCCGGAGGACCCTCGCTTTACAGACCGTTTTGAGCTGTTTATCGTCGGCCGTGAGCACGCTAATGCGTTTACGGAGCTGAATGACCCTATTGACCAGAGGGAACGCTTTGAAGCGCAATTAAAAGAAAGAGAAGAAGGAAACGATGAAGCGCATATGATGGATGAAGACTTCGTTGAAGCTCTTGAATACGGCATGCCGCCGACCGGGGGATTGGGTATCGGTATCGACCGCCTTGTCATGCTGTTAACAAATGCTCCGTCTATCAGAGACGTTTTATTATTCCCTCAAATGAGACAACGCTAATAAAAGGGAAGGCGCCGTTTCTGCTTATCGCAGTACGGCGCTTTTTTAGAAACAAGCCGCTCGTAAAACTTTTTTGATTTTCTTTTAAAAAACTATTGCACTATTATTTGCGAGGTGGTATATTATTATTCGTTGCCGCTAAACAAGGCGCTGACGAAAAAAAGAAATTTAAAAAGTTGTTGACTTCAAGAGATTGATAAGATATAATAATAAAGTCGCTTGAACGAAAGACAA
>NZ_JANIFO010000018.1:0-38896 GCF_040259625.1 Bacillus sp. B1(2022)
TTCAGAGACAGCCCCTGTCTCCGCCTCACTTGTCAGAGCGGAAAGAGACACTTCAAGCGTTTCTCCGGAAAAACCGGAAACGGATAATCCCGGCTGTGCAAGCAGGAGACAAGCGCCGCTGTCATCGAGCATATAGCGCAGCCTGTCCTCAGGATACTCCGGGTCAAGCGGCACGTAGGCGCCGCCCGCTTTTAACACAGCAAGCACTGAAACCACCATCTCTGGCGAGCGTTCAGCGAGTACGCCGACCATGCTTTCTTTGCGGACGCCTTTTTGTCGGAGCCGAGCGGCGAGCCTGTCTGTGTACTGGTCAAGCTCGGCGTACGTCAGCATACCGCCCGGAAAACGAAGCGCCGGACGATGCGGCGAAAGCGCGGCACGGCGGGTAAACAGCCCGTGAAGCGTCGGGGCCGACGGTTCAGCCGTTTCTGTACGGTTAAACGCAGTTAACACCCGTTTCTTTTCATTTTCATCCGCCATATCAATATGCCGAATCAGCCGGTCTGGATTTCTAACGGCATTTTCAACGATCGTCAGCAAATGAGTTTGAATGCGTTTGATTGATTTTTCAGTAAATAAAGCGGATTGGTAATCAAAATTCAGCTCAATCAATCCCGTATCTGTCCGCTCCTTAATTAAAATGGACAGCTCATTTGCCGTATGCCCGCTGAAAAACATCGCCGTTTCATAATCGAAACCTTCTGCCTGACGCCACGCGAGAGGCTGATACTGCATCGAAATCCCGATGATATTTTGCAGGTCGTGATGAATCTGCCTTAATTCATTGACAAAAAGATTGTAAGGATATTTCTGGTGCCGCATAACAGACAGCTGCTCTTTTCCTACGCTGCGGACAAAGGACAGGAACTCCGCATCAGGATCTGCCGTCATTCTGATCGGCAGTGTGCTGACGAACATGCCGAGCATATCCTTTTCGAGCCTGGAGCCCCGGTTTCCGTAATAAGTGCCGATGGCAATATCCTTTTTAGCCGTCAGACGGCTGATGCATATGTATAACGAAGCCATAAACAGAGAGATGATGCTGATATTATTTTCTTTGCAAAAACGCCGGATAGATTGTTCTAAGGAGTGAGAAAGAGTGATAGTATCTCTGGAAGCCGCAGTGCTTTGTCTAAGATGAGAGGTTCGTTCCGCCAGTGAAAGGTGTTCCGGAACGGTTCGGTATGTTTCAGTCCAAAATGAACGGTCTTTTTGAAAACGGGAAGACTGTAAGTATTGCTGTTCTTTTTCCATGTAGCTGAGATAGGAAGGCCTGTGATGTTCAGCTAAATCCTCGCTCCGCATGATCTTTTGGTAGATATCAATGAGCTGGTTGCCGAGCAGGTTGAGCGAGATGCCGTCCATGATAATATGGTGAAATTTTGAATAAAGCCAAACTTCTTCGTCTGACATGACAAGCAGAGTAAAGTGATACAGAGGTGAATGAAACAGCTTGAACGGAACACGGGTCTGCGTGTCAATCCATGCGTCCCGCTCTGCCTGATCAGTATGAGTAAAATCAACAGTCTCTAGAGAAATCGGCCGATGCCCCGCCAGATACAGCTGGGGTTCTGATCCGTCCCCTTCTGTCAGTTGAAACCTGAGCGAATCATTTTGCGAGATAGAAAAATCCAAAGCATGGCGCAGTACGTCAAAATCGATGTCCCCCCTGAATTTGACGCATGCCGCGAGATTGCAGATACTTGTGCCCGGTTCGAGCAGCTCCGTAAACCACACTCTTCTTTGTGCGTGAGTTAAAGAATAAACAGTGTTCTCCAATGGAATCCCTCCGCTTCAATTTAAGAGGATAAGAAAGTGAAATAATTACAATTAAATTTCGACAGCATATGACTTAATCATCCATATAAGCATTATTTTAAAACATATTTTAGAAATCACAATAAAAAATTAAATTTTCTCTAACATTTTTTAGAATATAGTATATATTCCTCACTTCACTTCTTCATTTCTATAATCTTTATACCATGTAAAACGGTATGTATGCATACTATAAACTGGTTCTTAAACACTATAATAAGGAATAAAATGTATAATTAATTGCGCTTTTAAAAAGGTTTTCCTCCCGAAAAGAAGTTTTATGTTAAAAAATGAATAATCGGTGAACATGTAAGAAAGCGGTATGTAAAAAAAAAGGAAGGATATTGCCGATATTACTTTTTGAAAAGATTGATTCATAATCGCAATATAATGTTTTACAGACATCATAAAAAGCCGAATCCTCTAAGGATTCGGCCCTTCTTATTGATTTGCCAGCACGACTGCGATTTTGTCTTCAATGTCTTTTCCGTCATCTTCGTCAAGCAGCCCGTTTTGAAGCACGGAAAAAATAAGCGTATCTCCTGTTTTTGTGTCTGCATAGCCGGCAATCGAACTGACTGATGTTAGTGACCCGGTTTTCGCTTTAATTTTGCCTTCTGCCGGAGTATTCTTCAGCCGGTTCCGAAGGGTTCCTCCCGTCATTCTGTCGCTTGCACCGGCGACAGGGAGCGAACGAAGGAAAGCCGGGTACCACTTTTCTTTCTGAACCGCATACAAAAGCTCTCCGATTTGGCCGGCGGATACGCCGTTAATATGAGAAACGCCGGATCCGTCTCTTGCAATCAATTCATCCGGATTCAGCCCGAACGATTTGAGTTCCGATTTCATCACGTCCAAGCCCTTTTCCCAGCTGCCCTCCCCTTTTTTCACTTTTCCCATTTCCTTGATCAGAATTTCGGCGTGTCCGTTGTTGCTCAGTTTCATAAACGGGATCAATAATTCTGAAAGAGGCATGGATGTCCGTGATGTGACGAGCTGGGTGCGGTGCGGCATTCGCCCTGTTCTGATTTTCCCTTTTACAGTTATCCCCTGTTTAGTAAGCGCTTGTTTCCATAAATCTAAAGCATAGGACGACGGATCCCACACTGCCGCCCATTCTCTTGCCTGTGCCGAGCCGGCAGGTATGGTTCCCTTTATCGTAATCACATTGCCACCGTGCTCCCGTTCAACCGTCAAATCTTTCTTTTCATCAGAAGCGACGGTTTTCACTTCATTTTTCACACGAACGACGTCCGTATGGGGAGAAATCGAAATGCGCGGCTTTTTACCGGGCTGTTTCGCCGGGCTGATTTCCGCAATCACCGTTCCGGTATCATAATCCTCATTTGGTGAAGCGGTAAGAGCTGATACTTGCGCGCCATAATATTGGCCTTCATCACTCCACGGAAGATCAACTGAATACCTGGTATCGTCATACCACGAATCATCCCCGACCAGATCTCCTTTAATGACTTGGATGCCCCTGGCTTTGACCTGTTTAGCCATCTTCTCAAAATCAGAAGCCAATAGGGTCGGATCGCCTTTTCCCTTGAGATAAAGGTTTCCGCGCAGCTGTTTTCCTTTCACGGCGCCGTCTGCCCGTACTTCTGTCTTAAAGGTGTAATCTTCTCCGAGAACGGAAAGCGCCGCAGATGCCGTCAGCAGCTTCATCAGTGATGCAGGCCTCAGCCGCATATCTTCCCGGCTGCCGAACAGCACCTCCCCTGTTTTTGCTGACCGGACACTGACGCCCGCTGAAGCTCCCTTTAAAGCAGGTTCTTCATCCAGAATGTGTTCCAGCTCTTTTTGCAAAGTATTTTTTTGTTCAGCCGCCTTAGCCGCATCATCAATATAAGGAACTGCGGCAATGATCAAAAGCAGAATCACCGCGCTCAAGCGTTTCACATATGTTTTCAATGTTATCCCGCCTCTTTCCTATTCTTCGTCATGCAAAATGGTGATCCTGGATGACGCAGCCGCTTCTTCGCCCGGTTTCAGAATCTGAAGCCCTGTCAGTGATGCAGGCTGATTCAGATTAAATGCATCTGTAACGGAAGTATAAGGCTCAAGACTGACAAACCCCTGCTTTCCGTCACCGTTATATACCACCCAATGCTTGAAATACGTGTCTGCCTGATACAAAACGGATAATTTCTCATCCGGATGATAAATAACAGCTTCATTATTGCCGCCATTCCGTCCGGAAGAAAGAAAAACATCGTCAAACTGTTTATTTTTCAAAGACATCCCATGACGGAACGCTTCTTTATCAGGAACATCCAATAAACGGCCCGTCGGCACGAAACGTTCATTTAATTCCCACATGCGGTCAGCCGTCAAAAATAGACGGGATCGCTCTTCATTGAAAACAAAAGTTGAATGATAGCCGAGCCCCCAAGGAAAAGCCTCCGTTCCCTTGTTGATAATCAGCGCCCGCTGCGTAAACACATTGTCTTTTAATGTATAGGTCATCCGGACAACGACATCGTGCGGAAATTGTTTATGAACACGGGGAATCTTTGAAAGATCAATTTCTGTTTCGACTGTCATTCCATCCCCCTCTTCTTTTGCTGCCGCCGCTTTCCAATGCTGATTGTGAAGAAAGCCGTGAATATGATTATGTTTATCCTCTTCGTTTATCTCAAATTGATACGCGCGGCCGTCAAAACGAAACGTCCCGTCCGTAATCCGGTTCGGCGGGAATAAAACGGGAATGCCGTACAGCATCGGTTTTGCGCGGAATTGCTCCGCAGTTTCCGGTTCTCTCAGAAGCCGCATACCGGTTCTTTTATCCCGAAGCGATATGACATTTGATCCCCACTCCGGCACAATGATGCATTCAGCCTGATCAGTCTCCGCTTTTATGGCTGAAACCCCTAAATAAGTCGTATGTTCAATCGTCATAAGCACCTGCCCTTTCCTTGTTTTCTAGCATGTATAGGAATTCCATTTTCTAAACTCATTTTCCTTCTCTAAAAAAAACATCGCCCGTATGAACTGAGCGATGTGCGGTAAAACCTTATTGAATCAGCCGGGTAATCTGTTTTTTCTTCCATACAAACCGGTAATATCCGTATTGCAGCAGCAGGCTGACGACAAAAGCCGCCGGATAACCGACCCAAATGCCGAGAATGCCGAGATTCGTATAATGAGAAAGAATAAAGGCCACAGGCACTTCAATTCCCCAAATCGCAAAAATACTGATAATCGTCGGCCATAACACCGTACCGCTCGCCCGCATCGTTGCTGAAACGATCTGAGCGTGACCGAAAATCAAATAACTCCAAAGGGTAATCATAATCAGATTGCGGGCAATGTGGAGCGTGTCCTGATCTGTTAAAAACAAAGCAAGTATCTGCCGGGAGAAGGTATAAATCAGCACAATCAAAACCCCGCCGATCAAATAATTCAGGCCGATGCCGACTTTGATGACCTGTTTCAGCCGGCCGAATTGATTGGCGCCAATGGATTGGGCGGCAAAAATGGAAACGGCGATACCGAGGCTTACCGCCGGCATCTGCACATAACTCGCCACTTGGTTGACGACCCCGTAAGCAGCCGTCGCGTTTGATCCGTAATGATTGACAAATGAAATGACCGCAATTTCAGAAAGTGACACGAGAATCATATTGATGCTCGACGGAATACCGAGACGGAGTAAAAGCGCGAGCAGCTTTTTGTCCATTTTAAGAGAACGGAGCGCAGTCCGGTCAAATGCCAATGGATGTTTCCTTTTCCGCAAATAAACCATGAGTACGATAAATGTCACGATGTTTGAAATCACGGTTGCATACGCCGAACCGTAAATGCCGAACTTCGGAAGTCCGAAAAGCCCGAGAATCAATAAGGGCAAGAGCCCGATGTTTATGACTGTACTGACGATTAACGTATAAAACGGGGTCTTTGAATCTCCCGTTCCGCGTAAAAATGTCGTATACGCAAAATATAAAAACATCAGCGGCATTGCGCAAAACAAAATGCGCGCATATCGGACACTGACATCTATTACGTTTTCCGGCGTTCCCATCAGCCGCAGAATATCAAGCGTAAACATACTGCCGACAACTGCCAGGACAACACCGAGCATAAAGGTAAAAGTCAGTGTAGTGCCGACAATCGCCTTCATCCTCTCTTCGTTTTTCGCGCCGTAAGCCTGCCCGATCAGAATGGAACTTCCCGAACCGATTCCGATCGTAAAGGAGATCAGCAGAAAAAACAGCGGAAAAAAAGACGATACAGCGGCAAGCGCATCGACTCCGAGCCACCTTCCGACAAATACCATTCCGACCAATTGGCCGACAGATTGCAATACATTGCTTAAAAGCAGCGGCACTAAAAACAGTGACATCGATCGCCAGACTGACTGGCCGCGGCCTTCCGCTGTTTCTAAATGATCTTGTACTTCCATATGTAGGACTCCTTTTTTGATTTTCTTCCATTTTATTATTCAGCAGACAGCTTGTAAAAACCTTTTGTTCAATGAAACTCTTTATCTTTTTCTCACGTCTTACATGGAAATAAACCATAAAAATAAAAAGTCCGGAAAATATTTCTGAAAAGGTATTGTAATCTTACCGTAATTATTGTAACATTTGTAACATAAGAGAAAGAGATTGATTGAAGGAGAGATTATATCATGAAAAAATGGCTATTATTCCTCACTACTATTACATTGATTCTGTCATTGGGCACTGCGGCGACTGCAAAAAATGCACCTAATGACCTTACACAAAAACAAGCACTTCAGCTGGCCCTGTCAGCGAGAGAACATTTCTGGAATACAATGAGCGGCGGTGCGCTTAAATCAAACGCAAATTGCTCATCTGAACCGTTTGAATATCAAAATCTGCAATATGTATTTATGTGCAAAGACCTCGGAACAAAAGCGAAAGCCGTAAAATATCTGACACCCGCTTTTACAAAGCAAGCGATTGACAAAGGGCTCAAAGATTACCACTTCACTGTAAAAGACGGCAAATTGGCTGTTCCGGTCGGCGACGGAGATAACCTCCTGAATTGGAAAAAAGCAAAAATGACTCTTCTTTCTAAAAAAGGAAGCGTGCAAACATACCGCTTCACTGTACCGACTCTTGACGGTTCTCCGTCAGCAAAACGCGATGTAACATTCGTAAAAGAAAACAACGTTTGGAAAGTCAATCAATTTGATGCTGTCATATAAGAAAAAGCCCGCTTGCTTACAGCGGGCTTTTTTCACATCATTTCCACCAGGTTTTCACAAAATATTCAACTCAAAACCCCCTTGTATAACAAGGGGGTTTTTGTTTTACCGACATTATTAAGCTGCGCCTATCTCATACAAAAAACGCTCTAGGAGAGATTCGAACTCCCGACCTGCAGTTTAGGAAACTGCTGCACTATCCGCTGTGCTACTAGAGCCTGCTTCTATTATAGTAACGCTGGCGGCCGTTTTTTTCAAGTCTACAGCCCTCCGAACACTTTATAGGCGGCTCTCGTCGTATCTTCATCTATTCCGATATAACGCATTGTAATAGACGGAGAAGAATGATTCAAAATCCTCTGCAGTTCAGCAATGTCTTTTGTCCTCTGATAAAAATGATACCCGAACGTCTTTCTAAGCGTATGCGTCCCGATTTCCTCCAATCCGCAAGCGGCAGCCGCTTCCTTTAATATTCTGTATGCCTGAATCCGGGATATGGGCTTATTCGTCCGTTTCGATTTAAACAAATAGTCATCTTCTTTCATGTCTTTTGTATAAGCGTATATGTCGGCCTTTAAAGACTCCAGTATCAGAATTTTTCTTTTCTTTCTCGTTTTGCTTTCGGTTGCCCACACATGGTCTTTGTTCCTGACATCCCTCACGCGAAGCGGCAGAACATCTGAAATCCGCAGTGCGCTGTTCATGCCGAAAATAAATAAAAAATAATCACGATCACTTTTTTGCATTAAATACTCTTTGACTTCCTGTATCTTCTCTAAACTTCGGATCGGCTGTACGATATGCATCAAAAAACCCCTTATAATTGGCAATGTATCATATTGAGCATTATGTTACTATTATAGCCGAAACCCGTTGAATGATAAAGGATAAAGGGTCTTATGTAACATAATATACATAGTGTTACATAAGGTGAATCAGATACGCAGTTTCAATAAATTCCTCAAAAACATCATTTTCAGCCCGGTGACAAGCTTTTAAACAAATAGAGACTCAAGGCATTAAAAAATGAAAACAACGTCCTTAAAAAGAAATCTGAGCATCCGTTTTTTTGTGAGCAACCGAAAAAACTGCAAAAAAAAGACACAATATGAAATTGTGTCCTAATCTTCATCTTTTACATCAATGTCTTCAGGAAGCGGCTCATTTAAAAACTCTTGAATCATTTCCTTATATTTTTCCAGCTGTTCGAGATGGGTTTGAAATTGTTCCTTGTTGATTAAATATTGCTGTCCGTCATGGACGGCCCTTATTTTATTCGTCAAAACAAGATTGTGCACATATTCTTCAGGAAGACTGGTAAACTCAGCTGTCTCTTTGATCGTTAAATACATGGCTCACGTTCCTTTCATATGTCATGTGAGTGAATTCTGTTTTGTTCATTGTAGCTTATTTTTTGTCTTTATGCTTGTTTCACAGCTTTTTCAGTCCGGTTTCCCATTTAGCCTATTTGCGACTGATTACATTCACACAGAAACTCCGGCTTTTTGCGCACCGGACTATTCCGTTTGTCACTTGTGAAAACAGCACATTTTACTTACTCTATAATTGTAAGCGGAAAACAAAGGAGGCAGACTATGAAAAAGAAAAAGTTTATGAATCTCTGTTTTATCGTTCTGCTCAGTACGTTGCTCGCGGCCGGAAGCATCCCTTATCACGCTCAGGCTAAGAAACACCCGTTTTCCTATGACGACTACAAACAGGTAGATGTCGGCAAAGACGGCATGGTTGCCACCGCCCACCCTCTCGCTTCACAAATCGGTGCCGACGTGCTGAAAAAAGGCGGCAATGCAATTGACGCCGCGGTTGCCATTCAATTCGCATTAAACGTAACTGAACCTATGATGTCGGGAATCGGCGGCGGCGGATTTATGATGGTTTATGATGCGAAGACGAAAGACACCACCATTATCGACAGCCGGGAACGCGCACCGGCAGGCGCAACACCGGATATGTTCCTTGACGAAAACGGCAAAGCCATCCCTTTCTCCGAACGCGTTACGAAAGGGACTGCAGTCGGTGTTCCGGGAACATTAAAAGGACTTGAAAAAGCGCTCGACAAATGGGGCACACGCTCCATGAAACAACTCATCACCCCTTCCATTAAACTTGCCTCAAAAGGCTTTCCGATCGATTCGGTTTTAGCTGATGCCATCTCAGATTATAAAGACAAATTATCACACACTGCTGCAAAAGACGTGTTTCTTCCGGACGGAGAACCTCTGAAAGAAGGAGACACACTCATCCAAAAAGACTTAGCCAAAACATTTACAGCTATTAAGTACAAAGGCACAAAAGCATTCTATGACGGAGCATTCTCCAAAAAGCTTGCGGAAACAGTGCAGGAATTCGGCGGCTCAATGACAGAAAAAGATATTAAAAACTTCAATGTGACGATTGACGAACCGATCTGGGGAGATTACCAGGGCTATCATATCGCAACTGCTCCTCCTCCAAGCTCGGGCGGTGTTTTCCTGTTGCAAATGCTGAACCTCCTGGATGATTTTAAGCTTTCTCAATATGATATCCGTTCTTGGCAAAAATATCAGCTTCTCGCAGAAACGATGCATTTGGCTTATGCTGACCGCGCCGCATTTGCCGGGGATCCAGAATTCGTCAACGTCCCTCTCAAAGGCCTCTTGAATCCAGATTATATCAATGCCCGCAGACAGCTGATAAATATTGATAAAGTCAATAAAAAACCGAAAGCCGGCGACCCTTGGGCCTATCAGGAAGGTTCTGCAAACTATAAACAAGTGGAGCAGCCGACTGACAAACAAGAAGGCCAAACGACTCACTTCACGGTAACTGATCGCTTCGGCAATGTCGTATCTTATACGACAACGATTGAACAGCTGTTCGGTTCCGGCATTATGGTTCCCGGATACGGCGTTGTGTTGAATAATGAGTTAACAGACTTCGATGCGGTGCCTGGCGGCGCAAATGAAGTGCAGCCGAATAAACGTCCACTCAGCAGCATGACTCCGACTATTTTATTCAAAAATAACGAACCTGTCCTGACTGTCGGCTCCCCCGGCGGAGCAACGATTATTTCTTCCGTCCTGCAAACGATCCTGAACAAAGTTGAGTACGGCATGGATCTGAAAGCGGCGGTCGAAGAGCCGAGAATTTACACAAACAGCATGACATCCTATCGATATGAAAAAGGAGTGCCGGAAGAAGCCCGCACAAAACTGAACGAAATGGGGCATAAATTCGGCAGCAGCCCGGTTGATATCGGGAATGTGCAAAGCATCCTGATTGACCGTGAAAACGGCACCTTCACCGGAGTTGCCGACTCAAGCCGAAACGGAGCCGCAATCGGCGTAAACTTGAAAAAATGCGAAAAATGACAAGGTGAAAAGCCTCGTTTCTCAAGCTGAGAAACGAGGCTTTTGTTTATTCTGCACTGTATTCAGATGAGGTTTTTTCAGACGTTAATGACGCAAGCGAAAGCACACCGCACATCGCGATGACAACACCCGCTGATCCGATCCATGTCACTGATGCAAGAGACAGATGAGTGACAACAATGCCCCCGATGCCCGCCCCGGCCGCCATAGCCAGCTGCATCACAGACTGGTTGAGGCCAAGTAATACACCCGATGATTCAGGCTCCATCGTTGCCAAATGATACTGCTGAGCAGGCCCAGATGACCAGGCGGCGAAGGACCAAAACATAAGCACTGCCGCCGCTCCGAAAGCAGAATGTGTGACAAACGGCAATAACATGAGCATGATAGCATGAAGCGCCATTCCGCCGGTTAATGTCATACGCGCCCCCCATTTGTCTGCGCTGAAACCGCCTGCTTTAGAACCGGCAAGACTTGCAACACCGAAAATAAGCAGCAATGTACTCAGTATTCCGCTTCCGATATGAGTAACGTTCAGTAAATACGGAGAAAGGTACGTATACGTAACCGAATAGCCTCCGAGCCAAAAAAACGTAATGGCCAGCCCGACTGCCACCTTTCGTTTCTTCAAAAGAGAAAATTGCTGAATGAGCGGCACCGGTTTATCTCCTTTTATCTCAGGCAACGCGAAACGTATAATAAGCATGGCAATGATTCCGATTGCCGCAATTCCGGCAAAAACCACCTTCCAGCCAAAAGCTTCAGACACGGTTCTTCCGATCGGAACACCGATAATGAGCGCCGCCGTAAACCCCATAATGACGGTTGCGAGAGAACTTGCCTGTTTTCCCGGGGGAGCGATTTTTGCTGCGATCGTAAGCGCGGTGACCACCACAGTTCCTGCTCCAAGCGCCATGATCACCCGCGCTCCCGCAAATAAGCCGAATCCCTGCACAAGGAAAGAAATGATATTCCCGATAACAAACAGCCCCAGAGCATAGATCATGAGCTTCCTTCTGTCCAGTTTTGCTGTAAGGGCCATCATGACAGGCGTTCCGATTGCATAAACAAGTGAAAAAATCGTAATCAGCTGCCCTGCCGCTGCCACAGTAACTCCCAAGGAACCTGCAATTTTATCAAGCATCCCTGATATCACATATTCAGACGTCCCCACTAAAAAACTGATAATTGCCAAAATGTAAATCTTCCAGGTATTTTGCACCTGACACACTCCTTCATTGATGATTTATATAAAGATATATTGTGATATATCGATATAAAGAGTTGAACAAACAGAAACAAATCGCAATATGTCGATGTGTAGTCGGAAAAAGAAACTGAATCCCTCTTCTAAAGGATTCAGCCTACATTTCGCGCTGAAAATAATCGGCCATCGCCTTTATCGCGTCTTCATCTCTTTTATAATAGGTGTATTTGCCAATCCGTTTTGTTTGGATAAGGCCCGCCCGCTGAAGGATGGAAAGATATTGAGACGCCGTTGACTGTGTCATCTGAAGCTTATCGGTGATCTGGCTGACACATACTCCGATCTCATTCATATCAATGCCATCATGCGGGGCGAAGTGACGGTCCGGCTCTTTCAGCCATTGCAAAATCTCAAGCCGTGACTCATTAGACAACGCTTTAAAAACATCAATAGGTTTCATACGCTTTATTATATCGTGATTTTACGATATGTCAATATTGTTTTTATTAAATCTCTATTTTTTGTTTTGCCTCTCTTATGATCCGGGAAATAAAATCACTCACATTCTCTTCAAATGTGTCTTCCCGCCCGTATTGCCTTACATGTACAGATTGATGGCGGCACTCTCGATCTCCCACAACAGCAATATACGGTATTTTTTTCATTTGTGCTTCTCTGATTTTATAGCCGAGTTTTTCATCACGCTGATCAAGCTCAGCCCGGATACCCGCTTTCTTCATTTGCCAATGCACCTGTTCTGCGCAGTCCCGGTGTGCGGTGTTTGATACTGGGCTGATTTTTGCCTGTACCGGTGCAAGCCATAAAGGGAACGCTCCTGCGAAATGTTCTGTAATGATTCCGAGAAATCTGTCGAGAGATCCGAATACCGCCCGGTGAATGACAACAGGACGGACTTTTTGGTTTTTTTCATCAATATATGTTAAATCAAATTTCTCCGGCATTTGAAAATCCAGTTGGACAGTGGCGCATTGATGGCTCCGGTTCAGCGCATCTTTTATATGAATATCAATTTTCGGTCCGTAAAATGCACCATCTCCCCGATTAAACCGAAAACGATATCCCTGTTCTTTTAATACTTTTTCTAATGCGCTCTCAGCCCTGTCCCACAAGTGTTCGCTTCCCATGTAATCTTCCGGTCTTGTTGACAGCTCAATATCATAGGAAAAACCAAATGCGGTGTACACCTCGTGAATAAGCTGCAGCGCCGAAGCGATTTCACTCTCGATTTGATCCTGCGTTACAAAAATGTGTGCGTCATCCTGGCAAAAAGATCTGACGCGGAGCAGGCCATTAAGCGCCCCGCTGAATTCGTGACGGTGCACCTGACCGAACTCAGCCATCCGAATCGGAAGATCACGATAAGAACGAAGCTTTTCTTTAAATAAGAGCATGTGGCCGGGACAGTTCATCGGCTTTAACGCGAAGCGCTGATGATCGGCTTCCGAGAAATACATATTCTCTTTATAATGTTCCCAGTGACCGGATTGCTCCCAAAGACGCTGGTTCATCATCATAGGGGTGCGCACTTCGTGATAATGATAGGCATCCTGCTTCGAACGCAGAAATGATTCAAGCGTGTTTCGGATAAACTGACCGTTCGGCAGATAAAAAGGCATACCCGGCGCTTCTTCCGAAAACATAAAAAGTTGTAACTCCGCTCCCAATTTCCGATGATTTCTCATCTCCGCCTCTTTCAACAGCTGAAAATGTCTGTTCAGCTCCTTTTCTGAGGAAAATGCTTTTCCATAGATGCGCTGGAGCATTTTTTGGTTGCTGTCGCCGCGCCAATAAGCCCCTGATACATGAGTGAGCGAAAAAGCTTTTATCTGTCCGGCAGACGCCAAGTGCGGACCCCGGCATAAATCAATGAATTCGCTCTGGCGGTATATACTGATTGTATCAGTCTGCGGAATACCCGCTAAGAGCTCAAGCTTCAGCGGTTCATGAGCAAACAGCTGCTCTGCCTCTTCTCTGGAGATTTCTTCTCTGATAATTTCCGGATTTTCCGAAATGATTCGGTTCATCTCTTTTTCAATGACGGCCAGGTCTTTTTCAGTAATTGTTTCATCCATATCAAAATCATAATAAAAGCCATTTTCAATAACGGGTCCGATCCCTAAACAAACCTTCGGATACAGACGTTTTACCGCTTGCGCCAATACGTGTGCTGCTGTGTGTCTCATCACTTCCAGTCCCGCTTCAGACTGAAAACTGCACAGTTCAATCGCCGCGTCAATCTGAATGCTTCTTCTAAGGTCAAATAACGATCCGTTTATCTTTCCGGCGGCAGATGCCTTTTTCAGACTCGGACTGATTGATTGTGCGATCTCTTCTAACGTAACGCCTTTCCGGTATTTTTTTTGTTTCCCATCAGGAAAAGTAATCACAATGTGTGGCTCCTTCACGGTCTGATCTCTCCTTTATTTTTAATAAAATAAAAAACACACTCATCCCAAAGCTAGGGACGAGTGTGTGTCAGACCCGCGGTTCCACCCAAATTCCCGCCACTTTAAGTGACGGCTCATTTTTGCCGTAACGCGGCTATACGGTATCGGCTGCTTTCGTTCACCGATACAGCTCAAAAGGCGGTAAGCTCATTCTTCGTGCCGGGAAGGTCTCAGCCGTGCCCTCCCTCTCTGTATGGCCGGTTAAAATGTCTCATGTCCTTATCATTGCCATTTTTCTTATATAAACATAAAAACACACTCATCCCAAAAGAAGGGACGAGTGTGTGTCAGACCCGCGGTTCCACCCAAATTCCCGCCACTTCAAGTGACGGCTCATTTTTGCCGTAACGCGGCTATACGGTATCGGCTGCTTTCGTTCACCGATACAGCTCAAAAGGCGGTAAGCTCATTCTTCGTGCCGGGAAGGTCTCAGCCGTGCCTTCCCTCTCTGTATGGCCGGTTAAAATGTCTCATGTCCTTATCATTGCAGATACTTTATCCGAAAAACTTTCTTTTATTATACATAAATTTTCCGAAAAAGAAAGTTTTTTTAAGAAAAACCAGAACGAAAAAATTGGCGTACACAGCTGTCCTGTTTTCTCATCTTCCGTTCGGTAATGCTTTTAATCCATTCAGCAGTTCTTCAAACGCCGATGTCAAAAATAAATCACTCCGGTAGATGAATGATATATTCATATCCCGAAACTGTTCAGGAAGCTCATGAAGAAAAAGATTTTTCCTGTTTTGAAAATAACGGACGGCTGATGCAGGCAGAAAGGAACCCCCCATCCCCGCCTGCATCGCCCCAATAATGGCTTCCAACGTACCGAATTCAATGATTTTATGTGCGGGTACTGCTTCTTCTTTCAGTATGTTTTTTATTTTGCGGCGGTGCGAACAGCCCGCGGCAAAATACAGAATCGGCTCTCGCAACAAGTCTTGCAAACTGCCTTCCCGCTTATTTGAAGCCAAGACCAATTCTTCTTGAAATACAGCGACTTGTTCAAGATCTTCGTATTCGACCGGACCATAAACAAAAGCGCCGTCCAGCTCATAGTGTAAGACGCGCTGCACTAAGGTATGTGTATCACCGGTTGACAGAGACAGCTGTACTTTCGGGCAGCGGCTGCAATACTCCGTGAAAAATTGTGGGAGATGGACGGCTGCCGCCGTTTCAAGAGAACCGATTCGAAGCGGGCCGTTCGGATCGCCTGCTTCTTGCGCCGTTTTTTGCGCCTCATGCAGCAATTGAAGGATTCTGTCTGCGTCTTTCAATAAGTTTTCACCTGCAGGCGTCAGCGTCATCCCCCGATTTGTGCGGTAAAAAAGCTGTGTTTGCAATTGCCGTTCCAGCTGCTGAATCCTGTTTGTCACATTTGATTGAACATAATGCAGGCTTTCTGCCGCCTTTGAAATACTTCCTTTGCGGGCGACAGCCTGAAAAATCTTTAAGTCTCCGCTTTCCATGTAAGGGCACCTTCTTGCTATGATTTTTATTGATAGCGGGCTATCAATTTTCATTTATTTACTGCAGCTGATCCAGCCTGTAAAATCTTTCTCATCAATCATAAAGGAGAGAAGAATGATGAATGCCCTTATCATACACGAAAATGGCTTTGATTTCAGGCAGGCACCTGACAAAAGGCCGGGAAACGGCGAAGTAAAAATAAAGCTGAAAACAGCCGGATTAAACCATCGTGATTTGTTTTTAATGAAAAACCACGAAACCGGAAACCATGAATTTACTCTCGGTTCAGACGGCGCGGGAATCGTAACCGAAATAGGACAGGGCGTCCGGTCTCATTTACTGCATGCAGAAGTCATCATCAACCCGGTGCTGAATTGGAAGACTGTTGAGGACGTACCGGCCGTCCCTGACATTTTAGGCGGTCCGAGCGACGGAACATTTTCACCTTATGTCATCGTTCCTGAGGAAAATGCCGTTTTAAAACCCGAACACCTGACTTGGGAGGAAGCGGGCGTGCTGCCGTTATCAGCATTAACCGCTTATCGCGCCTTATTTACAAAAGGACAATTAAAAAAAGGCGAACATCTTATCCTTCCGGGCATCGGAAGCGGCGTGGCAACTTACGCCTTATTAATGGCAAAAGCTATCGGAGCGACAGTCAGCGTCACCTCCCGCAGTGAAAACAAAAAACACACCGCACTGTCATACGGTGCAGACCGGGCGATTGACAGCTACGGTGACTGGAATGAGGCGCTGAATGGCGAAAAAGCAGATATCATACTTGACGGTGTAGGCCCCGCCTTGTTTCAACACTATCTTGACATTATGAAACCGAATGGCCGGATCGTAACATTCGGCGCCAGTTCAGGCGATCAGCTCGGATTTCCTATTCGCTCGCTGTTTTTTCCGCAGATTCATATTCTCGGTACATCAATGGGAAGCAATGAGGAATTTGCGGATATGCTGGAATTGGTAAACCGCTGCGGCATCCGTCCCATTATCGACCGCATGTACCCTCTCAGTGAAGCAGCTGCCGCTTTTAACAGAATGCGGGAAGGACGGCAGTTCGGCAATATCGGCTTTCGTTTGGATGTCTAAAAAAGAGGAGCGGACGCGTCCGTTCCTTATTTGTTTATAAGCGTTTCCGCTTGAAATTCAATATGTTTTTCTTCATCAATTAAAATCTGCCCGCAAATCGACTGCAGACACACAGAGCCCGTCAGCAGAACCGTGATCAACTGCTCAAGGCTTGCAAATCGTCTCAGTCTGCGGAAGAAAACAATCTCTCCACTCTGTAAAACAAAATTCCATATATTATCTTCCACGTTACCTTTATATGACCAATAAAGGAAGAAGGAGGTTTCATTTCAATACGAAAAACCGGCTGATCCCAGCCGGTTTTATAAATAAACCCCTTTATTTACGGTAAAACAGTGCTCCCCATTAAATAACTGTCGACTTCGCGCGCTGCTTCCCGGCCTTCATTAATCGCCCATACAATCAGGCTTTGGCCCCTTCTCGCATCCCCTGCGGCGAAAACACCGTCAACATTCGTTTTATAATCCCCATATGCCGCCTGAATTTTATGATTTGCCGAATCGACACCGAACTGTTTCAATAATGGCTGTTCCGTCCCTTCAAAACCGATGGCGATGAACACCAGCTGAGCAGGCCATACTTTTTCTGTCCCGGGCAGTTCATGAAATTCATACTTTCCGAATTCGTTTCTGACTTTTTCCATTTGAATGGTGTGAATCTCTTGTAAGCGGCCCTGCTTATCGGCCACCATTTTTGTCGTCTGAATTGAATATTCTCTCGGGTCTTTGCCGAACTTTGCCTGCGCTTCTTCATAGGCGTATTCAAGGGTAAAGACGTGCGGCTGTTCAGGCCACATATTGTCGTTCGTGCGCGTTTGAGGAAGTTTAGGATGTTTCCCGAACTGGTGCACGCTGCGCGCTTTTTGGCGCAGCGCGGTTGCCACGCAGTCAGCTCCTGTGTCTCCTCCGCCGATTACGATGACGTCTTTCCCTTTAGCGTCTATATATTGTTTGTCTTTAAAGTTGGAATCTAAATAGCTTTTCGTCGCCAGTGTTAAATAGTCCATCGCATAATGGACGCCTTTTGCTTCCCGGCCTTCAATCAGCAGATTGCGCTGCTTTTGGGCGCCTGTGCACAAAATGACGGCATCAAATTGATCTTTCAGCTCATCTGCCGTTATGTCAACGCCGATTTCGGTATTTGTTACAAAATCTATACCTTCCTGCGTCAAAAGTTTAATACGGCGTTCGACGACACTTTTCTCAAGCTTCATGCTCGGAATGCCGTACATCAGCAGACCGCCGGCTCTGTCGGCACGCTCATAGACCGTTACGGAATGACCGGCTTGGTTCAGCTGATCAGCGCTTGCCAGACCTGCCGGGCCTGAACCGACGACAGCGACTTTTTTACCTGTGCGTTTCGCTGGAATTCTCGGCTGAATCCATCCGTTCTCAAAACCTTTGTCAATGATCGTCCGCTCGATGTTTTTAATTGAAACAGCCGGATCTGAAATAGCCAGCGTACAAGATCCTTCACAAGGAGCGGGACAGACCCGCCCTGTGAATTCAGGAAAGTTATTCGTTTTCAGAAGGCGCTCCAAGGCTTCTTTCCAGCGCCCCCGATAGACGAGGTCATTCCACTCCGGTATCAGATTATAAATCGGGCAGCCGGACGTAAAACCGTTGATATCAGCGCCGATTTGGCAAAACGGTGTGCCGCAATCCATACACCGCGCCCCCTGCCGCTTTGACGCTTCATCTGAAAATGGAGCCGAATACTCTTTCCAATCCTTTAAGCGAGTGAGAGGGTCCCGCTCAGCCGGTTTTTCTCGTTTTTCTTCCATGAATCCAGTTGGTTTCCCCATGTTCCTCTCCCCTTTCTTACTGTACTACCGCTTGTTTATGGTCTTTGGCAGGCGTTTGGTGAACCTTTGTATTGGCTTCAAAAGCATACATAATTGCGTCTTCTTCTGATAAACCCGCCGCTTTTTGTTCTTCGATGCTGAGGAGCATTTGTTTATAGTTTTTCGGAATGACTTTGATAAAGGTTTCTGCGGCTTTTTCCCAATTGTCCAGGAGATCTGCGGCTTTTTTGCTGTTTGTCAGCGCCGCATGCCGTTTGACCATTTCTTGCACTTCTTTGATCTCCGCCTCATCCGTCAGCTTTTCAAATGAAATCATTTCCATGTTGCATTTGCGTTTAAATGCTTTGGCATCATCACTCAGGACGTATGCGATACCGCCTGACATTCCCGCCCCGAAGTTTTTGCCGACTTCGCCGAGGACAACAACCCGGCCGCCTGTCATGTATTCACAGCCGTGGTCTCCGATACCTTCTACAACGACATTGACTCCGCTGTTACGGACTGCAAAACGTTCACCTGCGCGCCCGTTAATGTACGCTTCCCCGCTTGTTGCTCCGTAAAATGCGACGTTCCCGATAATAACGTTATCGTGTGTTTCACAATTGAAGGCATCAGGCGCTTTCACGATGATTTTTCCGCCTGAAAGCCCTTTGCCTACGTAGTCATTTGAATCCCCGTTCAAATGAAGCGTCATCCCCTTAGGGACAAATGCTCCGAAACTCTGTCCGGCTGATCCGGTAAAATGAAGTCTGATCGTATCATCCGGCAGGCCTTCCGCTCCGTAGCGTTTAGAAATTTCACTTCCCGTCACGGTTCCGGCTACGCGATTTGTATTATTGATCTTGATTTCAGCTTCCGCTTCCTGACCGGCTTCAATTGCAGCCTGCACCGCCGGAAGAATAACCGTCATATCAAGCGACTCGTCGATTTTATGGTTTTGCGCCGTACGGAAAGTGCGTACGCCTTCAGGCTGGTACAGCAGTGTGGATAAATCAAGCTGGCCCGCTTTCCAATGCGCTTTCGCACGTTCGCTGACATGAAGAACGTCCGTGCGTCCGATCATTTCATCAAGCGTCTTAAAGCCTAACTGCGCCATATATTCACGCACTTCTTCTGCGACAAACAGCATGTAATTTACGATATGGTCAGGATCGCCCATGAATTTTTTGCGAAGCTCCGGGTTTTGCGTCGCGACACCAACAGGACATGTATCTAAATGGCAGGCGCGCATCATGACGCAGCCGAGAACGACAAGCGGCGCTGTAGCAAAGCCGAATTCCTCCGCACCGAGCAAGGCGGCCATTACGACATCCCGGCCTGTCATCAGCTTACCGTCCGTTTCCAATACCACGCGATCCCGTAAACCGTTCAGCATCAGCGTTTGGTGAGCTTCTGCAAGACCAAGCTCCCACGGAAGACCCGTATGTTTAATACTTGTTTTCGGCGACGCGCCCGTTCCGCCATCGTAGCCGCTGATGACGATGACATCCGCAGTGCCTTTTGCCACACCGGCCGCAATCGTGCCGACGCCGGCTTTTGACACGAGCTTGACGCTGATTCGCGCGCTTCGATTTGCATTTTTCAAATCATGAATCAGCTGCGCCAAATCTTCAATTGAATAAATATCATGGTGAGGAGGCGGTGAGATCAGCCCTACACCTGGTGTAGAACCGCGGACATCCGCGACCCAAGGATATACCTTGTTGCCCGGAAGCTGACCGCCTTCTCCCGGCTTCGCCCCTTGCGCCATTTTGATCTGCAATTCATCCGCATTGACGAGATAATGGCTCTTTACGCCGAAACGGCCGGAAGCAATCTGTTTAATCGCACTTCTTCTGTCGTCGCCATTTTCATCCGGAACGAAACGTTTCGGGTCCTCGCCGCCTTCTCCGCTGTTGCTTTTTCCGCCAAGTCTGTTCATCGCTATCGCTAAAGCCTCATGGGCTTCCTTGCTTAATGAACCGAATGACATCGCTCCTGTTTTAAAACGTTTCACGATGGAAGCAGCTGATTCAACTTCCTCTAATTTTAAAGGCTTGCGGTCTTCTTTGAAGGCGAACAGATTGCGTAAAAATCCGATTCGTTCTTCATCCGCTGCATGAGAATACTGCTTAAACAGGCTGTAATCATTTTTGCGGCAGGCCCATTGCAGCGTATGGATGGTTTTCGGGTTGAAAGCGTGGTGCTCTCCTCCGTTCCGCCATTGGAATTCACTTCCCGGATCAAGGGTTTGGCTGTAATCATCCTTGTACGCCGCTTGATGGCGCTGTTTCGCTTCTTGCGCAATCGTCTCGATATCGATTCCGCCAAGCTGAGATGCAGTACCGGTAAAGTATTTAGCGATAACGTCTTCACCGATGCCGACCGCTTCAAAAATTTGGGCGCCCCTGTAACTTTGCACAGTTGAAATCCCCATTTTTGACATCACTTTCACGACGCCTTCTGTTACGCTCTTTCCGTATTTGCTGACAGCTTCTTCATACGGAATATCAAGCCGGCCTTCATCGATTTCCTGCTTGTACGTAGCGTAAGTCAAATACGGATTGACAGCATCGGCACCATATCCGATGAGAGCCGCAAAGTGATGAACTTCACGCGCTTCTCCGGATTCAACGATAATGCTTGCTTTTGTTCGCAGACCTTGGCGGATCAAATGCTGATGCAGCGCACTGACGGCCAAAAGCGGCGGAATCGGTGTCAACTCTTTACTCATTGCCCTGTCAGATAAAATTAACAGAGATACGCCTTCCTTGATCGCTTTTTCCGCCTGCTGAAACAAATCCTTCAGGCCTTTTTCTAGGTCATCGGAAAACAGCGTGCGGATGTTCTGGCTCTTAATGTCAGGATGCACAAGTGTTTTCAGCGCATAAAACTGTTCGTTTGATAATACAGGAGTATAAAGCTTTATGCGGCGTGCATTTCTTTCACTCGGATGCAGCAGATCACCTTCAGCTCCAAGCCAGGTCACCGTAGAAGTTACCAGCTGCTCGCGGATCGCATCAATCGGCGGGTTTGTGACTTGCGCAAACAGCTGTTTAAAGTAATGAAACAGTGATTGGGCGCGGTCGGATAAAACGGCGAGCGGCGAATCATTTCCCATAGAGCCGAGCGGGTCCTTGCCTTCTTTAATAACAGGGATTAAATATTTCTGAATATCTTCATACGTATAGCCAAACGCTTTTTGACGGACGAGAAGATCATCGAATTGTTCCTCTTCCCGGATTTCCGGGTCAGGATTCACTTGAACCAATTCTTCTTCAAGCCATTTTTGATAAGGGAATTCATTGGCAATTTCTGTTTTCACTTCTTCATCTGAAATAATCCGGCCTTCTTCTAAGTCAATGAGCAGCATTTTTCCGGGCTCCAGACGTTTTTTATGAAGAATGGTCTCCTGCTCTACTTCAATAACGCCGACCTCAGATGAGAAAATAATATGGTCATCTTTTGTCACATAGTAACGTGCCGGACGCAAGCCGTTACGGTCAAGGATGGCGCCGATCTGTTTTCCGTCCGTAAACGAAATGGCGGTCGGCCCGTCCCACGGCTCCATTAAAGAGCTGTGATATTCATAAAAAGCCCGTTTCGCTTTAGACATGTGAGTGTTTTCCGTCCATGGTTCCGGAATCAGCATCATTGCCGTATGTGCCGGTTTCCGCCCTGCCATCACGAAAAATTCAAACGCATTATCAAGAATGGATGAGTCACTGCCCTCAGCATTTAGAATCGGCAGCACTTTGTGAAGATCGTCTCCGAAGCTTTCTGAAACGAACTGCTGCTCCCTCGCTCTCATCCAATTGATATTGCCCCGGAGCGTATTGATTTCTCCGTTATGAATCAGATAGCGGTTCGGATGGGCACGTTCCCAAGTAGGAAAGGTATTTGTGCTGAACCTTGAATGCACGAGTGAAAATGCAGATACGAAGGTTTCATCCTGCAAATCCAAATAAAAAGCGTCAACCTGCTCAGGCGTTAACAACCCTTTATAAACAATAGTCTGGCTTGACAGGCTTGCGAAGTAAAAATCAAGCTGTTCTTGAACGCCCCAATTTTCCGCCTGCTTCCGGATGACATACAGTTTGCGTTCAAAAGCAAGGCTGTCTTTCAAATCGTTTGCGGCGCCGATGAATACTTGACGCACATACGGGCAAGTGCTTTGTGCCACTGTTCCGATTTTTCCGACATTTACAGGAACGGTTCTCCAGCCGAGAACGATCTGTCCTTCCTGCTCAATGAATGCATTCACCTGTTTTTCGATCTTTTTTCTTTCCTCTTCATTTTGCGAGAAAAAGACCATTCCTACCCCGTAACGGCCTTTTTCCGGCAGTCTCATTTCTCCGCACTCTTTCTTAAAAAAAGCATCAGGGATCTGAACCATCAGGCCGGCGCCGTCACCCGTATTCGGATCACTGCCCTGTCCTCCTCTGTGATCCAGCTGGCAAAGCATCTTCAGTCCTTTTTTGACAATGTCATGTGAAGGTTTCCCTTTTAAATGGGCATACAAGCCGATTCCGCATGCATCGTGCTCAAATTCCGGACGGTAGAGACCTTGTGCTTTCGGCATTTGATTGTAAGTCATAATTCCTCTCCCCCGATCAGTTTCCGTTAATTATCGGTCATAAAATCTGACAACTTTAAATTAATTGTAAGTTTTCAAAACAATATAAACAATATATAATTTAGATCAAATACATCTCAAAATGAGATAGATAGGTGTGAACGCAATGGAATTACGCCAGCTTCGGTATTTTATGGAGGTAGCAGAACGGGAACATGTGTCAGAAGCGGCTGATCATCTGCATGTCGCACAATCCGCCATCAGCAGGCAGATTGCAAATCTTGAAGAAGAGCTGCAAGTCACTTTATTTGAACGGGAAGGCAGAAATATTAAATTAACGCCGATCGGCAAACAATTTTTAGAACATATTAAAACGGCGATGAAAGCAATTGATTACGCGAAAGAACAAATTGATGAATATCTTGATCCGAATCGCGGAACCGTCAAAATAGGATTTCCGACGAGCCTTGCAAGCCAGCTTTTGCCGACGGTGATTTCGGCGTTTAAAGAGGAATACCCGAACGTTGAGTTTTTGCTCCGCCAGGGTTCTTATAAGTTTTTAATCGAAGCGGTAAGAAACAGGGATATAGATGCGGCGCTGCTCGGCCCCGTTCCGACGGAATTCCCCGACATAACAGGCAATATCTTATTCACGGAAAAGATTTACGCGCTTGTTCCGCTGCATCATCCGCTTGCCAAACAGAAAAATATTCATTTAATTGATCTGCGCGGCGACCAATTCGTTTTATTTCCTGAAGGGTTTATTCTCCGTAACATGGCGATTGACGCTTGCAGACAGGCCGGCTTTGCGCCGCTAGTATCGACGGAAGGCGAGGATTTAGATGCCATTAAAGGATTAGTCTCCGCGGGGATGGGAGTTACTTTATTACCTGAAAGCACCTTTGCAGAAACCACACCCCGGTTCACGGTCAAAATTCCGATTGAATTTCCTCAAGTGAAGCGCACCGTAGGCATTATTAAACCAAAAGGAAGGGAACTTGCTCCGTCTGCAAATGATTTCTATCATTTTGTCATTCAATTTTTCTCCAAACTTGAACAATATCAATAAAAAACAAACCCGAGCTTCAAAACGAAGCCTCGGGCTTTTTCATATTTTTATAGATCTTTCTCAGCCGATCGGAATGGATAGTTCAACGTGGCAGACAAACGCTTCCGGATCAATGACTGATTGATCGGTCTGTTTGGGCGGCGTTTCTTTAAAAGTCTTCAGCTGGGCTGAGGAATAGTTGACGATGCCGAGTCCGAGCTCTTCTCCCTGCTGATCAAGCAGCCTGACAACCGCTCCGCTGCTGAATCGGCCCTTAATCTGCTCGATGTCCTGCGGTGACAGCTCCATATTTCCGTTCGCGACATCGCGGCTGCTTTCTTTTTCCATCACAATTTCGCCTTCGGGGCCGGAATTAAATGCAAGCCATTGTTCTTTGTGGTTTAACGGCAGGGTTCCTTCCGCTTCAAAATAAGTTCCTTCAGCCGCCTCATCTACCGCTTGAAGCAGAATGTCCGGAATGTTAGCCTGCCCGAGAAAGCCTTTAATACCGGAGGCCATCACAATTTTAAAAGCATCCAGTTTCGAACGCATTCCGCCGGTTCCCATTTCACTCCCGGCATCTCCCGCGCTTGCTTCTATTTCTGGAGTGATGTCACTTACATGACTGATTCTTTTCGCTTTCGGGTTGCTGCGCGGATTATCATCATATAAACCGTCAATGTCTGATAAAATCACAAGCATGTCGGCATCAATTAAACCTGCCACCTTCGCTGCGAGTGTATCGTTATCTCCGAATCTCAGCCGGTTGACTGTGACCGTGTCATTTTCATTAATAATCGGAATAATGCCTCGTTCCAAAAGGACGTTCATCGTATTGCGCACATTATGGTAGCGGCATTCATCGGAAAAGTCGCTTCTTGTAATTAAAATTTGTGATGCGACATAACCGTGCGCTAAAAACAGCTTTGAATAAGCCTCCATTAATAATCCCTGCCCGATGGAAGCAGAAGCCTGTTTTTCAGGGAGGCTTTCCGGTTTCTGAATAAATCCGAGCTTCCGATAACCTGCCGCCACTGCGCCGGAAGATACTAAAATCACTTCATAGCCGCTGTCTTTCAGCTGTGCGATTTGATCCACCAATGCTTCCAGCTTTCTTCTGCTGATTTCCCCGTGCAGGCTCGTCAGTGAGCTGCTGCCGATTTTCACCGCGACTCTTTTGATCTTCGTCCGAGACGTCACTGTATCACTCCTGTTTTTTAACGATTATAGTGCTGCCGTTTTTTCAATTGTTTTGCTGATCTCAATAGAACGTTCGGTCGCGTGTTTAATGGCTTTGGCAATGGCTTCTCCGCCGCCTTCTGACCTGAGCGCATCGAGGCCGGCTTCCGTCGTGCCGTTTGGAGAGGTGATGTTTTCCCGAAGCACATCCGGTTTTTCACCCGTTTCCATCAGCATTTTAGCGGCGCCCAATAACGTTTGCGCGCCGATTTTGCGGGACAGCCGTTTGTCTAAGCCGGCTTCTTCACCTGCTTTTTCAATAAACTCCATTAAATAATAAAAGTACGCCGGTCCGCTGCCTGCGATACCGGTGAAAATGTCCATCTGATCTTCCTTGATCACGTACACTTCCCCGAGGCATTCCAAAAGGGATACCGCGGTTTTTGCTGAACCGTAAGAGACATGGTCTCCGAAAGCCGCAGCTGTTGCCGATTCGCCGATCATGCTGGATGTGTTCGGCATCACTCTTACAACCGGCTGACGATCATGTAATGATTGTTGTATAAATGAGGTTGTTATGCCTGCCAGAACAGACAGGATGATTTGATGAGGTTGAATACGCCGTTTCAGCGCAGCCAGAGCGATTTCAGCATCCTTCGGTTTCATGGCTAAAATAAAGACATCAATGTCTTCGGTTTTCATGCTGTCAAAAGCAATGCCTTGAATACCGTATTGATGTTCCAATTCAGCGAGTCGCTCTGTATTGCGGCGGTTTGTCACGCAGATGTTTTGGTTGGGAATTTTTTTTGCGCGGACCATGCCTGATATCATTCCTTCAGCCATTGATCCTGCTCCGATAAAAGCAACTTTCTTTTGATCTAAGATCGGTAACATCTCCCTTGTTCGTATTTTGTTCGTATTTTTCACACGTTTTTTATGTTACCACTTCAGGAGTTGATGTCAAGTTTGAAGGTATTATTGATATGTATTGTTCCGAGCCTGCTATTATGTATACTGAATCACAGAACAAACCTTTTGAGCCCGGGAGGCCGGGGGCGTTCCCCGGCCGGATTTAAAAATTATCTGAAATGGCTTTTTCTATCAGCTTTTTGCAGCGGTCAAGCTCTGTCTTCAGCTGTTTTTTGTAAAGCTTCGCAGCCTCATAGTCTTTAAATTGATAGAGAACGACTTCCTGGAGTTTGGCTCCCTCTTTTTTCACTTTTACTTGCTTTAAAATCCCGTCATCCAATAGTTCGTGAAGTGAACGGTACACCTCGGTATGATTCGGCTTAAAACCGATGGGTTTAAATTCCGAACGCAGCACTTCGAGAAGCTTCAGTCCGTAAAGCCGTTCCTGCTCTGTCATTGTAATCATGTAAAGCTTTAAAAAAGCTCTTTGTTTCACTAAAAAACCGGTTGAACTTCTTTTTTCTTCTTTCAATATGTGCACACCCTTTCCTCTAACAAATAATTCCATGTACTAAATATTCTCTATAGATGCCCTTTTCCCTTTTTGTATGCTGTATCAGTTTTATTTGTATCTTGTTGTTTTTATGGATAGAGGGAAAAATCGAATAACTGAACATTTGGTACATAGTTTATTTAGTATAATTATAACCTGTTTGTGCCGATATTTCATTCTTCCGTTCAGGGGTAGTACCACATCACTATCAAGTTAAAAAACAAAATACCCCCTAAAATGAAAAAATACTGTAAAGTAATAATAAAGATTTGATATTATAATCAAATTATCGAAATGTTTATTTGGAGGTTTTATTAATGAACATTTTAAGTTCGTGGTTATATAACATGAAAATCATAAAATACTTATTGGGAAGGAGTTGATAATTTAAAACTAAAGGAGAGATATTAATGATATATAGAAAAGCAAATCAGAAAGATTATGATACAATTTTGAATATATGGGAAGAGTCGGTTTTAGCTACTCATCATTTTTTAAGAGATACCGATAGAGAAGAGTTTAAAAAAGAAATACCCTCATATTTCCCACATCTTAATGTCCAGTTATGGTATGAGAAAGAAGATTTAATTGGCTTTTCTGCTATAAATAAACAACACTTAGAAATGTTATTCTTAAAACCTAATAAAATAGGTAAAGGATACGGTAAAGCTATTATTAATTCTTTAATTAAAGACTTTGATATTACAACAGTTGATGTAAATAAAGACAATAAGAGTGCAACTAAATTCTATATTAATAATGGCTTTTTTATAGTAAGTGAAACGGAAACAGATTCTTCTGGACGTCCATACCCTATACTAGAGCTAAAGTTAAAATAAGGTAAAGGTGAAAATCCTCCCTTACCTTTGATTTTTGCACTAAACTGCGCGTTAGTCCAATAAGAATTAAATATTTGGCGGTGTACGCAGGTGAAAAAATTGCTATACATTGTGCCATCACCAAGTTAGATAGCTACTTAGAATTGTAGTGATTATAGTAAAAATAAAAACAACAGGATAATCATAAATGTATGTTATCCAACTTTTTTTATATTATCTCAGGATTGAATGTTTATATTATTATTTGTAATTTCCAAAGTTCCCAAAGCGTCTTTTGGGAACTTTATTTGCTTAACGTTGTAAATCCGCATTTTTCTGACGCTACCCCAATTATAACTTATTTTAATCTTGATATGTCCTTATTTCGGGTTGTGACAGCTTCGCTGGTACTCCCCCGTTCACGGAAATTCAGAAGACGAATCTTTTGATCTATTAACATTCCCTTCAAAAGATAATCAGAAGCGCCGATGGACCGTTTCGAATGGAATAAAAAAGACCCGTCATGAAGACAGGTCCCCTTTTGTTTAAGGATTCGTTGACCACAAACCGGCAGTTTTGATGAAAATGCGCGGATGTAATTTCAATTGAGCAACCATATATTCTGCAAGATCCTCAGGCTGCATGACTTTTTCCGGATTGCCGTCTGTCAGATTTAATTCAATAGACATGTCGCTGGCAACCGTGCTCGGAGTCATTGCGCTGACACGGATATTGTGTTTTCTGACTTCCTGCATGAGAGATTCAGTCAGACCGAGAACGGCAAATTTAGAAGCGCTGTACGCACTTGTCGCCGCGGCGCCTCTTTGGCCCGCCGTAGAAGAAATATTAATGATATCTCCTGATTTTCTCTCAATCATTTCAGGAAGAACGGCGCGTGTCACGTGGTATACACCCATTACATTCACTTGAATGATGTCTTCCCACTCTTCAGGCGTAAGATCCAAAAATCCGCCGAATTTGCTGATTCCGGCATTGTTAATCAAGATGTCAATCTCACCGAGTTCTTCTTTAATAGAGGAGACGGCTTGTTCAACCTCTTTTTGGTTTTTTACATCGGCAGCAGCGAATGATGCCTTTACACCAAGGGCTTTCACTTCTTCCGCAACCTTTTCGACATTTGCTTCTGTGCGCCCGATTAAACCGATATTGACTCCTTCTTTGGCTAAAGCGATAGCGGCGGCGCGGCCGATTCCTCTGCCCGCACCCGTGATAAGAGCCGTTTTGTTTTGTAAGCTTTCCACGTCTTTCACCCTTTCTGAATGTCCTTATGTACGATTTCACATTATAAGCAGAAAAAAAACAATTAGCAAATAAAATGATTCAACACGATCCGTAAAGGGTATCTACTGAAAAAAAGGAGTGAAAAGCAGATGATCATCATTTTGTATATCAGTGCTGCCGTTGCGGCTGCCGCATTAATTTATGCAGCCGTATCCGCCGCGCATTTTAAAAGAAACACAGCGCCTGATATAAAGAAGATTAACGCCGCGACAGCGTCCATGCAGACGGCCGTTGATGAAATCAAAACAGAAACCGATCTGTTATCGCAAAAGCAGAAAGAGCTGAAAGAAGATTTTCTCACTAAAAAAACAGCCGTGCAAACGACGGCGGCCGAAGTTAAAGGAACGCCTCACGTCCTGAAGATGCTCTGGAACGCCGGTAAAAGTGATGTATGAGCCTGCATGTCATCCGACGTTTTTGATGACACTAAGAGAAACCGGCGGATTCAAGGAGGCATAACATGATTTGCGATCGTGAGCGGCTTGCGCATTTTTTGCAGCAGCTTAAAGCACTATCTTCTTCGGTAGGGTTTACAAAATCGGATTTGCTGACTCCGGCTTTCCATTTAGCTAAGGACGGAGATCTGGATTTGTATTATTCGCCTCATAATGAATATATTAACCCTTATGCAGTCGTTGCCATTTCCGGAATCACACCCGGTTTTTTTCAAATGCAGCTGGCTTACAAAAAAGCGGCACAGCTTTTAAAAGATGGCGAAACTCTTGAAACGATAGCCTATGAAACAAAAAAAGCGGCCGGACTTTCCGGTTCAATGAGACAGAACATCATCGAAATGCTTAATGAATGCGGTCTGCCGGCCGCGCTTCACGTTGAGGATTCATCCCGGTTATTTGATTCAAAACGGGAGCTTCTTCATACAACGTCCGTTATCAAACACCCTGTTTTTTATAAACAGAAAAACTATACGGGACATCGGCCGGCAATCAGCAGGTCAGCTCTTCTAAGCCGTTACGCGCTGACATGTTTTCCGGATGAAATAGAAATGATGAAAAAGGACATTCTGCTTATCCCTCTCGGCAAAGCAGCAGAATCAGCCTGCCGCATGCTGAAGAAGAACGGCAGAATGGGTCATGCGGTCATTCTGGAAGGCTTCCCGCATCCGTCCGGAGCAAACGGACATCGTTTCAAACAATTTCACGAAAACAAACAATCGTTACGTGAACAAATTCAGCGCTTTGCCGGGTTTCTTCAGCAGCTGTAAAAAAACGCCCCGAATTTTCGGGGCGTTGCTGTTAAGAAGCGTATTCAGGCAATGCTTTATTGTGTTTTGCCGTTTTCTCTTCAGGTATTTTGATTTGATTGGTCAAGATTGCACTTACGAAATAGAGCGCTGCGAAAATCCATACAACGCCTTGTGCGCCGACAAGTCCGATGAACGCCCAGGCAAGCGCGGGACCGACAAATGCCGACAGGCCCGCAGCCAGATTTAACACAGACATGGCAGCACCTTTATCGCTGCCGGCCGCCGTCGGCACGATAGCCCCGATCGGAACGAACCCGGCGAGGAGCCCTCCCCATATAAAACCGACAATGCTGACGAAAAGCAAGTTCCCATGTGATACAACAGGAGCATAATATAATAAAAGAGTAAAAATGCCGCAGCCCACTCCCCCGAACCACATGACAGTCTTCTTCCAGCCGAATGCATCGCCGACTGCGCCGAAGATTAAGTTAAAGACGATATTTCCGAGAAAGATCGTTCCCCAAATTTGAAGCCATACATTTGTAGAAATGCCGTGTTGCGCCATATGCATCGGAAGAAATACCGGAAATCCGTATGTACCAATGCTGTTAATGATCCGAATGATCCCCCCAGAGAGCACACGCGGATTTTCAGCAAGGATGGTGATTCCCTTCATTAATTCCTGCGCCTTTTCCCGCTTATCTGCCTTTTTCTTTTCAAAGCGGTCCCTATTTAAAATCAAAGCAAAAAACGCGCCGAGGCAGACCCAGAAAATTGAACTCCACAGTGTATTCAAATAGCCGAAGGATTTGATGGCCCAGCTTGAATACCAAGCACCGAATACAAACATCCCGCAGCAATATGCAATCCAGAACCAGCCGACCGCCGTACTGAGCCTGTTTTTCGGCGACCGGTAAATCACCCATGTCAAAAAAGAATAGGCAAACAGCGGATAACCCAGCCCTTTAATAAAATACGTGACATACATCACCGGCAAATTAAGATTTTCAAATCCGTATGCGATAAACGCGGCTGTTCCGATAACGTAAAACAACAGCCCCATAAACATCGTCCGCTTTGCGCCGAAGGCTTCGAGGCAGACCCCTGAAAACCAAGACGCCACAGCGAGAGAAACACCGTAAACCGTAAACAGGGATGCTGATTGCTGTACCGTCAAGCCGTTTTCAACTAAAAACGGGCTGAGCCAGCCTTGTTCAAGGCCGTCCCCCATCATAAACAGCACGACTCCCAAAAATCCCCATGCGAGCTGTTTCGGAATTCCTATTTTATTAAGCATTTTTGTTCCTCCTCAGCAATCTTTCATGTTGTCATCTCATCCCCAAGTCAGGCTTTCACCGCCGGCTGAAAATGAGTAAATAATTTTTGCGTATGTTTCCATTCTTCATATAGGAAGAGATCCGTCTGATCCGCTTCCGGCTCAATTACCTTTGTGCGGCTCGAAAGCTCTGCTTTCACACCGAGAGCTTCGTTACAAATCATCACCGCTCCCATTGCGGATGCCTGGCTGAACCCCTCTCTCTTATAGATTTTCTTTTGGAGAAGGTTAGCAAGAAACTGCGTCAAAGCATCACTTTGGAAACCGCCGCCGCACACCTTCACATCATCTTGTGAAAAGGAAGCCACCTCTGTTAACGCCTCATAGTTCCATTTGATTGAAAAAGCGATTTCCAGCAGTGCGGCTTTGACAAAATGGGCTCTGCTTAAGTTTTGGGACAGCGGAGCGTCAAAAATAAATCCGCCTTTTGCCAGTGCGTTTTTCTCAGGCGATAAATAGGAGCCTAACGCAGAAATACAAGCATGATCATGTTTCGGCAGACTTGCGATTTCCCGTTCCATAACGCCGTAGGATTCATTCGGATAAAAAATGGATTTTAATTTTTGATAATTGAGTCCTGTTACACCCGGATTCGTTTCAAGAAGCCATTGACCTTCTTCTGTATGGCAATTCAGCCATGCATTCTCTAAACTTTCGGTTCCGGTCTCCGCTGTTATCTTTGTAATCGGCGTCGTCGTGCCGGATACGATGACGATATCTCCCGGCTTTGCATCTGCACTTTTGATGGCAAGCTGTGTGTCTCCCCCGCCTGCAATCACAGGCACTCTTTCAGAAAGGCCGAGAACCGCCGCTTTCTTAAACGTTAACATTCCGACAACCGTCCCAGATCGGACGAGTGAAGGAAGAATGGCAGAAGGCACACCGAAGATGTTGCATAATTTCTCTGACCACACCTTTTTCCTTACGTCAAACAGCAGTGTTTCAGCAGCCTGTGACGGTTCATAGCTTAAAATACCGCTCAGCTCAAATGTCACCCAGTCACTGATGCTTGTGATGTACTTCACTTCTTTCCATAAAGACGGCTGTCTAGCTTTTAATCCGACAAGTTTCATGGCGGAAAATAAAGCGCTCGGAAGACGTCCGGTTTGCTGATGCACTTCTTCTTTTGCCTCAATCCCGTCTTCCCATTCACGGCCTCTGTTATCAATGTTGGGCAGACCGAGAAATGCCTTTTTATCTTTATTGATCAGAACGATTCCCTGCCTCTGGCTTGTTGAGGTGATTCCGATTAATGTAATATGTGGGCTTTTGGCAATAACCTTCCTTGCCATAGCGCTGATTTGCTTCCATATCCCTTCCGGTGAGAAATATCGTCCGTCCGGATAAAGCGGATCCGTCACATATTCAATGTCTTCCCTTTCAAGCGAGGTCACTTCGCCGCCGGCAGTCACGACCGCGACTCGCGCATTCCCCGTCCCGATATCAAATACAAGGTAGCCTTTTTGTTCAGCCATTACAGCCTCCTCCTTCCGTTTCAAGTTCTCTTTTGTTATAAAGTTCACGTATTGAGCAGGTTTGATCTTGTTTCCATTTGAAAAGCGCTTCATTTAAAATCTTCACATGATGATCTTCCACTTCAAACGTTGCGCCCGCTAAATGGGGAGTCGCTAACACATTCGGCAAAGAGATCAATTCATAATCAGAAGATTCAGGCGGTTCGTGATAAAACACGTCAAGGATCGCTCCCTTAATCCGCCCTTCTTTCAGCACCCGCAGCAGCTCTTCCCTGTCTGTAACCGCCGCTCTTGACGTATTGACAAAAACAGCTTCCTGTTTCATCAATTGAAAGTGCCGGGCGCCGATAAGGCCGATGGTTTCTTCTGTGCGCGGCAAGTGAACGGAAACAATATCACTTTCAGAAAATACCCGTTCAATCGTCGTTTTTTCATACTCCCGGTTTTCATGACGGACAAATGGGTCATAGTAAAGCACCTTGCAGTCAAAGGCGGCCAATAGCCGGGCGATTCTCTGTCCGACAGCTCCGAAACCGATAAGGCCGACTGTTTTCCCTGTCAGCTCATTTCCTCTGAATTTGACGTAAGCCTGCAAATAATCACCATTCCACTTCCCGTCCTTCAGCCACTGATGGGAAGAATACGTATGACGCAAAAATGAAATCACATTTCCGATAAACATTTCAGCAACAGCCTGGGCATTGCGGGCCGGTGTAAAGAAAACGGGGATTTTTCTTTTAGTCGCCGCCGCAATATCCACGTTAGACGGCATTCCTCTGCAGACACCGATAAAAGCGGAATCGGGCAATATGTCAATAACACGCTCAGACACCTCATCAAGTTCAGTAATAAGCCCCGACGCGTTTGTCTCTTGAATCATTCGGATTAATTCATCTTCCCGATAGGCCCGGCCGTGCTTCTTCCACGGCCGGTGCACAGTCCGGCCGAACAGCTTAGTCAGCTCTTTCAGCCCCTCGTCGTGATATGGTGCGGTAATTAAAACCGTCATGGTGCAAAACATCCTTTTCACATAAATTTTTTCATAAAAAAATCTCTTTCCCCAAAGAAGGAAAGAGATTCATATACCGTCTTTATGCGCTTGAAGCGCACAAATATGTATAGATCATTCTTTCCTATCTTTCAAGCATACGCTTGCTGGAATTGGCACAATAAATGTTGCCGAGGTTTCGTAGGGCCAGTCCCTCCACCTCTCTGGATAGAAAATAAAATGATGAAATTGTCAGGCTGTTTAAAAGAATAAACTCATCATAGAAAAGTCTTTCCATGATGTCAACACTTTTTTTCTGAATTGACGTTCGATTTTGAAATGTTATAATGCTTACAATATAAACAAAGAGGAGAAATGGGCTATGAATTCTGCTGCAACACAGCCGAACGGGGTCTTTAAGTCGGTATGCTCACTAGACTGTCCCGATCAATGCGGCTTGCTTGTGACAAAAAAAGACGGAAAAATCGTTAACATTCAGGGAGACCCCGATCACCCGGTCACATCAGGGAATATTTGCAACAAAGTCAGACACATGGCTGAGCGCATTTATGATGAAAAGCGCGTAACCGTTCCGTTAAAACGGATCGGTAAAAAAGGTGAAGCCGCGTTTGCGCCTATTTCCTGGGAGGAAGCGATCAATACGATCAGTGCGCGCTGGAAAGAGCTTATTGCCGAAGAAGGAGCGGAAAGCATTCTTCCGTACAGCTTTTACGGCAATATGGGAAAACTGGCGGCAGAGGGAATGGACCGCCGTTTTTTCCATCGTCTCGGAGCGAGTCATCTCGAACGGACGATCTGCAGCAAAGCCGGTTCTGAAGGCTATAACTATACAATGGGAGAAGGAGCGGGTACTGATCCGGAGGAGACCATACATGCAAAGCTCTTTATTTTTTGGGGGATCAATGCCGTCAGCACGAATATGCACCAAGTCATGATTGCTCAAAAAGCCCGGAAAAAAGGGGCTAAAATTGTCGTTATCGATGTACATAAGAACCAAACCGGCCGGCTTGCCGATTGGTTTATTCCCATTCGCCCCGGCACAGATGCCGCACTCGCCCTCGGTATCATGCATGTCTTATTCGACGAAAACCTTCACGATGAAGCATTTCTCACAGAATACACCGAAGGCAGTGACGAATTAAAAGCGCATGTCAAACACTATGATCCGGAAACGGTTTCTGCTATTACAGGCGTTAAAGCCGACGATATCAGACGCCTTGCGAGAATGTACGGGGAAACCTCCCCTTCCCTTATCAGGATCGGAAACGGCATTCAGCACCATGACAATGGCGGAATGATCGTCCGCACCGTTGCCTGCCTTCCGGCTGTTACAGGACAGTGGCTCAACACCGGAGGAGGCGCAATCAAGCATAACAGCGCGGTATTAAACTATAACAGACAAGCGCTCCAGCGGCCTGATCTGCTTTACGGCAGGAAGCCACGATCATTTAATATGAACAGGCTCGGAAGCGTTCTTTTAGAAACAAAACCGCCCGTGCGCTCCCTGTTTATTTACGGTACGAATCCCGCAGTGGTTGCGCCGGAAGCGAATAAAGTCAGAAAAGGACTGCTGCGGGAGGATTTATTTACAGTCGTTCACGATCTGTTTTTAACGGAAACCGCCAAATATGCGGATATCGTGCTCCCTGCTGCATCCGCTTTTGAAAACACGGATTTTTACACGTCTTACTGGCATCATTTTATTCAGCTGCAAAAACCGGTGATCGAACCCTACGGGGACAGCAAATCGAATACGGAAGTGTTCCGTTTGCTTGCCGGAGCAATGGGCTTTACCGAGCAGGAGCTTCAGGATACCGATGAAGAATTGATCAGACAGGCACTGGACTTTCCCGACAATCCGTATATCGAGGATATTGATTACGAAGCGCTCTCACGCCATTCCTTCATGAAAGCCAAACGGAAAAAACCGCTTTTTCCGGGAAAGCTAAAGACACCGAGCGGAAAAATTGAATTATATTCTGAAAAGATGAAACAAGACGGTTATCCGGCGCTGCCGACACACATCCCCCTTGAGAGCGATGGCGATTTTCCGCTTTTATTTGTCCCGGGACCGAATCATAATTTTTTAAATTCGACATTTTCGAATAATGAAAAACATGTAAAACTGGAAAAAGCGCCAAAGCTTTTTATTCATACAGAGGATGCTGTACGCCGGAACATAGAAGACGGGGAAACCGTTAGAGTTTGGAATCACCGCGGAGAGTGTGAATTGACAGTTTCGGTCGGCGAACAGGTGCTTCCCGGCGTTGCAGTCAGCCAAGGTCTTTGGGCCGATATGGATGATAAAAAACAGCTCGTCAATTCGCTCACGCCCGATCGGCTGGCGGATATGGGCGGAGGCGCTGTTTTCTTCTCCGGAAAGGTGCAGGTGGAAAAGCTCAGCAATCAAAACCGTCCGCAATAAACGCCGGGCGGTTTTGATGAAGGCCGAATCCTTTCAGCCGGCTTCACCGTATAAAAAGTGATAACGTTTATTGGAGGTTTGCTTATGGATATCATTACCGGCATCGGAATCGCTTTAGCCGGATATTTCATAGGAGACGGATTGAAAAACTTTAAATCACCTGATCCTCATGAACACACTGACCACATTCTCATTAAAGAAAAAGATCTGCACTTCTATATTGGTTATTATTTAGGGGTTACGAAGGAAGAAGCAAAACAAATCGTGCCCGACACCTCTGATGTTCCGCATATCACGAGAAACGGAAAGCGGTATGTACAGAAAACTGCATTAAGAGAATGGTTGACTTCCATGCTGGAAAAAGTATAACAGCTGCCATGAAAAGCGGGAAGGGTTTTTCTCTTCCCGTTCATTAAGATTTGCCGCCCTTTCTCTCTTCAACCCCAAACATACGATGGATATCGTTCTTACGTAACGAAACATCCCCTTCTTTTGATTTCAAATAAAACCCTTTCATATATAACCGTATGACTTCCTCATATGTAAGCTCATGACGAAGGAGCGCCATTAAACGCCCGTCTTTTTCATCTTGTTTATTGAACCATTCATACCGTTCTGACCAGTTCACTTTCTGCATGTCAAACACCTTCCCACTTTGGATTAATGCCCTTTTCGCATTCTTTTACTTATTACCCCTTCTGTAAATATTCCGATTACCTGTGACATTTTTGAAAACAGCCGTAACCCCTCCCATTAGTCACCGTGTTGACTTGTTTCCCATTTCGTTGTATATTATAATTGTCAACATGGTGATAATTTAGATGGGAGATATTATGGATATTAATTTATTAATGAAGGAACTGCATGTCATGCAACAAAGTTACGCATCATTATTTTCGGTTGTCAATAAAGTGCAGGCTCGGGGGGACGAATACTTAGAAATGTTGACTTCCCGACAGCACATGACTCTTATTGCTATTGCCCATTTACCGACGGAAGATACCACACTTATGAATATCGCTAAAAAGCTGGGCACAACAAAACAAACCGCTAACAAATTAATTTCAAGCCTCGCGAAAAAAGGATATGTTCACACTGTGCCAAGCAAACTGGATAAACGTGCAATCAATATTGAGATTACCGCTGAAGGAAAAAAAGCGTTAATTTCCTGTTCAGAAAAATCCACCTATTTTTTAGCGGATATGTTTCATGACTTCACAACTGATGAAATTGAAACATTCTGGAGGCTATTGCAAAAACTTTATCGTTTTGATGGTGAAGAACAGGATGGTTTTGAAGAAAAAGCACATTTGAAAGTTGAAGATCAGGCACAATTCATCTCAGATGACTATGAAGAAAAAATCATGACTGAATTTTCAAAACGGCGATATGGGAGTGCATACGATGAATAATATGCTTTATCGAAAAGTAAAAGAAACAGAGGATAAAATGAAGGAAAAATGCTATGAGCTGAAAGATAAAATTGATCAATTTATTTCTCATACTAAATACAAAATTCATTGCAACCGTAAACTGGACCGAGCCGGCAATTATATATCAATTGCCATTGGACTCTTTATCCTAACTGCCTCATGGCTGACCGCAACACAATGGCTGCTTTGGATAGGCGCGGCGAGTATTTTGAGTAATGCCTGCTTGCTCATTATAAAGCCTGTTAAAAATTGAAAATCTGAAAAAAGCTCTCTAAAAGAGAGCTTTCTTTTATTAATCGTCCCAGTCTTCATCTTCTTCCCAGTCATCTTTCGCTTCCTGAATCTTATTATAAAAAAATTCGATAAAGCTTTCTGCAACGATATCTTGATAGCCAATTATCCTATCCCATTCCACTACAGGGCATTCTCCGTCTTTCATTTTATTCGTATCTAGACAGTAAGCAAAGAAATCAACATCTTCTATGACAACAAGACCATCAGCAAGTCCATAATGTTGTTTATATTCTTTAGTTTTATCTGCAACTGACGCATGATCGAAGTTATAGCCTAAAACTAAAACCCCAAATAAACCACCAGCACCGTATTTTTCTAAGAACCATTTATAGCTAATAGGAAGTTCGCATTGGAGGATTTCTTCAATGCGAGTTATGTTTTCATGGCTTGCACCCTCTGTGAATATAGCATTTTGCTTGTTTTCATTAATAAAGGTTTCAACCTTTGAATAAATCATTTAATTTAAACACCTCAATTCTCATTCTCAAATTGTTTCGCTCTCCACTTCCAATATCTCTTTCGAAAGCTTCCATATTGTGCTTTTAAAACCTTATCATTTCTAAAACTTTCACCATCAGTCTTAAGCTTATGAATAACATCACTATATTTTGTATGTAAACTGTTTGGAATTTCAAGCATTGGCCCAGGTTCTTCTTGAATCAAGTGATGTAAATTAATCTGTGTGCCATCTTTTGCATAAGGAGCATTACCGTTTTTCGTAAGCTGAAGATTTGTTACGCCAAATTCTGTTTTTTGGTTCATATCAATATCTTTTATAGTACACTCTGCGGCTTATGTCTTTAACTTTTCCCTTTGCTTTTACCTTGCCCTTAACCTCAAAGGCACCATACTTTTCTTTATTTAACCAAGGAAGGTTTATTTCTTGACCAGTAAACGGCTTTCTCGTTCCATCCGGGATTTTCTTTGCATTGGTCAAAAGTTC
>NZ_JANIFO010000019.1:0-28282 GCF_040259625.1 Bacillus sp. B1(2022)
TCTGCAGAGGAGCTTTTTTCATGCGTTACATCCATTTCGTCACCCAGGCGATATAATAAGCGCCGGGGATGAATACGAGCTGGGCGAGAAGCGTGCCCGCGACCCTTGATGTGACCATCGTCAATGATGTCCATTTTAAGGAGACGTAGCTGCGCTTGCCCTTCGCCACATCGTCTGCCAGTACGGATACTTTCGGGTCAACAAACACAGCCAGCAGCATAGTCGCAACTCCGTTGATTAAGCCTGATGCCATCACGGCGGTCGTGCTGTGCTCAGGCGCCAGAAGGCCGGCGTACAGAGCGGACAGAACACCGATCGTGTAAATAGACGTAATGACCATATTAATGACAAACAAGCGTTTCGGAATCATTCGGAATTGAAGCCCTTTTAAATAGGAGACTGACGGCAGTCTGATATAAGAACGCGCATGCTTCAGCCCATTCAGTGAAAATCCTTTTTTAAATACCTGCATGACGGAGCCTCCTCCGTCCGCCAAGTGTATAATCGCCCTGGAGAATAACGCGACGAATGTCGGCAAAAGACAGATGCCGAGCATCGTTCCGACCGTGGAGCCGAATATTAAAAATCGAAACTGGGCGCCCACAACAGACAGGGCGTTTGATCCGGCGGCATCAATCAGATGTCCGGTAAACGGCTGCTGAACCATGTTTGACATGCGAGACACGATGACCATGACATTAAATAATGACAGCGCGGACGCGATAAAACCGACTCTCGCGCCGGAAAGCCGTGTTGCATAGGCAAGCGTTTCAATCGAATGTATCAGCAGCAGAAAACAGAAGATAAACAGTACTTGTGAAGTAATAACGTGCAATGTATGATTCCTCCAAATCTTTTCTACTGATTAGACTCTGCAGACTGCGGCGAGGTTTCGGCCGTTTACATAAAAAAACCGCCCGGATGTCCGGAGCGGTTTTGTCTTATTCTTTTCTTACGCAAATAAATAATATATGGTTGCCCGCCTTAGCCCGCGGGTGATTCGTATTAACAGTTCCGACAGAATCATTCTTCGAAAGTAAACACCATGGAAGTTCTTGAACACAAGACAACGAAAGCCCTACCTCTCAATCGTCACTGCGGCTCCGAAGCCGCGCCGGTGTGAATTGTAAAACAAAAAGTCTTTTTTCCATCTCTTCGTTAGGGGCGAATGTCAGAAGGAAAAGAATAAGCTCAGCTTTTTTTCAAGCTGTCCGTTGAAGCCTGAAGCTTCTATATCAAAACAGAAAAAAGAAGTTTACTTTCTTTTTTATTTGCATGTTGTCACTTAGCAATTAAGTATAACAGATTGCCCCTGAATGATCAAATGATTTATTAAAGTTCCAGCTCGGCCGGCGTTTTTTCACCCGCGTTCATGAGCTTGATCTGCTTCGGTTCAATTTCAAGAATCACCAGGTTCGGATCGTCTTTTCCGTCAAACCAGCGTTCCAGTTTCGGATCCCACAGCTTTTCTTTTAAATCGGCTGAGTTGTTCAGTTTGGCGGTTCCGGCCACTTCCACATAAGCGTCTCCGAATCCTTCACAGTCATACCCTAACAGAATATGAACATTCGGATTGTTTTCAATTTCTTCCGCTTTATGAGTGTCTTTGCTCGTCGGCGTGTAAATCGTTAAGCCGTCATGGAAAAATGTCATGTAGCGTGAATGCGGTTTGCCTTGCTCTACCGTCGCAAGCGAACCGACTTTATGATGATCCAGTACTTCAAGCACTTTTTCTTTGATTTCATTTTGATTCATGAAGAATCACTCCTTTTTAACGTCTCCGCTTTTACTTTTCCACATTGGGGAGACATTTAAACCAAGAAATGTGCTCTTCTGCCGATCTTCGCTCCATTCCCGCTTCAGCATGCTGTAGTTCACCGTGTCATGATAGGCGCCCTGTACGAAAATGCCTTCTCTCGTCAGTCCTTCTTTCTGAAATCCGAGCCGTTCCGCCACTGCCCTGCTTTTCGTGTTTTTTTCAGCCGCGCTGATCATAATGCGGTTCAGGCCGAGATCCTGAAATGCATGGGTGATGACCGCCCGGCAGCTTGCGGTGATAATGCCGAATCCTTCATGCTCTCGATCCAGCCAGTAGCCGATCTCTGCTTTTTGATTGGCTGTATCGACATTATGGATGCTGATCATGCCGCAAAACCGGCCCTTCACAAAAATTCCGGCGTCAAACCCATTTTCTTCCGCGTATTTATAGCGCCATTCGGGGATGATCACATCGCGGTACGTATCGATATCAGCCAGTTCTTCCGCCCAGCTGAGCCATTCGCTGAGATGGTTTTGATTTCGCTTCATAACAGAATACAATTCGTCCGTATCTTCTTTGGCAAGCAATCTGATCGTCAGATGTTCCCGGATTTGACAGGAAAACACGACCGCACCTTCTTTCCTTTATTAGCCATTATACAGGTAAATTCATTTTTTTCCATACAAAAAAAGATGAGGCGTGCAGCCTCATCCTTAAATGCGCGGGTCGGTGAAAATGTCGTGATCATCCGTGCTTGTCGATGACATTTCCGTGACGACCGCCCCTTCTTCTCCCGCTTGAAACCAATGCTTCGTATCCGGCGGAATGGTGTATTGTCCGCCCGGCTCAAGCACAATCTCATGCCAGACGGTGTAGTATTCCTTGTCTTCTTCCGGCGGGAGGACGCTTGGGTTCTCTGTCTTTTCGCCTTCCACGTAGAGATACACCTTCCCCCAGCGGCAGCGGAATGTCTCTTGTTTTCCCTTCTCGCCCCCGACCGGCGGATGGCGGTGTTCCGGACACGTCTGGCGCGGGAAGAGCACCAATTCTTTCGAACAGTAGCGGTCGGTATTCACGTAAATAAACAGCTGAAGCCCGGTTTGCTCAAGCTTGCCTAAGCCGTAATCCATGATTTGAATGTCTTCGACTTCATTATCAGTCAGAACGATTCCCGCTTTTTGATAGTATGCATTCACATCATGTTTCGATATCGTCATGCTTCAGCCCCCTTATGTGGTTACAAATTTGCCGCCGTTGACATGCAGCGTCTGTCCGGTCATATAAGATGATTCGTCTGAGGCCAAGAGCACATAGCAGCCGACATGTTCAACAGGCTGGCCTGCCCGGCCCATCGGCGTAGTCTGCCCGAAGGAAGCGACTGTTTCTTCTGAGAATGTCGCCGGAATAAGCGGTGTCCAGATCGGCCCCGGCGCCACGGCGTTGACACGGATACCGTCGTTGACGAGCGCTTGCGCCATGGATCTCGTAAAACCGTTAATCGCGCCTTTCGTAGCCGTGTAGTCAATCAGCTGCGGATTGCCTGTGTAAGGATTAATGGATGTCGTATTGATGATCGCGCTGCCCGGCTTCATGTAATCAATCGCTTTTTTAGTCAAATAAAATTGTGAGTAAAAGTTTGTTTTAAAGGTTCTGTGAAGCTGCTCGCTTGTGATGTCTTTAATGCTTTCTTTCGGATGCTGTTCCGCGGCGTTATTCACGAGAATATCAAGACGCCCGAATTCTTCAACCGTTTTTTCAACCGCTTCATTGCAAAAGTCTTCCTCACCGACATCGCCGGGGATTAACAGACATTTTACGCCTTCTTCTTCCACTCGTTTTTTTGTATCTTCCGCATCACCGTGTTCATCAAAATAGACGATCGCGACATTTGCGCCTTCCTTCGCGTAAGCAACCGCTACGGCGCGTCCGATACCGCTGTCGCCCCCTGTGATAAGTGCGGTTTTCCCTTTTAATTTATCAGCGCCTTTATATTCTTTGTATTCATATACAGGCGCCGGATTCATTTCGCTTTCAATGCCCGGCTGGCGGTTTTGTGATTCCGCCGGGAATTCCTTCGGATAGTTTTCCATGTTAAGTTCCTCCTTCTTGTTCGATCTCATATTTCTTGTCTACCTCGTCAGTCTTCCGGATAAACATGATTGAGACAGTTCAGAATGTTTTCGGAGAAAAATGTTTCACATGGAACGCAAGAAAAAAACCCGGCTGGCAGCCGGGTTTTTGTTTTCAATTATGAACGGACCGCTTGTTTGCGGAGCACGTCTTTTCTCACTTTTCCAAGGTTGTTTTTCGGAAGTTCGCTGACGAACTCAATTTCCGGAATTTTAAAGGCGGCAAGACGTTCTTGAAGGAATCGGGTCACTTCTTCTTCTGTCAGGCCTTCTCTGCCGTTTGTCACGATGAACGCTTTCGGCTTTTCACCGTAAAGCGGATCAGGGATACCGACAACCGCCGTTTCGAGAATGCCCGGCACTTGCTGAATGACCTCTTCAATCTGGTCGGGATAAATATTGTCGCCGCCGTAGATGATGACATCTTTATAACGTCCGGTGATAAAGATAAATCCGTCTTCATCCACATATCCGGAATCGCCGGTATGGAACCAGCCGTCTTTCAGCACTTTTCGTGTCGCTTCTTCGTTACCTTCGTAGCCTTTGAATAAAAACGGACTTTTCACAACGACTTCTCCGATTGAGCCTTGCGGAAGGAATTCACCTGTTTCCGGATCTACAACGCGGACGTCCACTTCTTCCATCGGTTTACCCGCGGAAGCGGCTTTATCCATTCCCATTTGCGGATTCCAAGAGCTGATGCCCCACGCTTCCGTGCTTCCGTATCCGTGCATGAGCGGAATGCCGATATCGAGATACTGCTGGATCAGGCTGCTTGGCACCTTTGTGCCTCCCGTCATCATATAAACGATAGAAGACATGTCAGTCTGATGCGTTTCCCATGCTTTCAGCAGGTATGTGAAATAGACTGGCAGCGCCATGATGGTTTGAATTTTTTCTTTTTCGATGAGCTTCAGGTTTTCCACAGGGTCCTGATTGTCTGTCATAATGAATGTCGTTCCGCTCATCGTGCCGACCATCTGGCAGATAATCGCGCTCGTATGGTAATTCGGATGGCATGCTAAGAAGCGGACATGCTGCATTCTCCCCGTGTATGCCAATGTCGCGTTTACGTAGTTGTATATACCGCCGTGAGTGATCATGCAGCGTTTCGGATTGCCGGTTGTACCTGAGGTAAACATCAGCAATGCCGTATCGTTTTCAGACACCGTTTCGACATCCGGTGTATCACCGGAGCCTGTCAATAAAGCGTCAAACTGAGGCGTTGTCTCCGCAGCTGTTCCGGTCTCGACCTTCAGTTTAAGAGAAGATACCAGCGCAGGAAGCACTTCTTCCATGATCTCTTTAAATTCAGTGCCGTAAAAAACAGCTTTCGGTTCACAGGCTGCTAAAATGCCTTTCATTTCGTAAGGTGTTAATTGCCAGCTGACCGGCACAACCACCGCGCCGATTTCGAGTGCCGCAAACATGACAATGGATGCCGCGTGGCCGTTTTTGCAAAGCATCGCCACTCTGTCGCCTTTTTTTATTCCTTTATCAAGAAGCGCTTGTGCAAGCTGGTTGATTCGTTTTCGATATTCCGCGTAGGTCAGGGTATACGCACCGCTTTTTACAGCTTCGATCTCTTCGCTATTTGAAATGTCATGCAGAATCAGATGCTGTAATGTCTCCATATTTTCATCTCCCATAATGATAAATCACAAAAAAACTCTGTCAGATTTTCTTTCTCACGCAACCCATTTTAAACCAAAAAATATAACTTGTAAAACTATTTTGTTTTAGAACTATTCCATCAGTGAATGATACAATAGTCCCGTGTTTTTAGTTTCTTCCCTTCCCCTTACCCTCATACATGCACAAAAAAACACACCCCACATGAGGTGTGCGCTTCCTGTTTACCGCTGTCCTTTCTCCTGAATGAAATGATAAAACAGCTTGTTTAAACGTTTGTATAAATCGGCCTCATCCTCCGTCTGGAAGGCTTTTATACTGTCTTCGGACTCGATGATGGCCGAGCTGACCGCACTTAGTATTTCCGCCCCTTCAGCGGGCATATCAGCCGGCGCCATCATCACCAAAGCGCGGTCGACGGTCAGGGAATTTCCGTCCATGCCTTTGACACTGCATGGAGCCGTCAAATCATAAATTTTGAAAAAAGGCGTGACAATTTCTTCATTTTTGAGATGGTACAGGGCCATCGCCGTTCCCGGAATGCCGAGTCCGCCCTGTCGTTCACGCTCAGCAAGGCGCTGTGCGGTTTTTTGGGCATTATGAACCGATCCTTCTTGCTCCAGCATGTCAAACATACGGTTCAAAAACAGCTCATACGCCGTGTTTGAATCAATGGATTTGATCGAAAAGTTCCGCAGCACGCTTTGGATAACCGCCGCGTAATGCGCCATACGGCCGGCCGCTTCCAGCATATCAGGCGTCTCCGGCTGCTTCTCTTCTCTTTTGCCGTTTCTTTTTTTGTCAAGAATCAGCGGAATTTTTCTTTTGATGTACTGCTTGACCTGATCAGCGTCTTCTTCATTTAAAAGCGGACTGACCATGACGTAATCAATATTTTCATACGGGATCGGAACGGTGGATACGATCATGTCATACGCGGTGATGTCTCGATCCTTCAGTTCGATGAGGGAAGACATATCAAAGGAACGGATTTCCGAAAGCTCTTTTTTCAGCCTGGATGCGAGCATTTTGGACGACCCGATGCCGCTTGAACAGACGATCAGCGCTTTGATCTTCGCCTCTTCCCGTTTGATTTCCAAAGCGGAGCCGAAGTGAAGAACGATGAAAGCGATCTCATTATCAGAGAAAAGAAGCCCCGGAAAGAATTTTTCCATTCCTTCTTCTACGGCCATGTACAGCAGGAAGTAGTCGCGTTTAATTTGCTCGGTCATCGGGTTGTACATGTCGATATTTTCTTTTACCCGGTTGATCGCAGGCTCCAGATGGGCGATTAAACCGTCGTATAAAGAGCCGTTTTCCGTCAGATCAATTTTAATTTTTTCAGAAATGAAGCCGATCAGCTGCTTCGTTTGCAAGGCCGTTTCAACCTCTATGTCTTCCGGTTTGAATTCCGTTTTGTATTTGCGGTTGGCGCTCCGCAAATGAATGGTGATATATCCGATCTCAGCTTCCGGAATTGAAACGCCGAACGCTTTTTCAAGCTCTTTTGCCATTTCCAGCGCAGAGCCGTACTCCTTCGTCTGCTGCAGCGCTTTTAGTTCCGAAGCCTCCATCGTGATGGTTTCTCCGAGCCTGATCCGGTCCATCGCAAAGGTTAAATGAACCGCAAGCGCCATGTATGAGCTGTCAGATAAGGCGATCGCGATTTTTTCCTTGAGCTGAATTAAGAGCCGGTCCATTTTCAAAAGTTCCGCTTTATTTACGACGCCGAACATTTTTTCAGCATCGTCCGGTTTTCCTTTAATATTCAATTCAACCGCTTCCAAAAAGCTTTGAATATCAAGGCGGTTGACGATGAGATTGCCGACGATTTTCCGTTTCGCATTTTCCGGCCCCGTCAGCTGAATGCCGAAGCCCCTTTTTCGGATCAGCGTCAAGCCGAAGGGCGCAATCCAAGTCTCCAGCTCATCCAGGTCATAGCTGATCGTCGCGTTTGTCACTTGCAGTTCGTTCGCCAGACTGTAGAGCTTGATCGGCTCTTGAGACTCTAATAGTGAACATAGAATTAAAAGTTTCCGCTCCTCAGCGCTGTATTCATGCTGTTCATAGGACAGGTCTGACAGGAGTTTTTGTTTGTCCTCCGGGTTTCCTACCGCTTTCAGTCCTTTGCCGGGCTGTTTATCAAGTGCCAGACCGAATGATTCCATCATCGGTTTGATTGTTTTTAACTCGCGGTGAACGGTTCTTGTGCTGACTTGTAAAGCTTCCGCCAGTTCATGCACTGTCTCGTACCGGTTCTGCAGTAATAGATGTTTCATTAATTTTTGTTCTCTCGCTGTCATATACATGAAACGCGCCTCCAGATTTTCTAGTTGTGAGAAGTATGGCATATGGGGAGTGCTGCCGGGGAAAGTGGTGTAAGTTATAATATAAAACGCTTTCAATGATTATTCAACCATTTTCAAATGGCAATTTGGCACTGGGCCGTGTGACAGTATTGAAAAAGAAAAATGTGTCAGATAATATGCCATGACGCTTGTTACTCTTGATCCGCACGGCTATACTTCAAAGTGACCTTACTTGTTTTTAGACATTGCACACCACATAAACAAACGCCCGGAAGATAGCTTCCGGGCGTTTGTTCTGTTTATGGAATATCGCAGCCTTGGACACCGGTATAAATCCGGAACCACTGATCATGGCTGAGTTTGTACGCGGATGCACGCACCGCGGCGGAAATGCGGTTCTCTTTTCCGCTGCCGACAATCGGCATGATGTCTGCCGGGTGGGTGAACAGCCATGCGTACATGACTTCGTCAATGGAAGCGGCACCGATTTCTTCCTGTACGGAACGAAGCGCGGCACGGATACGGACGTCCTTATCTGATTGTCCGGTAAAGACGCTCCCGCCCGCAAGCGGTGACCACGCCATCGGCGGAATGCGTTTTTCCTGACAGAAATCCAGCGTGCCGTCATGAATATTTTCCAGCTCGTACGCCGAGATTTCAATTTGGTTTGTGATGAGCGGATCATCCAAATAGGATTCGAGCATTCTGTACTGGTGCGCTTTAAAGTTCGATACTCCGAAATATCTGACCTTTCCCGAGCTTTTCAGCGCATGAAACGCTTCAGCCACCGCCTCCGGTTCCATAAGCGGGTCCGGTCTGTGAATGAGCAGCACATCCAGATAATCCGTATTCAGATTCAAGAGCGACTGCTCCGCCGACGCTAAAATGTGAGACTTCGACGTATTATAATGATGCGACTTGTTTCCGGGCCGTTCCGGTGATTCAATGACAATCCCGCATTTTGTGACGATTTCGATTCGCTCCCTTATTGAAGGCGAAAGGGACAAAGCGCCGCCGAACAGCTTTTCACACGTATAACCGCCGTATATATCGGCATGGTCGAAGGTGGTGATGCCTTGGCTGATACACCATTCAATCAAATTCAGCAGCTCTCCGTCTGAAACATTCCATTCGTTCAGACGCCAAAGCCCGTGTATCACTCTTGAAAATTCCAGGTCTTCAGCCAATTGAATGCGCTGCATGTGAAATCCCCCTTTTTCTTAGAGCCTCTTGTATCTCTGTTTTCAGGAATTGCCCATGCTGTTTCATTCTGCTTCGGCGGCCGATTTTCCTTTCAGCCAGCAAAAATCGTCATTTAATGATTCTGAAACTGCTTTTTCGCTTTCTCAACGACGTAATGGCTTCCGCCGCGTTTTTTGACGTCTTGAATCATCATCGCGATCAAGAGGTCTTTCTTTTTATAATCGTAACCGACAAACCAGCCGTTTTCTTTGCCGTCTTTATCTTCTTTAGACGTTTTCAGCTCGGCTGTACCGGTTTTTCCGGCTACGGTAATGCCGCTTACGGCCGGCTGATATGCAGAGCCGCGCGGATCTTCAACGACGCCTCTCAGCCCTTTTGTGATTTCTTCGGCATTGGCTTTCGACACCACTTGCTTATGCCAGATTTGCGGTGTTTTTTCTCCGTCTTTGATCAATGTCGGTTTGACGAGATTTCCGTCTGTTACAAATGCGGTATAGTCAGCAGCTAAGTGCAGCGGAGACATCAGCATCTGCCCCTGGCCGTAGCCCGTATCTCCGAGAAGGATCTCGGAATCAAGCTTGCCGTTAGCGATTGAAGACTTTTCAATCGGAAATTGGTACGGAATCTCTTCATCAAAGCCAAATGTTTTTAATCCTTTTGTAAACGCGTCCGCTCCGGCATCTATGGCATTTTGCGCAAAGTAGATGTTGTCCGATGTGATCAGCGCGTTTTCGAGATCCACTTCATTCAGGCGCTCTGATACGCGTGTGACATGGTAACCGCCCCAGCTCGAATCTTTCTGCCACTCTTTTCCGGTGATTTTTTTCTTTTCTGACGCTTTCAATGTGCCATTTGTCAGGCCGACTGCCGCGGCAATCGGTTTAATCGTTGATCCCGGCGCATAAAGTTTGTTGAATTTCGCTGAAAACGGATTGTTTTTATCTTCATTCAGCTTTTTCCATTCTTTTCCGCTCCAGCCGAAAATGAAGCCGTTCGGGTCATAAGACGGTGCGCTGACGAGCGCGAGTGTCTCTCCCGTTTGCGGTTCGAGGGCGACTGCCGCTCCGCTGTCATCTTTCATAGAGTCATACAGCTTCGTCTGCGTTTTCATGTCAATCGTTACATGAATATCCTGCCCGCTTTCGGCTTTCTTTTCTGCAATGACCTCACCTGTTTGCGGGACGTAAATTTTCCAGCCGGTCGTGCCGCGCAGCTTGTCTTCATATACATTCTCAAGGCCGGCGATGCCGATTTTGGAAGTATCGCTGTATTGGCCGTCTTTCGCTTTTTTCAGTTGCTCCGCTGTGATGGTTTTAATATAACCGGTCAGATGGGCCGCTTTTTCGCCGTACGGATAGTAGCGGGAGCTGACTTTCGTTTTCGTCACGCCGTCTAATGCGAGCAGGCTTTTGACCTTGCTTTCATCATCCGGTCTGATTTTTTGAAGCGGGACATAGGAGTCGTCTTTTACCCAGCCCTGGTTCAGTTTGCTTTTGATATCGTCTTCAGAAAGGTCCAGTTTTTCAGACAGTTTTTTGATCACGCTGTCTTTATCCTTGCCGAGTTTTCCAGGGATAATGCCGATTTCCGGCACCTCGGTATTCACGGCGAGACCTTTTCCGTCTTTGTCGTAAATTTGTCCGCGCTTCGGTTCTTCATTTGCGATCTGCACGGTTTTGTCATCGGAAAGCTGTTTGAAAATAAAAGAAGGATTCCAGTCGATGTTCCATGATTCTCCATCGTCTGTTTTTTCTTTTTTCAGGACGGCCGTGTTTTCAAAAGCGACCTTCCCTGCTTTTGTATCCATGCTGACTTTATAATCGATGTGCTGGAGGTCATCTTTTTTCTTGTCGTCTTCGTCCAGTTTTTCGGCAGTGACTTTCAGATTTTTGACCCCTGCTTGTTCATAAACGGTTTCATATCGCTTTATAAAATCCTTTTTGGATCGTTTTTTCTTTTCATCCTGGGTGAGGCTTTGGTACATCTTATCGTAATGACCGCCGTTCCAGTCTTTTACGAAATCTTTCATTCTGTCTTCGGCCGATTCCGTTTTCGAGCAGCCGATCAAACCTATGATTCCTGCGAGTAAAAGTAATAGGTATAACCCTTTTTTCACTGTCTATTCCCCTGCCTTCCAACTGTTATTTTCTCCTAAACCAAATCAGGCTGGCAAGGATTTTTTTCTCATATTGTTTAAAATTTTTTTGTTTTTCCTGCCGTCACGGGCCATATTCTTATACAATGTATCTATTAAAAAAAGGGGGAATTTCAGATGATCAGAGAAGCAGCCATGCTGTATGTAAAAGAAGGTCTTGAGGGGGAATTCGAAGAGGCATTCCGCCGGGCGGAGCCGATTATCGCGGGCATGAAAGGTTATCTGTCCCATTCCTTGTCCAAATGTATGGAAAAGACGCATAAATATTTGCTGCTTGTGGAATGGGAGACATTAGAAGATCATACAAAAGGCTTTCGCGGATCGCCGGAATATCAGGAATGGAAAGCCTTACTGCACCGTTTTTATTCACCATTTCCCGTTGTGGAGCATTTTCAGGATCTATCAGACTCAGATCGCGTGAAGCGTAAAACCGATTAAGGAGATTGACCATACAAAAACGGCGGTATAGATATTGAATTTCCCGGAGCCGTCGTTTTCTTTCCGTTTTTCCTCCAGCCCCTGAATGAACATGACCGCACCGAGAAACACGAGCATAACCGGCTGTATGACAGAGGTATGTTCCGCATACGTAAATGCGGCGGCCGCAAGTATAATAATCAGCATCGCGAGTGACAGTTTTAAGGCGCGCAGCAAAGCAATCCATCCTTTCTGTTATCATTTTTTGAACACAATTCTATTTCTGTCTTTATCCCCCATTATTCTAGCGTATTTTTTGCGCGGATAGAACGAAAGTCGGACAATTTTAAGTTTGTTTTAAGGAGCACGAAAAGCGCGCTCCCGATGAAAAGGAGCGCGCGGTTATGAGCGGGCAAGGCTTCCGTATCCGAGCCCCCGCAGGACGCATGCCATGACTTCATACCCCTTGCTGTTGGGGTGTACGCGGTCATGAGAGAGATATTCATTCATTTTTCCTTTGAAAGCGCTGTGGACGTCGGCAATTTTGACGTGCGGCGCCGATGCGAGTGTGCTGAGGTGCGCATTATAAGAGGATATCCATTTTTCTGCAATGGAGATGCCCGGGAAAGGATTGTATAAATTGAAGACGCGGATCTCATAAGGAGACGGGTGCGGCCCTTTTAAGGCAGCGATCTTGGCAATCATCTTTTCAAAGTTCTCATGGCAGTGACTGGACACGCTGGTGAACACCGAAGCGTCCGATGTTTGCTGATATGCCTGAACCGAATCGATCAAATCGTTGCCGCAGCCTGTAATCGTAATCATATCAGCAGCCTGAATCCGCCTCTGAATGTACGGCAAGGACATAAGCCCGAGAATTTCTCCCGTCTCAAGGCCTGATTTGGCAAAGATGGATACGTCGGTTCTTGTCTGTAAATCTTCTGCCATCATACGCCCGAACCGCTGTACAAAACCGGCGGAAAACGGCCCGGATCCCCTCCCCGTCGTCAAAGAATCCCCCAGCGCCGTATAAACAAGTCCCATTTACTTTCCTCCACTCGTTACTATCGATATTGTAATGTACGCGCGTGAAGAAAAATTGGCTCGGTCAATAACCCAATTTCTCAGAAATATGCTGTGCGGCGGTTTTGACCTTTTCGGTTAAATACGGCAGCCTGTCCTCTGAAAAACGGGCTTCGAAGCCGGCGATGCTGATTCCGGCAGCCACCTTACCTTCGTGATTGAAAATCGGCGCCCCGATCGCCGCCGTGTAATCTTCCAATTCCGAATAGCTGATCGTATAACCTGATTGTAAGGATCTTTCAATGGATTGAAGCAGTTCAGCCCGATCCGTCATCGTGCCTGAGGCGATTGCGGCAAGCTTTGTCTTCTGAATGTATGTGTCAATCTCCTCTTTTGGCAGAAACGATAGAATGCTTCTGGCGCACGCTCCCGCGTACAGCGGCGACCGGCGGCCGATTGCCGTATACAGGCGGACGGTTTGAGTGCCTTCAATTTTTTCGACGTAAATGGCTTCATCTCCGTCCCTCATGATCAGCTGAACGGCCTCATCCACTTCGCCGCACAGCTCTTCCATAATCGGTTTGGCTATTTTCCTGATGTCCAGACGTTCAGAGACGAGCTGGCCGAATTGTAAAAAGATCAGACCAAGCTGATAACGGCCGTCCGCTGCCCGGGTGAGAAATCCCGTTTCCTCCAGCGAGCTTGCCATCCGGTGAACCGAGGTCTTCGGCATTTCCGATAGAGAAACCAGCTCATTTAAGCTCAGGCTCGGTTCAGTCAGAAATAAATGAAGCAGTTCCATTGATTTGATGACGGTTTTGTTTTTGTTTTCCATGATCTTTAGCCCCTTTGTCAGATCAGCCATTCCATTTTGAGCCTTGCTTTCAGCTCCTTCAGCTGCTGTTCCTTCTCTAAAAGCAGCATTTCCGCTTCCTCCAGAGAAACGGCCCGGAACGTGATATGTTCCCCCGGCATCGTTTGGGCGACGAGAGGAAGATCAGCGGATATGATATGCGCCATCCGCGGATAGCCCCCCGTCGTCTGTCTGTCAGCCAGCAGAATAATCGGATTGCCGTCCGGCGGCACCTGCACTGTTCCGAACGTCACGGCCTCAGATACCATCTCCAGCGGCTCCGGCAATTCAAGCGGAGCGCCCTTCAGCCGGTAGCCCATTCGGTCGGATTGAGGCGTGACCGTATATGACTCTTGGTAAAAACGTAATTTTGCTTCTTCTGTAAAAGCGTGAAATTGAGCGCCTTCAAGCACTCGTATGACCGGATTTTTTTTCAGCGGCAGAAATCCTCTGCTGCTGACAGACCAATCAGGCGCTGAGAAACCATGCTGTCCGAAAGAATCGCTCAGACGGTACGCGATTGATTCCGAACATGGCGTCATACGGCCGAGCGGCAGCTCATCATCTTTTTGCAGCGCTCTTCCGCAAAAACCGCCGATCCCCGCTCTGACATACGTGCTTTTGCTTTCCATGACGGCGGGCACGTCAAATCCCCCCGCGACGGCGAGATAAGCGCGGCTCCCCATCTTGCACGGCCCGAATGAGACGACGCTGTTTTCCTTTATCAAAACCGGTTTCCATAGAGGGGCGGGCTCCCCATTAATATGAAGGGCGAAATCAGCTCCCGTGACGGCAATAACCGCAGGTTCTGAAAATTCAAAGGAAGGCCCGGGCCCCATGAGCGTAATTTCCAGTCCCGCCTCTTTTTCTTGATTTCCGGCAAGAAGATTGGCGATGCGCAGTGAGATCGTATCCATTGCGCCGCTTCCCAGCACACCGTATTTCTGATATCCCGTCCGCCCCGTGTCCTGAACCGTCGTCAAGAGACCGGGCTTTACCACTTTCATACTCATTCGGCTCCCTCCTTGATGCGGCTGTACTCCTCTGCCGTGATCCGGACGAATTTCACCGTATCGCCCGCTCTCAAAAGACTCGGCGGATGTTCTTCCGGCCTGAAAAGACGGAGCGGGGTGCTGCCGATCAGCTGCCAGCCGCCGGGAGTGGATATCGGATACACACCGGTCTGCATTCCCGCGATTCCTACTGAACCGGCCGGGATGGACGGCCTTGGCGACGCCTTTCTCGGCGCTCTGATCCGCTCAGACATTCCTCCTAAAAACGGAAATCCCGGCGCAAATCCGAGCATATAAACGAGATATTCGCCTTCAGTATGAATGCGGATGACGTCTTCCGGGGTCAGATCGTTCATCTCAGCTACCTCTTCTAAATCGGGACCGAAATCACCGCCGTAGCAAACGGGGATTTCCATCACCCGGCGCTCTTCTTTGCGGCCGGTCATTATATGGCTGAGACGTTCTGTCACTTCTTTCTTGACCAGGGCAAAAGGAGAGACGCCTTTTTTTATGTTTGAGACGGCATACACATCATAAAAGATCGTTAAGCTTGTGAATGCCGGAATACATTCAACGAAGCCCGGAAACGGCCGTTCTTCCATACAGGCTGCCGCCGCATGCACCCGGCTGTTGACCTCTTCGCTGATGTCCCCGCCAAAGCGGATGATAACGGCGGAATCACCGTACGGCTGTATATCAAGCGCTGTATTTCCGCTATACTGCATCATTGTCATCACCTCGTTGTATTCTTTCTCACTTACAGGACAGCAAGCGATTCATTTCGTATATCGGTGATCAGCATGTGCCCCGGTGAATGTGTTATTACGATGTCAGGCTTTGCTTCCATGATCACCGCCTGGGGCGTAACGCCGCAAGCCCAGAATACGGGAACTTCACCTTCCCGCACCGTTACGGCATCTCCGAAATCCGGCTGATGCAAATCGCTGATACCGATGCTTTGCGGATTACCGATGCGGACGGGGGCGCCGTGCACGGCGGGAAAACGTGACGTGACCTGCGCCGCGCGGACTGCAAGCCTTTCCGGAATCGGTCTCATGCTGACGACCATCTTTCCAGAAAACGGGCCGGCGGGAACACAGTCAATGTCTGTTTTATACATGGGGACATTCACACCCTCATCGATGTGCCTGATTGGAATGTGCTGATTAATAAGGGCTTGCTCGAATGAAAAACTGCAGCCGATTAAAAACCCGACATAATCATCCTTCCAATACGGCGTAATATCCGTTACCTCTTCAGTAAGCACGCCATGCCGATAAATCCTGTATTTCGGAAAGTCCGTCCGGATATCAGCTCCCGGCGCAGCTATTGCCGGAACGGGTGAACCCGCATCCGTCACATCCAGCACCGGACAAGGCTTTTGATTGCGCTGGCAGAATAAGAGAAAATCAAAGGCCAGATCCTTTTGCAAAACGACGAGATTGGCTTGTGCGTAAGAAGCGGCCATCCCCGCCGTCGGCCCGGTCATCTGCCCCTTCCTGATCAGCTGTCTGACTTCTTCGGGACTCATGTCACTCATATGGTTTTTCATATCATCAGCTCCATAGCTGCGGCATCTGCGTGAATAATGTATAGATGCCCATAACCGCCATGACAACCACTACGATCGCCCCTGCAATCGTGAGCCAGATCGGATGCTTGTAATCGCCGACGATTTTTTTCTTATAAGCGCCCAACAGTATCATCGCTAATGCAAGCGGCAGAATTAAGCCGTTAAGCGAACCGACCGCGACCAGAATTTTGGCAGGCTGGCCGATCGTAACAAAAATAAGAGTGGATACGATGATAAAACCGATAATGACGCCATGTGAGTGCTTTTCGATTTTTGTTGAAAATGATTTGAAAAATGATACTGATGTATAGGCGGCGCCGATGACAGACGTGATAGCTGCAGACCACATGATGACGCCGAAAATTTTATAGCCTACATTTCCCGCCGCAAGCCGGAATACAGAAGCCGCCGGATTATCAGGATCAATGCTCAGGCCCTTTGAGACGACGCCGAGCACGGCGAGAAACAGGGCAATCCGCATAATCGATGTAATCAGAACGCCTGTGATGGAGCTTTTCGTAACCTGAGGGAGGACTTCCTTCCCTTGGATGCCTGAATCAAGCAAACGGTGGCCGCCGGCAAATGTAATGTATCCGCCGACCGTGCCGCCGACAAGCGTCACGATCGCCAGCACACTGATATGATCAGGCATAAAAGTTTTCACAACGGCGTGTCCGACCGGCGGAGCCGTCGTTACGGCAACATACACAGTCAATACGATCATGACGATTCCGGCGATCTGCATAAAACGGTCCATGACTTTTCCGGCTTCCTTTATGACAAAAATCAGCACCGCGACCGCTGCGCTGATTAAAGCGCCGATCTCCGGTTTGATCCCGAATAATACTTGAAGACCGAGACCCGCGCCGCCGATGTTTCCGATATTAAACGCAAGTCCGCCGAGCACGACCAGAAAAGCAATGGCATAACCGGCGCCCGGAAGCACCATATTGGCAATCTCTTGGCCGCGCTTTCCGGAAACCGCGATAATCCGCCATACATTGGTTTGCGCGAAAATGTCCAAAATAATAGAAATTAAAATGATAAAGCCGAAGCTTGCCGCCAATGTATTGGTAAACGTGGCCGTTTGCGTCAGAAAGCCGGGCCCGATTGATGATGTCGCCATCAAAAATGTCGCGCCTAAAAGAAGCGACCATTTGCCGGAAGCCTTTCCGGCTGTTTTTTTCTTTTGCTCCATGCTGTCTTCCTCCCTCTGCTGCTCAGTCTTTTGAAAGCGCGCTGATTTGAATGTCTGCCGCTTTTAATTCTTTTTTGATTGTTTTTGCGAATGTGAGGGCGTGGGCTCCGTCTCCGTGAATGCAGACTGTGTCCGCTTTCAGGCTTACAGCTTGTCCCTTACGTGATGTCACCGTGCTGTCTTTCACCATTTGAATCACTTGACCGACCGCTTTTTTGTCATCCTGAATCAGCGCATCCGGCTCTGAACGCGGCGTCAGCGTGCCATCTTCCTGATAGGTGCGGTCCGCAAACACTTCGCTTGCCGTCCTCAGTCCGATTCGATCTCCCGCTTTAATCAGCTCGCTTCCGGAAAGCCCGAAAAGAATAAGCCCGGGATCAAAATGACAGACCGCCTGAGCGATGGCTTCTGACAGGCCGGGATTGACGGCGGCCATATTATATAAAGCGCCGTGCGGCTTCACATGCTGCATCTCGACACCTTCTGCTTTTAAAAACCCTGACAGCGCCCCGATTTGGTACAGCGTCAGATCATATGCTTCCTCGGGTGTAATCGCGATCTGCCGCCGTCCGAATCCCTGCAGATCGAACAGCCCGGGATGAGCGCCGATTTTCACGCCTTTTTCCGCCGCAAGCGCAACCGTTTTGCGCATCACGCTGGGATCACCCGCATGAAAGCCGCAGGCGATGTTTGCAGATGTCACATAATCCAAAATCTCTTCATCCAGCCCGATTTTATAAGCACCGAAACTCTCTCCTAAATCACAATTGATGTCAATCTGAAACATAAGATCCCTCCTGTATTGTAAACGTTTTATATGATTATCATTCCGCTATTCGGAATGACTATTCCGAATTGTTGGATTTCTCTTCATTATATTTATTTCTGACAGGTTTGAACATCCTTTTGTCAGAAAACCTACCATGGACCTAGTCACAAATGTGACAAAACAAAAAAAAGAGAGCCTCATACTGAGACTCTCTCTTTTTTCTATTATAACACCCAGTGGCGGATCGCTTTGGCGACCCCGTTTTCCGTGTTGACATCAGTCACCCAGTCAGCTGTTTCTTTCACAATGTCCTGCGCATTCCCCATGGCGACGCCGACACCCGCTTTTTCAATCATGGCAATGTCATTCAGACTGTCACCCATGGCCATCACATTTTCCATCGTGAAGCCGAGTTTTTCCGATACCTTCGCCAGCGCAGCCGCTTTGTTGATACCGAGGGCATTGACTTCGATGTTGATCGGACTGGAGTTTGTGATCTCGAGCTCCTTGTATTCCTTGAGCTCTTTCAGCACTTCATTCCGCACTTCGTCATCCTCGATTTCGAATCCGAACTTGAGCCACTGATGATCCGTAATCGTTTCCGGGAATTCCCCTCTCCACACTCTATCGACGGTAGAGGCCCAGAAATTCGTGTTGTGCTTATTCCTCAGATCCCATAATTTTTGAATATGATCGGTATGAAGAAGCTTTCGCTCAACCAGCTCAAAGTTGGAATCCCAGATTTCGCTGCCGTTTGCCGTGATTAAAAAGGATGACAGCTCGAGAGACTCAGCCAGTTCGCGGCAGGTCATCAGCGTGCGTCCTGTGCTGATGACGACGTGAATTCCTTTCGCCTCCGCTTCCTTGATCGCCCGCCGGTTTTCCTCCGGGATGAGCTGCTCGTCATTGAGCAGGGTTCCGTCCATATCAATCGCGATCAGTTTAATATCTGCGTCTTCTCTTTGTATCGGCATATATGTACCTCACTTTTTATAATGTAGTCGTCTCTATTTTAATACATATGACCCACAGGAACAAAAAACCGCTTCCTGCGTTTGGCGGGGAGAACGTTGAGGAAAAGAAATATTGAGGTGATGGAGGATGAAAGAAAGAAAACAAAAGAACAAACCGAATGAAAATCCTGAACATCATGATTTAACCGATCCGATTCCGCTGGAAGAGCTGAAGGAAAACGCCAATGACGAAAAACACAAACATGACCAAAGGGACAATTCACAAAGTGAAAGAGATTATGATACAAAATAACACGCTTGTCCGAAAGCCGCCGATGGAGGCGGCTTTTTTTACGATGGCTGGATAAATATGCTGAGCTCAGCTTCCGCCACAGGCTTCCCGGCAACGGACGCTTTCGCCCGGCCGAACACAAAACCGCGTCTGATTCGCGTGACCTCAAAAAAAAGATCCAGACGGTCTCCCGGCAAAGCGTCACCTAACCTTTCCGCTTTCTTCACCGCGGATAAGAGACCGAGGCCGTCACCGCCGGTAATTCCCGCGCAAGCCGCCGTTTGGGCCATTGCTTCAACGACGAGCGAAAATGGCATCTCTCTTTGGGATTCAGTTATAAACCAGTCATTTTCACTGATGTTTTTGTAAGCAGCCGCCCATTTTCCGGCTTCACTGTTCGTCGTGCCGTCAATCAAAAGAAACGGAAAACGATGGGGCAATAGCTTCTGATTCATCACGCAGCCTCCCTTCCCTCTTATTATAACGCAAGAAAAAACCCGCGTCCCCCGACGCGGGTTCATTTTTATTGATTGAGCTTTTTGAGCACGATGCCGTGCAGCGGTTCATGCGGCTGAATACCGCAAATGTCTTGAAGAACGCGGCTCGTGCCTTTTTCCGCGATAAGCTTTTGCAGCTCAACCGCTTCCGGATCATCCTGATAGTCAAAACGCAAGGCGGCGGCGATGCCTTCTGCCAGCGCGTTCGGTTCTTTTATTTTTTTGGCCGGCCCTACTAATCTATCATTCGCTCCGAGTTTTCTGAGCGGTGATCTGGCGACTCTTGTCACATCATCCGTGATGTATTCATTTTCAAAGCGGCCGATGATTTTTTTCATGTACTGCTCGTGTTCGGCTTGCTTAAAGCCGTACGCTTTCACTAAGTACTCGCCCGTTTCTGAAAGTGCATCGTACACGACACGCCGGATTTCCGGATGGCCGATGGCCTCTTTGACGGTTTTTAATCCGCGCTGATAGCCGACGTACGCCGTAACGGCATGACCGGTATTGACGGTAAACAGCTTTCTCTCGATGAAAGGCGTAAGATCATCCGTAAACAACGCGCCTTCCAGTACCGGCTGGCCGCCGGCAAAGCCGGTTCTGTCTATGACCCATTCAAAAAACGGTTCTACGGATACTTTCAGCGGATCTTCATGGTGCTGAATCGGCACGATCCGATCCACCGCAGAATCCGGGAAGCCGACCGTCCGGTTCACGAGTTCCCGCTCCGCTTCCGTCAAATGTCCGAAAACTGCTTTTTTCAGAAAACTGCTGCCGCCGATCATATTTTCACAGGCAATGATATTGAGAGGCTCAGAGGACGTTCTGCGCTTCAGCCCTTCCGCGATGGACGGGGCGATGAGTCTGAGAACGTTCGGGCCCACCGCCGTCGTAATGATCGCCGCTTCATTGATCAGCCTGTACAGCTCTTGTTCTTGCACCGCGCTGTTGATGGCTGAAACGGGGCCGATGATTTCGGTCTGCCGGCCGCCGTCGGCAAGCTCCACGGTATATTCCTTCTTTTCATTGAGAAGGCTGACCATCGTTTCATTCACATCAGCGAAAACTACGTCATAGCCGGAATGATGGAGCAGGGCGCCGATAAAGCCCCGCCCGATGTTTCCCGCTCCGAAATGAAGGGCAATCATGTCAGTTCACCTCGCTGAAAATAGCGGCCAGTTCTTCTTCCGTCTTTGCACTGATCAGCTGTTCGATGTTTTCTTCCTCTGAGCAGATGATGGCGATGTTTGACAGGATGTCTAAGTGTTCATTGTTTTTTCCGGCGATACCGAAAACGACCTTTGCCGTATTGCCTTCACCGTATTCCACACCGTCCGGAATCTGGATGACGGAAATGCCTGAATGAAGCACCTCATCCTTTGCATCTTCCGTGCCGTGCGGGATCGCGATGAAATTCCCCATAAACGTGGATGATGTTTCTTCACGTTCGAACATTTTTTCCACATAGCCGTTCTTCACGTAGCCGTTATCAATCAATGTCTGTCCCGCGAGGCGGATGGCATCCTCTTTTGAGTTCACCGTCTGGTTCAGTTTGATGTTCGCTTTAGCCAATACTTCCATGATGAAGATCCCTCTTTCTGTTTGATTAGTTTTTAAGCTTTTCAATCAGTTCATCGTATTTCGGGCTGTTCAAGAAATTATCAACCGAAATGTGCACCGCCTGCGGCAGCTTCGCTTTCGCGCGGTCAGTCAGGTCCTTATGCGTAATGACGATATCCGCGTCATTCGGCAGATTATTGATCGACGTATTTGTCACATCAATATCCAGGTCTGCTTTTTTCACTTTGTTTCTTAAAATGGAGGCGCCCATTGCGCTCGATCCCATACCCGCGTCACACGCGAAGATAATGCGGCTGACTTGGTCGGCGGAAATATCAGCGGCGCTGTTTTCCGGCTCTTCCTCTTTGTCTGCCAACGCGGCCGCCGCTTCACTTTTCCTGCCTTTCATTTCCTGCATTTTTTCCGCCGCGGCTGTCAAATCTTCTTCGCCCGCTTTAGACGATTTCAGAATAAACGCCGAGACGATAAACGATACGGCCGCGGCAACGATGACGCCCGTCAGCACGCCGAGGTAGCTTCCTTTCGGCGTCAGCGCTAAAATGGCGATGATGCTTCCCGGAGATGATGCGGCGACAAGACCCGCGTTAAAGATCGAGAATGTAAGCAGTCCGCTCGCTCCCCCGGCGATCGCCGCGAGGATCAGCATCGGTTTCATTAAGATGTAAGGGAAATAGATTTCATGAATCCCCCCGAAGAAATGAATGATCGCCGCTCCCGGAGCCGTCGATCTTGAAGAGCCTTTCCCAAAGAACATATATGCCAGTAAAATACCGAGTCCCGGCCCGGGGTTCGCTTCCACTAAAAACAGAATGGATTTACCCGCTTTGGCGGCCTGCTCGATTCCGATCGGACTTAAAATGCCGTGGTTGATCGCGTTATTCAGGAACAGAACTTTCGCCGGTTCTACGAAAACGCTTGCAATCGGCAGCAAATTCGCGTGGACAATGACTTCCACACCTGCCGCCAGCAATTTGTTAAGAGACAGGACGACCGGGCCGATCGCATAAAACGCGATAATCGTCAGCACAGCTCCGATAATTCCCGCCGTGAAGTTGTTGATCAGCATTTCAAAACCCTGTCTGACTTTATCTTTAAACACACGGTCTAATTGTTTAATGAGATAACCGCCCAAAGGCCCCATAATCATTGCCCCTAAGAACATCGGAATGTCCGCTCCGACAATGACTCCGATGGCCGCCGTCGCTCCGACGACTCCCCCGCGGTGATCGTAAATCATTTTTCCGCCCGTATATGCGATTAAAAGCGGCAGTAGATACGTAATCATCGGGCTTACCAATGTATTCAGCTGCGGATTCGGAAACCATCCCGCAGGAATAAACAGCGCGGTGATAATTCCCCATGCGATAAATGCGCCGATATTCGGCATGATCATACCGCTTAAATAACTGCCGAACCGCTGTATCTTCACTTTCATGCCAGCTTGCTGTTCTTGCTGCATGTTCATTCCCTCCCTGTTTGCTTGCCTTCAGATGAAAATAAATAAGACACGGGGTTTCTCTCTCCCCTGTGTCTTCATCATAAAACGCTTACAATCCCCATTCAATGAAAAGTAAAGAGGAGTTTGGCACAGAGACTGTGACAACTCCTTAACAAAAAAAGACACCTCATCAAAGGTGTCTTACCGCTTTCTGTATATAATGTGTCCTTTTGTGACGACGAGTTTGGCAATGAGCCGCTCACTGACAATAAACACCGGATACGCACATACGAGTGCGAAAATGGCGGCCGGCACATACCGCGCTGCCGGAAACATCGGCATGACGGCGGTTCTGGCCATCTGCACAAGATAAATCAAAAGCACCGTAATCGCAATGGCCGCAGCCATAATCGGAGCTGATACTTTATATTCACGCAATTTCACATGGCAATGCCCGCACTGAAACTGGCACGGGATCATGGATGATCTGACCATGTCGCCTGTAATCGGCTTGCCGCAGTTCGGGCAGGTCGTTTCTTTCATGTTTATTCCTCCATTCAACTCTTCTATTATAACAGAGTCTGACTACGTCTTTTACATTTGTGATTGTTCAACATTTTTTCACATATTTTATCATCAGGCTCTTGTGTGCATTTGTGAAAACATCTACTCTTAGAGGGAGGTTCATCACTCATTCGCATCATAAAAAGGAGGATGCAGAATTGCTTCCGATTCACAGACAGCAAACCTTGCTTGAATGGCTGAAAGAAGAGGGCGCGCTGAAAATCTCTGACATAAGCGAGAGATTCGGCGTCTCCGAGATGACCGTGTACAGAGACGTCAATCAGCTGGCGGATGCAAACCGGATTATCCGGACACCCGGCGGCATTACCCTCCCTCCCGCTTCAGAACGAAGCGCCAATCAATGCGGCTATTGCCTGCGGCCGATTCAGCATTCGTATTCTGTTCAGCTTATTACCGTTTCACAAGCCGTTGAGCAGATGTGCTGCATTCATTGCGCGATTTTGCGGTATGAGGATAAAAAGGAAGAAGTGTCCCACGTCATTTGTAAAGATTTTCTTCTCCAGACGACGCTGACGGCCGCTTCCGCATACTTTTTAGTCCATGCCGATATTGACCTTCAATGCTGCCGGCCTCAGGCGATTCCCTTCTCAACGCTTGATTACGCAGAACGGTTTCAAAAAGGATTCGGCGGGGTCATTTGCACCTTTGACGAGGCGGCGGACATCATCTTACACGACAGGCAGAAGGGATGCACCTGCAGCAAGACATAACAACAACCAACCGGAAGGCGGTGTCATCATCCATGAGACAGAACAAACGCTGGCTCATCTTTTTGCTGTTCCTTGTTTTGATTCCGAAAACAAGCTTCGCCCACGCCTACATCACAAACTCAAATCCGGGTGAGAACAGCGAATTAAAACAAGCGCCGAAGCAGATTGAAATTGAGTTTAATGAACAGATTGAAGAAGGCTTCCACTCCATTAAGGTCTATAATTCATCCGGCGAACGGGTCGACGCGGGCAAAACGGTGATTCAAAAAAATGATGCCCGCATCATGACCGCGGCATTGAAAAAAAACCTGCCGCATGATATTTACAGAGCGGAATGGAACGCGGTATCGGCCGACGGACATCCGGTATCCGGCGTCATCCCTTTCAGTGTCGGAAAAGCCGGCGGAGAACTTCAGGAGCAGACATCATCGCAAGCGGCGCTTCATCCCGAAGCGGCCATCGACCGCGGTATTTTGTACACCGCTCTCTCCCTGTTTATCGGCACGGCTTTTTTCCATCTGTTTTGGTACAGAAATAATAAAGATTCATCAAAAGCAAAACGAACTGTAAAGCTGCTCGTGATTTCTTTATGTGTAACGGGGCTCGCGCTTATCTGCCAGCTCCCGATCCAGACGAAAGAAAACGCGGGCGGCGCTTGGAGCGCCGCGTTCCAGCCGGACTATGTAAAAGAAACGCTTCTGAAAACGGCAGGCGGGTACGTCTGGATGATCCAGATCAGCTTATTTATCCTGCTCGCCCTGTCCATGATCCCGCTGTTGAAGAAGAAAGCATTCCGGTCATTTGCGTACTGGACGGCGCCGCTGTTGTTCTTCTTCGCTTCGCTTTTGGCAAAAGCATTCGCCGGGCATGCGGCGGTCATTGACGAAAAAGCGGTCGGCATCGCGATGGACTTTCTCCATTTATCGGCCGCGTCTGTATGGATGGGCGGTATCGCCGCGCTTGTGCTGCTTCTTTCATCAGAGTGGAGAAAAACCGATAAAACCATCGCTTGGGAAACGGTCAGACGGTTTTCTCCTTGGGCGTTCGCCTCTGTCGGTGTGCTGTTATTTTCAGGTGTGCTGAACGGATTTTTCATTATCCGCACGTTTGATTCACTCTTTCACACCGCTTACGGTAAGACGCTCCTTTTGAAAATCGGACTGTTTGTCATCATGCTTGTGCTCGGCGCCGTTCACGTATGGATAACGAAGTTCAGCAGAAAAAGGAGCATCAGCGCAACGATAAAGGCCGAATGGGCACTAGGCATCGCGGTGTTATTTACAACCGCCGTCTTCACAAGCCTGCCCAGCCCGCCGCCGCCTGCGCCATTGCCTTTTAACGGCTCAGAAACGATCGGAAACGGGGAAACCCTGTCCTTGCACATTACGCCGAACCAGCCGGGTAAAAATGAATTTCAAGTCATTGTCACCGATCACAACGGCAGCTTGGTAAAAGACATTCAGCAATTTACGGTCACTGTTTACCAGACGGGCTTCAGCGGCAAACAGCATGAAAGCACCTTTGATTTGAAGAAGACGAAGGAAGGCACATTTGAAGCCGCCAACCTGTCCATCACCGAAAAGGGAAACTGGAAGATCAAAGTCCACGGGCTGACAAACGATTTTAATGAAATCAACCAAATATTCTCAACGACAAACTAAGGAGTGTATCTCATGTTGAAAAAAAAGGCTTTATTATTCATATCCGCCGTGACCCTGTCACTCGTCGGTTTTACGGCGGCAGCAAGCGCCCACGTCTCAGTCAAACCCGCGGAATCCGCGGCCGGTTCTTGGGAAACGTACACGATGAAAGTGCCTGTGGAAAAGAATGAGCCGACAACGAAAGTCGTGCTGAAAATGCCCGCCGGCGTTGAATTTCAGCAATATCAGCCGATTCCGGGCTGGAAAACATCCGTATCCAAACATGATGACAAAGCGGTCTCCGTCACTTGGGAAGCAAAGGACGGCGGCATCCAGCCCGGCCAATTCCAGCAGTTCACGTTCGTTGCGAAAAATCCTGAAAAGAGCGGAGATGCCGCTTGGGACGCTTACCAATATTACAAAGACGGCAGCATTGTAGAATGGACGGGTGATGAGAAAGCCGACACGCCCCACTCGATTACGAAAATCACGAAATCGGCCAGCGTGACGGATGCGCACGGAGCTGAACAGTCAAACGAAGAAAGCAAATCCGGCGTATCAGCGCTTGATATTGCAGCCATCGTTCTGTCAGCTGCGGCGATTATCCTTTCCATCGCGGCGCTTGTAAAGAAAAAACGCGCGTAAGCAAAAAGCGATCCGGCTCTAAAGAGCCTGCGATCGCTTTTTTTCTTATCCGCGGCCTGCCTGGAATGACGGATATTTGGTCATTCCCCCGTCAGCAAACAGCGTAATGCCGGTTACGTAGCTTGATTCCTTTGAAGCAAGCCAGACGGCGACAGCCGCGATTTCTTCCGGCTCACCGATATATCCCATCGGAATCATGCTTTCCACATCTTTTTTCTGAACGGGATCCGCAAATTTTTCCGCGTTGATCGGCGTATTGATGGCTCCCGGCCCGATGTTGTTGACACGGATGCGCTTCGGCGCGTACTCAAGCGCCAGCGTTTCCGTCATCAATTTGATGCCGCCTTTACTCGCCGCGTAGTGAACAAACAGAGGCCATGGAATCATTTCATGTACGCTTGACATGTTAATGACGTTTCCTTGAATATCATTCTCTACGTAATATTTAATGGCTTCGCGGCTTCCTAAGAAAGCGCCGGTCAGATTGGTATTGATGACTTTGTTCCAGTCTTTGAGCGGCATTTCATGCGACTGAACCGGATTTTCCATACCGGCGTTATTGATCATGACATCCAATGTGCCGAATTCCTTCACCGCGGTCTGCACGATGTTTTTGACATCTTCTTCTTTTGTGACGTCGCCTTGAATGATGACCGCTTCGCCTCCCGCTTTTTGAATCTCTTCTTTAACGGTTTGGGCGTCTTTTTCATTACTATAGTAGTTAACCACGACTTTCGCCTGCTCCTGTCCGAAGCGGATCGCCATCGCTTTTCCTAATCCTGATGAAGCTCCCGTAATGGCAACGACTTTTCCTTTTAAATCCGTGTACATGTTCAAACCTCCTGCATTTGTTATGAATTTGATTTCGCAACGCCTAAGAATACCGCGGCCACAATGATCAGGATAATCCCGATGGCAATGGCGACCAGCTGACGCTTCGTTTTGCTCTCACGGAGAATGAAGATTCCGCCGAGCGTGCTGATGACGATCCCCATTTGAGAGAGGGAAAAACTTGTCGCGACTCCGACGCGCGGCTGTGAGATGAACAGAAACATATTCCCGAGCGCCCAGATGATTCCTGGCAGAATGTTCTTGAGGGCGTACTTATTAAACGGTTTATGCTTGTACGTCAGGAGCAGCCCGCCGATGACCATCCCGATCGCCTGCGGCAGAAGCGCTGACCATCCGGATACGCCGAACAGCCGGGCCACAACGACATAGACCAAATAACCGAGCGTGGAGATCAGCAGGATGACAATGCCTTTTTTTAAGTTTCCCGGTTCTCCGTCCGCCCGCCCCTTTTTATCTTCTAAAGATGTGAGCACAATCCCGATGATGATAAAAATAAGGGCGAGAATACCCAGCGTAATCGCGATCGGGGTTGACCATTCTTTGAATACGATCACACCGAACAAAGAAGTCGAGACGAGCTGCATGCCCGTTGATATCGGCATCGTTTTTGAAACGCCCATCAGCTGTATGCTTTTAAGCTGATTGCTTTGGCCGAGCGACCAAAACAGCCCCGAGATGATGCCGACAATAAAAATGCGCCCAGACAGCACCGGGTGGACAAACAGATACAGCACAAACGAAACGATGAGCGCCCCGATTGTCGTTCCCAGCGTCTGGCTGTAAGGCCCGCCGCCTAATTTGACGTTAAATAACACGATGCTCCCCCAAAATAAAGCCGGGAGAAGAGCCAGTAATATATCCATGATGGCGACCTTCTTTCAATCGTATTTGCTGTTATTTTGTCTGGAATCGAACCGATTATTCCCGCAAGATCAAAAAAGCCTGCCGGCGATATTCACCGGCAGACTGCTCAATAAAAACAGCCCCGCTTAGAGGGACTGCCCCCCGTTTTTGAGACAGGGGTCAAAACACCTTTTAAACAGCCAATTGCCGATA